>JANYHM010000080.1 GCA_025359065.1 Synechococcales cyanobacterium GL140_1_metabinner_5_sub | reverse complement strand
ACTACCCCTGTTAAGGTGACACATGTACTATAATCTACCCATGACTTGAAAAGCTTTGTCAGAGGGGAATTGAACATGATTAGCGCCATCTTTGAACGATTTGTTGAGAATACTGCTGTAACGGTTATGGTTAGAGCCATTATGGAAAGGATTTTTGCACCTGAAAAGTTAGAACAGTTGTTTAAAGAGACTGCTGAAAGCCAGTATACGAAGGAGTTGCTCTTTTCAAATCTTGTTGGGCTAATGAGTTTGGTTGTCTGTGGAATACACCCGTCTATACATGCTGCCTACAAAGCTTATGAGAAAGTAATAGGAGTCTCCAAAGTGGCTCTGTATGCAAAAATCAATGGTCAAGAGACTAAAATATCGCAGGCATTAGTTCGTTATAGTAGTACTGAACTTTTAGCGGTCAGAGCAGAGTTTGCAGAAGCAAATCAAGTAATTCTGGCTGGATATGAGGTAAGAATTGTGGATGGAAACCATATTGCTGGAACTGAACATCGACTAGAAGTACTCAGAACTGAAACTGCCGCAGCACTGCCAGCACAAGCTATTGCAGTGTTAGATCCCCAAAGAGAATTAGTAGTAGACGTGTTTCCAGAAGAAGATGCCCACGCTCAAGAGCGCTCAATTCTGCCACAAATTCTAGAAACTGTTCAAGCACAGCAATTATGGATTGCTGACCGCAATTTCTGTACCCACGCATTCTTGAATGAGATCGATAAGAAGACAGCCTATTTTATAATTCGGGAGCATCTAAATATCGGCTGGAAAGAGTTAACATCGTTAAAAGAGCAGGGGAGAAATGATAGTGGCATCGTTTTGGAACAAAAAGTACAGCTCAATAGTGGGCTGATTGTTAGACGAATAGTAGTTCGATTGGAAAAGCCCACACGCCATAATGAAAAAGAAGTCTGGATATTTACTAATTTGCCAGAAGAGCAAGTATCCGCGTTGATTGCTTCTGAAATCTACCTAAAGCGTTGGCAAATCGAGAAGATGTTCCAAGTGATAACCGATGTCTTTCATTGTGAACTGAAGGCGCTAGGCTACCCGAAGGCTGCGCTGTTCGTATTTTGCATGGCAATGGTGGCATTCAATATTCTTTCTGTAGTAAGGGGTGCGATGAAAGAAGTACATGGTGCAGGAAAAATCGAGGCAGGTTTGTCGAACTATTATGTTGTGGAGGAAGTACAGTCAAATTTCAGAGGAATGGAAATCGCGATTTCAGCAGAAGAGTGGGAGTTATTTGCTCGGATGGAGGTAATAGAATTTGCTGAATATCTGAGGGAATGGGCAAGAAAAGTAAATTTGAAAAGATTTTTGTCCTCTCCACGGGGAGAAAAAAAGCCCGCCCCAAGAAAACAGAGCAACCGGAATCGTCCTCATGTAGCCACTTTCAGGTTGCTAGATGGACAGTAGTACAGATGGCACCTTAACAGGGGTACAGTATCCAACTTAATCCCCCAGACCACCGAATAGTTGCACTTAATCTGGTTTCAAAATTGCGATGATTGTGGTTCTGAGCGATTATGATTGGGGGTGGCCACACCTACGAGAGACAAAGCCAAGATCCTGAAGCGGAATACAGATGAGGGCTATCATGTATCCCAGCCGCGTCATCGGTGGTGTGACACTTACGGCTTTACTCGATCTTCATACTGCTAATTAACTTAACTGTAAAAGTACTCCCTTTACCTATCTGACTCCAAACTGTTAATTTTCCACCATGCAAATCGATGATTGATTTAACGATCGCGAGTCCTAATCCCGTACTATGCTGAGGTAATATGGATTTAGATTCGATTCGATGAAATCTGTTAAATATTAGTTCTTGATCGGCATCAGCAATCCCGATGCCATTATCGCTAACTTGGAATGAAATATCATTCATAATCTGAGTCAGCGAGATCGCTATTTCTCCACCTGTGGGAGTATATTTAATTGCATTATCGATTAGATTTGCACCCATTCGGTAGAGTTGCTCAGAATTACTGTCGATCCAAACTTGCTCATCGATATTACTACAGAGATTGATCGATTTAGCCGTTGCGGGAATGGCAAATTCTTCGACTAAATCTAGGACAATTTCGGTCAGATAACATCGTTCTAAAATTGGCTTATTGTCTGGACGATCGAGGCTAGATAGAAATAATAGATCGTTGACTAAACTAGCAATCCGAATATTTTGTCGCTCGACTCGATCGAGCCAAGTAGTCAACTCTGGAGCAAGATGTTGATATTCCGCTCGACCATTTTCAATAATTACTTGTAATGTTGCCAGAGGCGTGCGTAACTCATGAGCGGCATCAGCAGTAAATTGTTGCATTTGTTGATAGGACTGAGACAGTGGACGCATCGCTAATCCGGCTAAATACCAGCTAGCGACCGCGACGATAAATCCGATGGCAATAATTCCACACAATAGTACTAAATGAATATTGCCCAGATATTCTTGGATATCTGTTAAATTGCGTCCTACTTGTAAATATCCCCAAACTCGGTTATCAGGGGTATGAATTTCTATAGTAAGTTGCTGATAATGTTTGCCGGATCGATCTTCAAAATTCTCCCAGCGTAATTTCTCTAGAGATTTTAATGAGTTTTTGGGTACATTTGGATAGATACCTAGAATAGCTCTAGATTTACCCAAATTGTTTAAAAAGTTAGCGTAATATCTATCCGCATTAATTGTTTCATGATGATTCTTTTTCTTCCATTGGCTTTGACAGTTCAAATAGCTCGGACAAAGATCAGAAATTTTGTCATACATCTCTGCTGGTATTTTTCCAGGAATGGCTAATTTATATTCAATATTATCGTGAATACTATTGACTACAGAAACTATCTCTTTTTGTACCAACTGATAACTGAGATTGGTAACGATGCGATCAAATACATAGCCTACCAGTCCTAAACTACAGCCCATCACACCAGCATAGGTTAGAGTCAATAGCCAGCGTTTGCGTTTAAATAATTTATCGACATTTCTAGCATTCTCCATGGTCTTGCACTTAAATAGAAGTTGATGAATTTAATCGATAACCAATGCCGTGAATGTTTTCAATTTCTAAGCATATTGGTAATTGCGATAATTTCTTTCTCAATAGTCTAATTTGAGCGGTTAGAACATTGCTAGCTCGATCTGTTTCTAAATTCCAAGCGCGATCACGTAACCGATCTGCTGGGATAATTTGACCGTGGTTGACAATGAGATATTCAAGAATTTGATATTCTTTCCGAGTGAGCGTTACTTCAGAGATATTACCAGCTTCACTATATCTTAAAACTTGAGTTTCTGCTTCGAGGCTAAAATTTCCCAGCTTAATTTGTGCCGATTGAAATTGAGCAGGGCGACGACTGAGGGCGCGAATTCTAGCGAGTAATTCTATGGTACTAAATGGTTTGGCTAAATAGTCATCAGCCCCAGCATCTAAGCCCGTGACGCGATCATTAATGTCGTTGCGAGCCGTTAGCATCAGTACGGGTAATTGCTGCTGTTGTTGGCGCAAGCGACGGCATAAATCGATGCCCGAAATCCCAGGTAGCATCCAATCGATAATCGCCACATCATAAATTAGATCTGGTGAAGATAAAAATTCCCAGCCGAGATCGCCATCTGTGGCTCGATCAACTTCGTAACCTTCACGCTTTAGTAATCGTTCGATCTCGGCTCCTAAATCTAGCTCATCTTCGATTAGTAGAATACGTGTCATTTTGTTACATTACTCATCAAACAGGGCAAATACATTAGATTTCATACTGAAATATTTATTAAGCAGTTAATGTTGCCAGAAAGGACTTACAGATGGACAATTAGAAACTAGTTGCTTCTAGTTCTGTACTTTCGGTATCGGTAGGTAGTCGGATTTTTGGTGGAACCAAAAACTTACCGAACTGAATGTATAGAGCAGGAAGCACCAGCAACGTTAGAGCAGTAGATGTAAATAATCCACCCAACACGACAATTGCCAGTGGTTGGAGAATTTCTTTACCCGCACCGCTACCGATGACCAACGGCACCATCCCTAAAGCTGAAGATAATGCTGTCATTAAAATTGCCACTAATCTTTCCATTGAACCTTCAATTAAAACTTCCCGTAAAGGTTGTCCTTCAGCTAGTCGAGAGTTATAGTTTTCAACTAATAATAATCCGTTTCTAGCTGCAACTCCAAATAAGGTAATAAATCCGACCATTGATGCGACTGAAAGTATCCCACCAGTTAGAGAGATCGAAATTACCCCACCAATTAAAGCTAGCGGTAAGTTAATCAAAATCATAATCGTCGCTGGAATAGATTTGACCGCAAAGTAGAGGATGACAGCGATCGCAACTAAAGCTAAAACTCCAGAGAATAGTAAAGTTTTGGTAGCTCCCTCTTGGGCTTCAAATTGACCGCCATATTCGATATAATATCCGGCGGGTAACGGGACTTGCCGCGTCACATTATCGCGAATATCTTTAATTACAGAACCTAAATCGCGTCCAGCGACATTACTCGATACCACGATATACCTAGAGACATTCTCGCGGTTAATTGTGTTAGGGCCAGTGCCATTCTCAATCTTAGCGACTTGAGCTAGGGGGATTTTTTGACCGTTGGGCGTATCGACCAAAAGATTGCTGATAATTTCGATATTATTGCGATATTTATCTTGCAACCACACGATTAGATCGAACGTTTGTTGCTGCTCTAATACTTGGGAAACGACTCTTCCGCTCAGGGCAGTTTCTATTGATTCTGATAGTTCGCCAACCGTTAAACCGTAGCGAGCAGCAGCATCGCGATCGAATTTAATTTGTACCTGTTTCATCGGTACTTGTGGTTCGAGTTGGAGATCGACTAAACCTGGGATTTTACTCATTGTTGACTGAACTTTGGTGCCTAAAGTTCGCAATTGTTCTAAATCCGAGCCAAAAATCTTCACCGCGATCGCACTTCTGACCCCCGATAACACTTCATCCATCCGGTGAGAAATAAACCCCCCAATATTGGGTACGACTCCAGGAATGCGCTCGAATTCTTTGCGAATAGCTTCGATGGTTTTATCTCGATCCTTCGCCCCCTCTTCACTCAGTTGCACGTCCAATTCGGCAGCATTGACCCCAGCAACCTCTGTATCGCCCTGAGCGCGTCCAGAACGTAATTGAGCAGTTTGGACACCAGGATTGCCTTTAAGGGCATCTTCGATCGCCAAACCGACTTGATTCATTGCCGCTAATGACTGCCCAGGTTTGAGGACTGCCGCAACCACCAGCGATCGATCTTGAAATTCTGGTAAAAATACTTGCCCCAATCCGGTCATCATGACCAATGACATTATAAAAGCTGCTAATGAAGCTAGCAGCACGATTTTGGGACGACCGATGGAGAATTTCAGAGCCGGACGGTAAAGCTTGTGAGCCTGTTTTTCTAACCAAGTTTCCGTACTCGGTAGTTTAGTATTCACCAATAGCAAGGCACACATCGCCGGAGTTAGGGTCAGTGCTACCAAGGTAGAGGCGGCAATCGATAGTAAATAAGCTAACCCCATCGGGGCAAAAATCTTGCCTTCCACCCCTGAGAGGGCAAAAATTGGCGCAAATACGACAGCAATAATAATCGTCGCAAACAACACGCTCACACGCACTTCGACCGAACCGTCAAAGACGACTTGTAATGGCGGGACAGGATTGCCTGCTTGTTGATTTTCCCGCAACCGACGGTAGACATTTTCCATATCGACGATCGCATCATCCACCACTGAACCAATCGCTACTACCAATCCACCTAAAGTCATGGTATTGATACCTTGTCCCATCCAGTTGAGAATCATCATCCCCAGCAACAGCGAGACGGGCAGGGCACTCAAGCTAATTACTACCGTCCGCCAATTCATTAAAAATAGAATCAAGATCGCGCAGACAATAATCGTCCCATCCCTCAGAGCTTCTTCGACATTCTTAATCGAGGCTTCGATAAAATCTTCTTGACGAAAAGTACTTGTCACCTTCACATCTTTGGGGAGACTGGGTTTAATCTCCTCAATGGCTGCTTCAACTGCTTTTGTGACCTTCGGCGTATCGGCACTTGGCTGTTTATTCACCGTCAGCACCACCGCTGGCTTACCCTGAAAACTCGCATCGCCGCGTTTTAGTGCCGCACCAATGCGGACATCGGCAACTTGTTCGAGTAAAACGGGGGTGCCATTTTTAGTCTTGATTACCGATTTTTTTAATTGTTCGATCGATTCAATTCTACCCACGCCGCGCACTAGTGTCTCTTCATCGGGGCTGATCAGAAATCCGCCTGGGGCATTATTATTAGCTGCTTTAGCCGCTTTGGTGACATCTTCTAGGGTGACGTTAAATGCTTTGAGTTGATTCGGGTTAACCAGTACTTGATACTGACGCTCATCGCCCCCAAAAATCACCACATTACTTACGCCAGGAATCGCCAACAACCGATTTTTGACCTGCCAGTTGACGATTCGCCACACTTCCATATTCGGTGTGGTGTCAGAGGTAAACGCATATTTCACCGTCCAACCTAACGGCGAACTCACGGGCAAAATTTCAGGCTCTTTCACACCTTGCGGAATTTGACTGCGGGCTTGCTGGAGTCGTTCGGTGACTAGTTGACGGGCGCGATAAATGTCTGTATCGCTGCTAAAAGTTGCCCGCACTGCGGAGAGTCCCACTGCTGAGGAGGAGCGCAATGTAGCGATGCCAGGAGTACCGTTAATAGCACTTTCGATCGGGCGCGTAACTAGCGATTCGACCTCCTCCGGTGCCAATCCCGCCGCTTCGGTCATAATTTCCACTTGCGGCGGGGCAAAGTTGGGAAATACGTCTAGGGGCATCTGGGTGAGAACTTGGAAGCCGACAAAGCTGACAACGATGGCAGCCATGACGACTAGCCATCTTTGAGCGATAGACCATTTAACAATCAGATCGAGCATATTCGAGCAGGTACTAAGGATAATTTAGTGAACGATATTTCCGAGCATGTTTAAACTTCAGTCTCCCCTTGCTTGCTCTTTCCTCCTATGATTACTGGTGGCAAAGGTGCCGAGTTATGGTTATTTTTATAGGATTCTGTTTCGGTGACTTCCGCCGCAGGTAACAATAGATCAAAGTTGTGGGCATCAGCTTCCTCTTCACCATCATCCAAACCATCTGTTGGAGCCGAACGGGAACGCTTCCGCAGCAGCCAAACACCTCCAGCCGCCATAATCGCGCCCCCACCAACTGGTAATAACCACGGTGGCATTACGAAAGTGTTGCTTTTAGCTGAAGCCTCTTGATGATTATCCCCTTCTCCTGTTTCGTGCTTATCGCCATCTGCATCCGGTTTTTCCCCTCCGCCCCGCAACGACTGGGTGTAGAGTTGCGTCCCGCGTTGAGTCACCACCATGTCACCTGCAAATAAACCCTTCTTCACCTCTACCATGTCCCCAGAAGTGCGCCCCAATGTGACTTCCGCAGCTTGGAACGCATTCCCATTCTGGACATAGACGACTTTTTTACCATTAGCATCGACTACCGCCGAGGTGGGAATCGCCAGTAGCGACTCAGTTGTTTGATCGGTAATTACTTCTAGCTCGGCAAACATCCCTGGTTTGAGCAAACCGCTAGGATTACTAATTTCGGCTTGCACAGGAACGACTCTGGTCTCGCCTTGTACGGATATACCAACTTGGGTGATTCTGCCTTCAAAACTTTGATTTGGCAAAGCAGCAACTTTGACACGGATTTCTTGACCGTTTTTCACCGCCCCTAAATCTTTCTCATAAATATTTGCCGTTGCAAAAATTCGCCCATCATTGATAATGGTCATCAGTTTACCTCCAGCATCCTGCAAGGATTGACCAATACTGACATCGCGGCTGGCAACAGTTCCCGCAATCGGTGCGGTTATCGTTACCAGCCCTTGGGCGTTGGCGGTGCTGCCCAATTGTTGGAGTCGGGTTTGATAGGCTGTAGTGCTAAGTTGTGATTGCGATTGAGCGATAACTACATCCGATTGAGCGCGTTTTAACTGTGCTTGGGCTTCCAAGACATCGCGACGAGTTCCAGCACGTTGTAACTGTGACTGGGCTTCAGCTAGACTCGTCTGAGAGGCGCGGAGTTCGCGATAGGGTAAGTCTACTTCCGCCTTTTTAACATCACTTTGAGCTTGCACGACTTGGGGTAAACTTTTGGCTCTAGCGGCATCAGCTTTGGCACGTTCAAGTTTACCTTTGGACTCCAACATTTGCCGTCTGGCTAATGCACCTTTGGCAAGTAATTCACTATCTCTATCATATTGTTCCTGGGCGATCGCAACTTCAGTGTTCGCTCTAGTAATTTCGGCATTAGCGATTTGCTGCTGAAGTTTGAGATTTTCCTGAGCTACTTTTAAAACTCCACTTTGGGTGACGATCTGTTTATCTCGATCGTATTGGGCTTGAGTAGCCGTTAATTTTGTCCGAGCTTGCGCTATTTCAGCATTACTAATTGTTTGCTGCTTGACTAAATTATCTTGAGCTAACTGCAAATTAACTTGGGCTTTTTGCAATGCCCCTTGTGCGTCGGCTTGTTTACCTTGAGAATCTACTCGCAAGTTAACTAACTCTGGTGAAGCAATTACTGCCAGAGGTTGACCTTTAGTAACTTTACTACCAGGTCTGACTAGTAACTGTACAACTTTACTGGTTAGCGGTGCTGTTACTTCAACTTTTTGGTCAGGTAAAGTTTCGATTTGTCCGGTAGTTTTCAAACCAATATCTAGCGGTTGATCTTTAACTCGTTCGACCTTAATTCCTAGTCTTTTAATCGTCTCGACATCAACTGTTACCGCACCAGTGGCCTCACCACCAGATTTAAACGAACTTCCCCCACTATGGTCATGTCCAGCACCTGCTTGGACAAACTGTGGGTATAAAATAATGCTCGTACTAATTAACAAAGCTAGTGACTTGAACCGATTAAATAACATGACTATTAAAGATAAGATATACTGGCTTGCCGCAAACCAGCGTGATGCTGAAAATATGTATAGCAATCCGATCTCACTTGTGAGTAAGCTCGGCTGAGAAACTTTGCCACTGCTTGGATTTTATTCTTACGACTCATGTCGGATTGCTATAAAGAATAGAATAACTCGATCAAATTGAGCTATTACATCAGACTTTTGCCATCCTAGCTTGTAGAGTAATTTAATGTCTCCGTAAATCGGCTTTGCCCAAATCGATATATTGACTGTTATCAGATACTTGCAGCTTATCTCGACTGGCATTGAGATTGTCTCCCGCAAATTTCACCGCGACATCGTAATGCCGAGACAGTCCCCAAACATTAACATTATTTAAGTTGACATCAAGCTTCGTCCCAGGGGCAATGGGGCGCTTGAAACTGATTTCCACCGTCTGACGATCTAGATTGATATCAACAGGTAATTTCTCGCCCGTTTGGTTACTGTTAACTTCAACGTCGCGGTTAAGGGTGAATCCAGCGGGAGCAGTAAATTTGAGTGCGGTCACGTGTCGAGAATTAGCAGGAACTGCCAACCGTAAGGTATGGCGGACTGTGGTGCTGCGGGTGGGGGGGAAAGTGTAATTGCTGTATACGTAGGGGAGATTGCTCTCTGTTTGCTGACTGTGAGCTTGAGGTATGGCAACAGTTGTGGTCAAAGCGGCCATAATTACCGCAGATACTAAGCGATGAGAATTCATATGTTTAACTTTAAATAACTTGGTTGGTTACTCTTATGTTTGCAAAGATATGTGAAATTTTAGTGAAATTTAGACATACTTGGCAAAAATCGCCCTAGATATGCTTTGTTGCCTGAGCGATCGCGTTTACTCTTAAGTTAAAATCAGCAGCAGACATTCATGAACGGATGAACGACGAATACTTCGAGCTATTTGTTTGAGTCTTCTGGAGAATTTTTGTAAGTTCGGGCAATAGCCTTAAACTTCGGTAAATATACATTGGCCTGCTGGGTACCAACAATGCCGGTCATCAGCACATACCCACCCTGCTTGGGAAAAAGCATTACCTGATATAACTTCAGTGGCGCTTTAGTTTTTTGATCTTGTCCTGCTGCTTCTATTTCCCAGCCAGATAAATTGTCAATCGAGATTTCACTGCGAGATTTGATAGAATTAATTTTGGTTCCTCTGTATTGATACAGGCGGCGATCGGCAAATTTCTGGCGATCGATTACCACAACATCTCCCAATGATGGTGCAACTATAAATATGGGATCTTGCGGTGATTTCTGCGGAATTTGGCCATCTTTGGTAAACCCGGCTGCTTTGCCTAATCCCGATAAGCCTGGAGCCATAATTAGTCCATCAACTGCTTTGATACTGAATGGTAGTGAAGAGACACTTGGCTTCGATGACGAAATAGTTGTGGCTAACACAATTTTCTTCAGTGGCTCGCTTAGTCTAGGAGCATCTTCTTCTAGAAAAGCTGCCGTAATCCAATAAGTATTTTTTTCGTCACCGAATACCACAATCCATTTTTGGACTCTTTGACTAAAAACCGATTGCCCTACTTGTAGCAGTAGCCCATTTTGGCTGCTGATTTTAATTGGTTGCTGAGAAATTAAAGATAGTTTTTCCTCTGCAAAACGTTTTTTACTAATCACTTTGCGGATTTCGGAAAACGGAGCTGGTACTTTAGCCAGTAAAACTGATGAGCTACTAGCAGCCTGCTGAAACCCATAAAATGACGACGCTTTCTCAAAACCCTCTGGTTTGGGGATGGCCAGCCCTACTTCTGGGAAATCCACTAGCTGACTATCTATGATATTCTGCTGAGAGCTATTAGCTTGAGCTATAGCTAAGTCTGACCAAGCGAAGCTATGCCATAAAGCCAGAGATTGTGTCAGCAGCAAGATAATGAATTTGTATCTCATGATAAATCAGGGGTGTAGTGGTTGTAGATTAAAAAGCTGTTTTAAGTATTCTGCTGGATTTTTAGATCAAGCTTTCGTTCACTGCTGAGCCGTTCTAGGCGATATTTGGCCAGATCGACGAAGCTCATGTTAGCTGCCAACGTAGGATGGACTTCCACGATTTTTTCGTACATAGACTGAGCGATCGATCGATAGCCCGGATGACCCTGTGCGGCACTGCGCAGCTCAATGAAATGATAGGCTTCTCGCAAGTTGAGCTTAATTCGCCAGCGCGTCCGAAAAGCAAAAGGCACTACATACTGAGCAGCGGTGGGTAGATCTTGCTTGATTGCTTTCATAGTTACTGCTGCTCGTTCTAAAGCTCCTTGATAAGTCGCACCCATCCCCGCTGCTATTACTTCTTCGGGCACCTCAAAGCCATGATCTACCGTATAGGTTTGGCGCTCTTGGGTAAGTACCCGATGTCGATGTAGATCACGGTAAGCGCCCAGATCTGCCAGAATATCGAAAGTGTAGTAGGTTTCCTCGAAAGCACGGCCAGGACGATGAAAGCGGGATTGCCGATCGCCTGTATAGGCATTAATAATTTCTTGGAGTTCAGAGGGAGTTAGTCGATCGACCACCTGCCGAATTTCTACTTGACTGAGATTGCTATGGGGATACAAAATCGCCGTAACTACTTGAGACTCGGCATCAGAATCGAACTCTACTAAAGTTACTAATTCTGTGGGAGCAGTTAATTGATTTGCTAAGACTTTTTGGGTTAGCTGTTGACTGTTACGAACATTGTTCGCTAAATATTGAGCATACTGCTGACCCCGATCGGACTTAGCTCTTTTGACAAACGAAGGAATCACCATATCTAACTCTTGCTGAATTCCCTGGCCAATTTCATTGACTTCGGCATGAACCGAAGCTGCCAATTTTACCAATAAATATTCAAAAGCGCGACCATTTCCAAAGAAGCCTACATTGGTCAAAGTTGCCATTGGCAACAAGCCACGGAGTAAATCAAAAGTCTTTGCTCTGGTAGCACTCAAATAAGCTCGATCGGAAGTCTGCTCATCTTGTGGCGTTTCACTTTGTACCCAGGCTAACAAAGGGTCAAATAAATTGGTGTAGGTATCAAACAAATGATCCAAAGTCGCCTCATACTCTGTGCTATGTTTGGAAGCCATAATCGCTGGCTCCCGATAATAGCGATAGCGACCATTTACTTTTTTATTAAATGGCACATAGCGGGTAGATTTTTCTAAGGGCGATAAACCCAAACGGCTATCTTCTAAAATCTTGGCTGCAATATTACTAATTTCTTCACAGGCTAAATGTGCGCCACCCAGCTCCGCTACCGAATCATCACCGTAACCAATTAATACTCGATCATAAAAAGCCTCGGCTTTGGATTGGGCAGTTAAACCCGGACTTAGTGCTACTGCCGCCTGAAAAAAATCTACTTCGGGAGCAGTAATAAATTCTTCTAACAACACCCGGCGTAAGCTTTTTTCGGTGCGGCTATAGCGTGAAAACAAAGCCCCTTTCAGGACTTCTGGCAAGTTGCGCAGGGCAAAAATTGGTCGATCGAGGTTAGTAAAAAAAGGCTCTAAAAGCTGGCTTTCGGATTCGGTAAACTCAGTCATGATCAAAATTTGGAGGCAGGGAAGCTTGCAGCCGAGCAACGATCGCAGCATTAGCCGCTGGAATTTCGTAATCGTTAAGCTCCGCCACAGTCACCCATCGTACCTCGTCGCAGGCAATCAACTGAGGTGTTCCGCCAAGAAATTTGCAGTGATGAACTATGAGCTGAATATCAAACGTGGGGTAAGAGTGATTAATAATCATCAGCTCTCCCCCCACCATAACCTCTAAACCTAATTCTTCTAATATCTCCCGAGCGATACAGTCTTGAGAAGATTCCCCTGGCTCTAGTTTGCCGCCAGGGAATTCCCACACGCCCGGCAGAGTGCCGGTGGGCAATCTTCGATCGATCAAAATTTGATTTTGATCCCAAATAATTCCTACCCCTACTTGCTTCAGCACCATTACAGCTCTTCGATAGATTTGTCTAGAGCCAGTCGCTGTTCGGCATTGCGCAGAAAATAGCCATTGACCATGGCAGCCGCAATCAGGCGACCGAGGTTTTCGCGGCTGGTGCTGACCATCATCTCGAACTGGCTGCTGGGCAAGCTACCCAGCATTCCGACAATATTGCGCTCCATGACCTGAGAAATTTCCGCAGAGACGGGCTGCGACAACTGACGCATTACATCAGGACTCATGGACTGAATATATTGCCATAGAAGTTCATCGGTGGTGCTTTCACCATCAAAGAACTCAGAAACATGATTAGTAATGTTGTCCACGGTGTACCTCTTGGTTGCTATTGTGCCGCTGAAAATAAACGATAGCAGCTTATTAATACCCAAAATTTAACACGTAGTAACGAAGGAAATCAGTGAGTAGAGCCGAACCCGCTGGGGGACGGTATCCCCCCAAAATATCGGGTTCTATGCTACGTACTCTCTAATATCTTCTTTGCGCTTGCGCAGTTTTGCGATCGCTTCCCGCTCAATTTGGCGCACTCGTTCCCGGCTAATATTCAGCATTTCACCGATTTTTGCCAAGGTGAGAGGCTGACTATCTTTGAGACCAAAGCGCATAGTGAGTACCTGCTGCTGCTGGCTGGTCAGTTCACCAATCATCCGCTCAAGATCCATTTTGAGAGAAGCTTGCACCACAAAATCTTCAGGGGAGGCACCAGTATCTTCTAGCAAATCACCAAGCTCAGTATCCTGGTTGTCGCCTACTCGTAGATCTAAAGAAAGAGGCTGACGTGCTCTTTCTAGATACTCGCGCACCTGTTTGGGTGTAAGTTCTAATTCACCAGATAATTCAGCCACAGTAGCTGCACGGCCAAGCTGCTGAGATAGATTACGCTGGGCTTTTTTGATTTTGTTGAGCTTTTCGGTAATGTGAATTGGTAGCCGAATTGCCCGAGCTTTTTCGGCAATGGCGCGAGTAATTGCTTGCCGAATCCACCAGTAGGCGTACGTAGAGAAACGGTAGCCCTTGCTAGGGTCAAACTTTTCTACGCCCCGTTGCATCCCGATCGTCCCTTCCTGAATCAGATCTAACAGGTCTATATTGCGCTTAATATACTTCTTGGCAACTGACACCACTAATCGTAAATTGGCTTCCACCATCCGGCGCTTGGCCAACTCGCCTGCGGCTAAAGTTCGCTGCATGGTCTCTACATTGGTCTCTGCTGCTGCTGCCCACTCTTCTAAGCTGGGTTCACAGCCATTTGCCTCAATCAGTTGGGTTTTAATCGCAATCAATGCAACCATTTGCTGCACTTGTTTGCCAAACAAAATTTCTTGCTCATGGGTGAGCAAAGGTACGCGACCAATTTCGCGTAGGTAGGTACGGACTGTGTCGGTGGAAGTTAGAGCAGTTCTCATGGCTTTAGAAGGGAGTAGGTTTAATTAAGATGTGAAGGTCTGTCTTAAACGGTTAGTCGCCACAGATAGATGATATTCACTAATTTCTGAGAAAAGGGCTGGGTTGGAAATGTGACCTTCCAAGTGGCTCTTTGTATGATTTGTAGCTGTGATGCTCAGAAAGATGAGAGTGTTTACGTTAATTATCGTAACATTTCTCAATGTTTGAGTCTATAGATTAATTAAAATTTTATCTTTCAAGAGAAATTAAGTATAATTACCCTACCTGAAGGTGGCCACTTTCGTCTGTCCAACACAGAACATATTTTGGAAAATTCCGACTTTATGCCGACTCTTTTGTTGATCAGACACGCTCACCGCCTGGATTTCATTCAGCCTGAATGGTTTGAGACGGCAGCTTATCCCTATGACCCGCCTTTGTCAGCTTTGGGGTGGCAGCAGGCGTTGGAGCTTGCTCCTAAATTGTTACATTTACCCATTGAGCGAATATTCACCTCTCCTTACTTACGAACGTTACAAACTGCTTACCCGATCGCCGCTGGTATTAACAGAGTTCGGCAAGGGTTGGGGTTAAAACTATGTATCGAAAACGGCTTGCGCGAGTGGTTGCATCGAGATTGGTCACCCACTTTACCCGAAACCCTGCCCCTGGCCGAAAAAATGCTTCAAGTGTCGCTGATAGATTTGGATTACACCGGAATTTTTGAGCCGCAGTACCCAGAAACTCTGGCAATGGTCAACATCAGAAGTCAACAGGTTGCAGAGAAGATAGTAGAATTTTCTAATCAATGTATGGTAATCGTAGCACATAAACATACGTTATCAGGTATGTTAACAGCACTGCTGCCAGCAAATTCTAAAATCCCAGAGTTTTTGCCAGCAATGGCGCTGGTTTTGACTTCTGGCGATCGATCAATGGGCAGTTGGCAGATTACAGAGATCTTGTAAGTATGTTCACTATCTTCCCGGCTCAAGACTTTGCTACTCTAAGCTTTGGTGCAAGTCACTTCAACAAATTCTCATTTAGCTTGATATGGTAGCAATCGCAATTTTGGCAGCAGGTAAAGGAACCAGAATGAAGTCAGACCTTCCAAAGGTGCTGCATTCATTGGGCGGTCGCACATTAGTGGAGCAAGTGCTGCGCGGCTGTGTGGATCTTCAGCCCGAAAGACAGTTGGCGATTATTGGTTATCAGGGCGATCGAGTGCGCATGGCTCTAGAGCATTGGCCAAACATCGAGTTTGTGGAGCAGACTCAGCAGCTTGGTACGGGTCATGCTGTACAGCAGCTATTGCCCCATTTGGCAGATTTCACCGGAGATTTGCTGGTGCTCAATGGCGATGTGCCGCTGTTGCGACCTAGTACTTTGCAGAAATTGCTGCAAACTCACCAGCAGAACAAAAATGCGGCAACGATCCTCACTGCTAGAATTCCAGACCCCCAGGGGTATGGCCGGGTGTTTTGCGATGACAAGATGCTGTTAAAAGAAATTATTGAACATCGAGACTGTACAGATGTTCAGCGCCAAAATAATCGGGTGAACGCTGGGATTTATTGTTTTAGCTGGCCAAAACTTCAGGAAGTTTTGCCTAAACTTCAGAGCAATAACGACCAGCAAGAATATTACATCACCGACGCAGTGAACTTCTTATCGCCAGTAATGGTGGTAGATGCCGAAGATTATCAAGAGATCTTGGGCATCAACGATCGGCTGCAATTGTCTGAAGCCTACGATATTTTGCAAACTCGCATTAAAAATCAGTGGATGACTGCGGGGGTCACTTTGATCGATCCGGCTAGTATCACGATCGATGACTCGGTGGAAATTGGCAGCAATGCGATTATTGAACCTCAGACTCATTTACGCGGAAATACTAAAATTGGCTCAGGGGCGAGAATTGGCCCTGGTAGCTTAATTGAGAATAGCTCGATCGGCGAGAATTCTACAGTGCTGTACTCGGTGGTTTCGGATACTCAAGTGGGCACAGATGTAAAAGTGGGGCCTTATGCTCACATGCGCCAGCAGGCGGTGGTTGGTGATAATTGTCGAGTGGGTAACTTCGTAGAACTGAAGAAAACTACTTTGGGCAAAGATACCAATGTGGCTCATTTGTCCTATTTAGGTGATGCGATTACTGGTGAACAGGTGAATATTGGTGCCGGGACAATTACGGCCAATTATGATGGGGTGCGCAAGCATCAGACAGTAATTGGTAATAAGACCAAGACTGGTTCTAATACTGTGTTAGTTGCACCTTTGACTTTGGGTGACAATGTGACAGTGGCGGCTGGTTCTACTCTGACGGAAGATGTGGAAAGTAATGCTCTGGCGATCGCTCGTGCCCGTCAGGTGGTGAAGCCCGGTTGGAAACTGGGCGCTAGCTAGGGGTCAACTTCCAAGCTAAGATATTGATGAATATTGGAGGTGATATAAATATTGCCTCCTTTGGTTTTGGGTTTGGACCGCTGAAATTCAAGCCATATTATTTCCTTTTTCAGAATTTCCTTTTATCAAGATTTCTATATGGCTCGCTATACCTGTCGATTTTCTATTCCTGCCGACCACGGTAAAATCAGAAAGCCGCTCTGTGACTTGATGAAGGCGTGCAACATGGAAATTATTTACGAAATTGAAGACTACATCATGGGGCGGGAGAATCCTGGTGGAGTGCCTTTTGCCAAGCTGGTAACTACTGAGATTTTGATTGATATTACGATCGCCACCGCGAATTCGGTAGGGATTAAGCTGGTGGTGAAAAACGAGGAGCTGCCGTTGAAGGTGAATAACCATTGTCAGCAGGTATTTCAGGAGGTGCAAGATGAAGTAGTGAAACGTCATCCTGATTGGGTATTGATGCCTGATGAAGAAGAGAATACTGGTGCGTGATGTTTCTAGCGTTGGGTATGGTTGTTTCGTAGGGTGAGAAATGCCTACTATCTAGGTTTCTGCTCTATTTACGGAAAGTCCAACGAAGACCGATCGAATTCAACACCACACTCACTGAACTCATTGCCATACAAGCGCCAGCAGCAGCCGGATCCAGAGTGATGTGCCAAGGGTAAAGCAAGCCCGCGGCTACCGGAATCCCCAGACAGTTATAAACCACTGCCCAAAATAGATTCTGACGGATTTTGCGGCCTGTGGCTTTGCCCAGATCGATCGCCGTCTTAACTCCAGCTAGTTTATCAATCATCAAGACCACATCGGCAGTGTTGATCGCCACCCCGGTTCCATCGCCGATCGCTATTCCTACATCAGCTACCGCTAGGGCAGGAGCGTCGTTGAGTCCATCGCCGACCATGGCGACCGAGACGTTTTTAGGGCCATTTTTTTGTAATTCGGTAAGAATCTCGGCTTTTTGGGTGGGGCGAATATCGGCGAAAACTTTAGTGATGCCTAGTTCGGCGGCAATTTTGTGAGCGACGATCGATCGATCACCAGTTAATAGCACTATCTCTAAACCTTGTTGCCGCAGAGAATGTACAGTATCTGCTGCATCTGATCTCAATGGATCAACAAGTCCGATCACCCCGACTAATTGAGAATCGATCGAAACATACACCAAGGTCACATCTTGCTGCGGATCTTCGATTACCTCAATGCCCTGTTCTTGCAACCACAGAGCGCTCCCCAAAAGCACTTTATACCCTGATGCACTACGAGCCACCGTGCCTAATCCGGGGACTGTTTCGTTGTCGATCGCTTGTTCTGCGGAGTATCCTAGGCTGTTGGCATATGCCAAAATCGCTTTGGCTACGGGGTGATTAGTCCCGGCTGCGGCCATGGCTGCCAGAGGCCAGACTTCTGAATCGGTTAAAAACAGTTGAACTTTAGTAACCTGTGGTTTCCCAATAGTCAGGGTGCCGGTTTTATCAAAAACCACGGTTTTAACGGTACGCAGTTTTTCTAATACGTCACCACCTTTAATTAATAAACCGCGCTGTGCGCCGATGCCGGTTCCTACTAAGATTGCGGTGGGAGTGGCCAGACCCAAGGCACAGGGACAGGCGATCGCCAGTACCGCAATTCCCATTTTTAAGCTGGTGAGCAGTGGCATATCAATCCCTAACCAATGACTGACCACATACCAGCCACTGATGGTCAAAAAGGCTAGACCCATGACAATATAAGCAAAGTAACCTGCTACGGAATCAGCGAGCTGCTGCAAAGGCACCTTGCGGGCTTGGGCATTGGTGACCACTTCTACCATGCGAGATAGTAAGGTTTCGGCACCTACTCGATCGACCGTAATATCTAAAGCTGCCGTGTGATTATTAGTCCCGGCGGTCACGGCATCCCCAACCTGTCGGAAAACAGGCTGGGATTCGCCAGTAAGTAAAGATTCATCAATGCCGCTGCTGCCCTGGCGAATGTGGCCATCGACAGGAACCGTTTCGCCCGCTAGGACTTTGATCCAGTCACCCACCTGTAACTGCGAGACTGGAACTTCGATTGACTGATTTCCCACTAATAGATGAGCAGTGGGCGGTTGCAGGGCTAATAGCCGATCGAAGTCTTTGGCTGCCGATTTGCGAGCATAGGCTTCTAGCGATCGACCCAATAACATGGCTCCTACTAGCATTACCGGCTCATCAAAAAAACATTCCCACATTAACTGGGGGAAGATCAAAGCCAGTACGCTGGTTAAATAAGCGGTACTGACTCCCATACCCACCAAAGAGTGCATGTTGGGATGACCATTGCGTAAGCTTTGCCAACCATCAACCAAAATAAATCTGCCGGGGCCGAGCAAAGCGATCGTGGCCAAACTCAAATGCCACCAGACTGAAGCTAAAGTATTACCATGTTGATGGTGAGGTAAGTCTGTAGATTGACCGATGTGGCCAGCGATCGATAGTGCCAGCAAACCCAAGGCAATTATTAATTGATTGACGGGCTGAGAATCTTCGACCTGACTGGGGATCACGACTTCTTGTAGATCTCTGATACGACTGGGAAAGCCTTTGTCTGTCAGGCGCTGGGTGAGATCGATCGGGGTTAGTTCGGGTTGATGTTCCACCACAGCCATGGCGGTTAATAAGTTAACACTGGCTGAAACAACTCCTGGTGTAGCGAGGAGGTGTTTCTCTACGGCGGCAACGCAGCCAGCGCAGCGCATTCCTTCGATGTTTACCAATGCTTTTTGAAGACTAGCATCTGGTAGATTGGCGGTAGTCATATAATTAAAAAATCCTAGTATTCCAAGCGCCAGATTTTTGAGCTTTAGAACTCTGATTTTAAGAAGTTTTTCCGCAGAAGGTAGTAGGTAGGTGGGGATCTTCATAATTCGCAACAGTCCAGCCTGCCCCGGATCTACGGTTTTCGCGATATCCTATGGAAGAAGCAAAACCTTTCTCTCCTTTCCCATGCCTAGAACTCAGAAGAACGACAACTTCATCGATAAAAGCTTTACAGTCATGGCCGACATGATTTTAAAGATGATGCCTACCAACAAAAAGGCCAAAGAAGCTTTTGTCTATTATCGAGATGGGATGTCGGCGCAAGCCGATGGAGAATACGCTGAAGCACTAGATAATTACGAAGAAGCCCTGCGGTTAGAAGAAAACCCCTACGATCGCAGCTACATCCTTTACAACATGGGTTTGATCTACGCGAGTAATGGTGATCATGCTAAGGCGCTGGATTTGTATAATCAGTCGATCGAACTCAATGCCCGCCTTTGTCAGGCGTTGAATAACATTGCGGTAATTTATCACTTCCAAGGGGAACGCGCCCAGGAAAACAATGATATGGATGGGGCAGAGGAGCTGTTCGATAAAGCGGCTTCTTACTGGAAGCAGGCGGTCAAAATCGCCCCCAACAATTACATCGAAGCGCAGAACTGGCTAAAAACCACTGGCCGATCGAATATTGAAGTATTTTTCTAGAACCAAGTTTCGGCTAGAATAATGGGCTGGTGGGCATTTTCACTAGCTCTACTTTTAGCCTATTTTTTTGGGGATTTTTATGCTCGACTCCGCCCAAGTTCACAAAGTCGCTCTGTTGGCCAGATTGGAATTAACTGCTGCCGAAGAAGAACAGTATGCTCAACAAATGAGTAGTATTTTAGATTACTTTGAGCAGCTTAGCGAATTGGATACTACAAATGTGGAGCCTACTCTGCGGGCGATCGACGTGCAGAATATCACTCGGGTCGATGAACATGTAGACTACCCTAACTTAGAAGGTCTTTATAACAGCGCGCCCTCGATCGAAGGTGGCTTTTTTAAAGTGCCGAAAATCATGAAAGATTAACATTAGTAAATCTTGCTAAATTATTTTTACTTAATATGTAATACAAACCATACTCTTCTGATAGACTGAGCTTGAGATATTTAGCAAGATTTTCAGGAATACGTTAAATGAGCGTTACTAGTTATAGATGTCCCAAGTGTCGTTGCCCCGATGTCTATCGTTCCAGAAGACGTAGTATTGATCGCTTCATTTCGCTGTTTGGTTTTTATCCTTTTATTTGCGAAGAACGACTCTGTCGCCATCGCTTTTATCGTCGAAATCGCAAGTCTGTGCCTTCTCAATCATGAAGCTGCCGAAATTTTCCTGTGGCAAAAGCCCACGATCGCACTAAGATATAAAGCCTAAGCAATTTTGTAGGTTTTCCAGCGGAGTTTCAGCATGGCAGATAATCGTCGCAGTCAGGCCATTACCCAAGGCACACAGAGATCCCCTAACCGCGCTATGTTGCGGGCAGTGGGTTTTGGAGATGGAGATTTTACTAAACCGATCGTTGGTCTGGCTAATGGTTACAGCACGATTACTCCCTGTAACATGGGAATCAATGTTTTGGCGCTGCGGGCAGAAGCCGCTTTAAAGAAAGCCCAGGCCATGCCCCAAATGTTTGGCACCATTACCATCAGTGATGGGATCTCGATGGGTACTGAGGGGATGAAATATTCGTTGGTATCGCGGGAAGTGATTGCAGACTCGATCGAAACGGCCTGTACTGGTCAGAGTATGGATGCGGTATTGGCGATCGGGGGCTGTGATAAAAATATGCCGGGAGCCATGTTGGCCATGGCACGAATGAATATTCCGGCAATCTTTGTGTATGGTGGCACCATTAAGCCCGGTCATCACAATGGTAAAGATCTGACGGTGGTGAGTTCTTTTGAGGCCGTGGGTCAGTTTAGCGCCGGTAAAATTGATGAGGCCGAGTTGACTGCGATAGAGAAAAAAGCTTGTCCTGGGGCAGGTTCTTGTGGGGGGATGTTTACGGCTAATACGATGTCTTCGGCCTTTGAGGCGATGGGAATGAGTTTGCCACATTCTTCTACGATGGCGGCGGAAGATGAAGAAAAAGCCGAGAGCGCCGAGAAGTCGGCTTATGTATTAGTCGAAGCGATTCGGAACCAGATTTTGCCCAGCGACATCCTGACCCGCAAAGCTTTTGAAAATGCGATCGCTGTAATTATGGCGGTGGGTGGTTCCACTAACTCGGTGCTGCACTTGCTGGCGATCGCTAAAACTATCGGAGTGCCGTTGTCGATCGATGACTTTGAAGCTATCCGGGTAAAAGTACCGGTAATCTGTGACCTGAAGCCTTCCGGAAAATATGTGGCTACTGATTTGCATCGAGCGGGCGGCATTCCTCAAGTCATGAAAATGCTCTTAGAGCATGGTTTGCTCCACGGCGATGCGTTGACTATCAGTGGTCAAACTGTGGCGGAAGTGTTGGCTGAGATTCCAGCAGTTCCTCGGGCTGACCAAGATGTGATTAGACCTTGGGAGCGACCAATGTATGCCCAAGGCCACTTGGCGGTACTCAAAGGCAACTTGGCTACCGAAGGCTCAGTGGCAAAAATTAGTGGAGTAAAAAATCCAAAGATCTCTGGCCCTGCACGAGTGTTTGAATCGGAAGAAGCTTGCTTAGATGCCATTTTGGCCGGCAAAATCAAGGCTGGTGATGTAATTGTGATTCGTTACGAAGGCCCTAAAGGTGGCCCGGGAATGCGAGAAATGTTGGCTCCCACAGCAGCGATTATTGGGGCGGGCTTGGGAGACTCGGTTGGTCTAATTACCGACGGACGTTTTTCGGGTGGCACCTATGGCATGGTGGTGGGGCATGTGGCACCCGAAGCCTATGTGGGTGGCACGATCGCTTTGGTTCAGGAAGGCGATACTATTTCGATCGATGCTGAAAAACTTTCTTTGGAACTAAGCGTATCGGCTGCGGAGTTGGCTACTCGGCGCGCTCAATGGCAAGCTCCGGCTCCCCGCTATAGCACTGGCGTTTTAGGCAAGTATGCCAAGCTAGTTTCTTCGAGTAGCTTGGGTGCCTTGACCGATCTCGATTTATTTTAATTTTTGATGTGGGGGTGTGTGACCAGTCAGTAAACTGGGTAAACTAAAAATAGTTCTGTAACCCATTCTTTTGGTGGTGCGGTCGCCAGAATTTATTTTTGCGTTTAGGAATTCCAATGCCGACTTCCACTACCACACCCTCTAATTCCAATATCCCTGATTCTTCACCATTGGTTGGTGCAGCACCAGTTTTAGCGGTAGTTGCTGGTAGCTTGTTTTTGTTGTCCGTTGGTTATGCTGTCAAAAATTTTAAGAAATTTTCGGCATCTTCTTCCAACAACATGGTACAAAGATTTTTGAAGGAGCAAGTACCGGAAAACGATATCAGACAGCATCGCCGAGATTTGACCAATTTAAAGTATTTGGTGCAAAAGGCCGAAAATTTAGACAGCGAGAAATTCCAGAACAATGAATTTTCGATGTTCTCTAAAATCAAGAGCTATATTGCTCACAATGTCTATGAATATACCGATTTAAATGCGGTAGTAGATATGCTAAATGTGGCAATATCTGCCCAGAAGAGCTTTGCTGCAATTTATCAGATAGAGTCTCAATTTCATAGCAAATCTCAGCAAGATTTTTATGATTATGTTACTCATAATTTAAACAAAGAAGAACTAGATAGAGCTGAGTTAAAAAAGAAAGTTCTGCGTAAGGCTGAGGCCGTCTGTGGTGAGCTAAAAACTGAAGAAGGACGATCGGCGATCGCCACCTATGCTTCAGAAATAGTCAAGGTTTCAGAAAATGACTTTGGGGTGGAGCTGCTACGACTGTTCAAGAAAAGCCACATGTCAGACTATTCGATCATTGGCAAAATTGGTGAGTCGATCGAGCGGTTGGACGGGGCGAATTTAGTCGATTTAGATGGTTTGATGTTGATGGTGTTAGAAAAATCTAATGCCTTTGAAAAAATCGGTGCGGTGCTAGAGTTAAAAGAAGAAGCTAACTCTCCAGATACTCACCGGAAAGTTTTGCAGTTTATTGGACTCAAGAAGCGTTATCAGGCATCTTATGCCAAATTTCAAGATTTGTTAGCTACAGTCAAAGAATTTCACCGCTATTACCAATCGATCACTGCAATTCGAGCAAAATACCCAGCTAAAACCTATCGTATCCCGACAGAATTCACAGTAGACCTGCCTGGATTAAAACTGTATAAAAAGTACATGACGATGAGTGACAGCTATCAAGACCGCCCGGTGGATCAGCTTAGTGCTCTGGCTGCTAAGGCGGCGGAAGTAAATGATGATTCCAAAAAGCTCTTTAAAAATGGTTGGGATCGTGCCAAGTTATCGAGCATAGCGTCGCAACCCAAGTAGTTTGGCAGGCTACAATGTGGGCAACGGTTATTTACCAAGCCCATGGCACTTTTTCTTTCTAAACTTTTTCCCCTGCTGTTGATCTATCCTTTAGGCGTAGCCAGTATTTTACTAATAGTGGCGCTGGTGATGATCTGGCGTAAATCTAAGTGGTCGGCAATCCCGATCGGCCTTTCTTTGGCGGTAATTTGGCTATCGAGTAATGTGTGGGTGGTTAATGGAATGCTGCAATCTTTGGAGTGGCGATATATTCCAGCCGGTGAGTTGCCCAAAGCTGAGGCGATTGTCTTATTGGGCGGTGCCACTCGATCGGTGGCTTACCCCAGAGTGAACCCAGATTTACGGGAGCAGGGCGATCGGGTGACTTATACGGCACAGCTCTATAAACAGGGTAAGGCTCCGCTGGTAATTATTAGCGGTGGTCGGGCGGATTGGATGGATGGGGGTGATCCAGAATCTTCTGATATCTCGAAGATGTTTCAAAAAGATTATGGTATTCCGGCGACAGCAATTATTGAAGATCCTACCTCTTTGAATACCTATGAGAATGCGGTGAATGTGCAAAAAATCATGAAAGAGCGCAATATCAAACAGGTGCTGCTGGTTACATCAGCCTTTCACATGCCCCGATCAGTGCGAATTTTTCGCAAGTTGGGTATGGATATCATTCCGGCTCCCAGTGACTATTTGATTTCTCAGAATGAGTTAGATGAACCGTTTCGTACTGCGGAAGCATTTATTTTGGGGATTATTCCTAATACCGAAAAATTGGATAAGTTTACGGTGGCTTTGAAAGAGTATGTGGGACTGTGGACTTACATTTTAAAGGGCTGGGCTTAAATAGGAGCTGGCAGAGTCGAATCCTGGTAGGCTGCTGCAAAACTCTATGTATTAATTTTCGCCGATATACTGAGCAGGAGGGATATACTGAGCAGGGGGATAGACTGTCCCCAATATTTGGAAAATTCTGTCGATCGACTATGAGGTGGCGATGAACGCTGGTATTGACTTACAAGGAACTTTTATCGAATCCCTGGTTGACTTTGGGATTACCAGTGAGCTGGCCAAGGTGCTGTGGATGCCTTTCCCGATGGTGCTGATGCTGATTGGTGCTGTTTTTGGGGTGTTTGTGAACGTGTGGCTAGAGCGCAAGGTGTCGGCGGCGGCGCAGCAGCGAATTGGTCCAGAGTTTGCTGGCCCGTTGGGAGTGTTGCAGCCGGTGGCAGATGGTTTGAAGTTGCTGTTTAAGGAAGATATTTCACCGGCAAACTCTGATCCTTACCTGTTTACGATCGGGCCAATTTTAGTAGTATTGCCAGTATTTCTTTCTTATCTGATTGTGCCCTTTGGTCAGAATTTGGTGGTGACTAACATTACTACTGGGGTGTTTTTGTGGATTGCTTTGTCTAGCATTGCGCCGATCGGTCTGCTCATGTCGGGCTACGCCTCCAATAATAAATATTCTTTGTTGGGCGGTTTGAGAGCTGCGGCACAGTCGATTAGCTACGAGATTCCATTGGCGCTGGCGGTATTGGCGGTGGTGATGATGTCGAATAGTTTGAGTACGATCGACATTGTGGATCAGCAAGCTGGAATGGGTATTCTGTCTTGGAATATTTGGCGACAGCCTTTTGGGTTTGTGGTGTTTTGGATTGCGGCGTTAGCTGAGTGCGAACGACTGCCGTTTGATTTGCCAGAGGCTGAGGAGGAGCTGGTAGCAGGGTATCAGACGGAGTATTCTGGGATGAAGTTTGCTTTGTTCTACATTGCTTCTTATGTGAACTTGGTGCTGTCGGCGCTATTTGTGGCGATTTTGTATTTGGGCGGCTGGTCGAGTCCGATTCCGATCGAGCTGATTGCTAATTTGATTAATGCCGACCCCAACAGTGCTTGGCTGCAAGTTTTGGATGCTTCGTTAGGCATCACCATGACTGTGCTGAAAGCTTATATGCTGGTGTTTTTGGCAGTGCTGACTCGTTGGACTGTGCCTCGGGTACGGATTGACCAGCTATTGAATTTGGGTTGGAAATTCTTGCTGCCGATCGCCTTGGCGAATTTGCTGTTAACTGCGGCGCTAAAGATTTCTTTTCCGGCTTTCTTTGGCGGTTAGAATAATCGGCTGATTTTTTATTGTTCTGGTTAGGAATCACTTACAAAAAACGAAATTAGGGTAAGATCACTCCAGAAGCTTTGTGAGGCTTTTGGAGTGATTTTCTATTAGGAACTGAAATATGAATTTGACGAAGCGCTGTATTGCCGAATTTTTAGGCACAGCTTGGTTGGTGTTGGGTGGTTGTGGCAGTGCTGTGTTGGCGGCTTCTTATACTGAGGCAAAGACTCAGGGGGCTGGTGAGGCTGCGGCGAAGGCGGCTTCGGCGTTGGGTATTGGGACTTTTGGGGTGTCGATCGCCTTTGGTCTAACGGTGGTGAGCATGGCTTACGCGATCGGGCACATTTCGGGTTGTCATCTCAATCCGGCGGTGTCTTTTGGTCTGTGGGCTAGCAAGCGGTTTCCGTCTAAGGAGCTGTTACCCTATATTGGTTCACAGGTAGCAGGGGCTTTTACATCGGCGCTGTTTCTTTATTTGATCGCTAATGGTAAAGATGGTTATTCTTTAAATGGTACTAATCCTTTGGCGACCAATGGATTTATGGCACATTCTCCTCAAAACTACGGTTTGGTGGCCTGCTTTTTGGTGGAGATGGTGATGACTTTTTTCTTTTTGATGACTATTTTGGGAGCTACTGATAAACGTGCGCCTCAGGGTTTTGCAGGGATTCCGATTGGTCTGATGCTGATGTTGATTCACTTGGTGAGTATTCCGGTGACTAATACTTCGGTGAATCCGGCTCGGACTACTGGCCCCGCGATCGTGGTGGCGATATTTGGTAAGGCAGAAATGTTGGCACAGGTTTGGTTGTTTTGGTTGGCTCCGATTTTAGGGGCGGTGTTGGCTGGTTACTTATATCTAAACGTGTTTGAAGAAAAGGCGGGCAATGTGACGGAATAGTCAACAGATAGGTTTACAGAAAAAAGCTGAAGATGATTTTCTTCAGCTTTTTTTACGATTGCCGAAAACCATACTGATCGGCCAACGCAAACAGTCTAGATTCCAACTCGATAGCCTGCATGGCATCTTCAATTCTCACCGGTAACAACAGTTCATTAGTGGCCACACCAATAGAGCCAGTAGATTGCAGCAAATTTTTGGCCATTAAATGCTTCTCCCGTGGGGTAAAGTAACCAAAGGCTAAACGCAAAGAGGGCAAGGCTTCCAAAAATTCATTGTCTTCGTAAGCTAACAATAATTTATCAATGCTTAACAGCAATCCGGGTGCCCGCTGAGTAGTTTCTCGTGCCAAATAAAATAAGCCAGTGAGAAAATCGCCTAAAGAATTTGGCTGACAATAATAGTTGATAGTTGCCAAAATATCTTTAGCTCCCATCGCACCTAGCACCCAAAGAACACCGATCGATCCGCCCCGCATTGAAGCAGTCTGAGAGGTATCTTGACTTACCCGCTCTAGCACCTGTAAAAATTCTGGCTTGCGATCGAGCAACAGAGCACCACAACATTCATAAGCTTCCAACAAACCGGCCAAGCCTTTTAATAAATCTTGATCTGCTCCTGGCGTACCCAGACTATCTAATAACCATAGTCCTCGCTGAAAGGCTTCTACTAAAATAGTGGCTAAATCTGTTTTTGACCTGGTGCCTAATACTTCATCATAGCGATAGAGATAAAGCAAATGCCGGAGTGATCGGGCGATCGACAAAAAATCTCCATCTTGACGAATCAGCTCTACTAGACGTGGATAAAACTCGGGAGTAAGTTCTTGTACTCCCGCTAAACCGGCATCTAATAACAGTAAAGCTGCGCCTTCGGCGTTACGCTGGAGCTGATCGGCGCGTTCTCTTAACTTAGCGACAGTGGCTTCGGCTACTGTTGTACCGTAAATTGCTGCTTCGATGGAGCTGGCATCAAATTCTGGAGACCATTGTAGTTGCCAGCATTCCCAGATTTTCACCAAATCTTGGCGAGTTGTAAAATTAGTGCCACCGGTTCGATTGCAGCCAGCGATTCCTAGAATCTTCATCGAATGTAGTAATGCGGATATTGGGCGTGCAGATTCTTGATGAGGAGTAAGATCTAGGTCAATATCTCGGGGTTTGTCGGTAGGAAAAATGTCGAGATGATGTAGCTGTTGATAAAGATCTTGGACTAGAGGGGGTAAAGTGGTTCCAACAGCTAATTGACCTCGATCGCCTCCTCGAAATACGGCTTGCACTGCGGCCAAAAAGGGATGAGCGCTGCCTGCGTCTTCTTTGACTAGTCCACCAATTACGCCATCGATTAGGTCTTGTCGCCAAATTTCGGGGTGACTGCGCAGGTCAGCGAGTCCTTGAGCAAGGGTTTTGACAGCGATGAAATCGGCGGTGCTAGCGATTTGTTGGCGCTGGCGGAGGAATGTGATGATTTTGGAGAGAAGGCGATCGACTAGGCTGTGCGATGTTGACTCACCCTCACCCATCAAGGAAGCCGGGATTGTTTGGTTAGATGCGTTCTGTTGAGATCTTTGATGCCAGACTGCGTGATAAAAACCGGGGTTGGGCATCCCTGAGTTGTAGCCGGTGAGATTATCTAGCCGATCATAGGAGTAGGGGGTAAGGGCAATACCTTGAACGATCACCTCTGGTACAGGGATCGGGGTGAGATCTATAGGTATTTCTGGAGGGTCTTGGTGAAGGACGACTAATCGATATAAAGGATAACTATGAAAACCGCCGGTAACTACTAATGTTTTGCCGGGATATCGTGAGATCAGCGATCGAATTTGCTCGGCCATGAAAGCTTCCCGCTGTTGGTCAGAGCTGGATGATTGCTGCTCACTGGTGCGCAGATGATAGCAAAACTGATGGCAGCGTTCTAAGTATTCGTTAATAGATAGGTTGGGATCTATTTCAAAGAGGGTGTCCCAAAGAGTATCAAAGTCCGGAAGACCAAGCTTTTGACAGAGGGTATCTACATAGCTGCTGTGACTAAAGCTTTCGTCGCTGTAGTAATTTTGGCTTGTGCGATTAGTGGGAGAATCTGCCCAGGGAAGATCAATAAACTCTACCGGGATATTATATTTATGGGCGCTTTGCAGGGCTTGCCATTCGGGAGAATAAATACAAAAAGGGTAAAAAGCTCCTCGGCGAGTTTCGGTAGTTTGAATGTAACTATAGATAGCGATCGGCAGTTGATGAGATAAAAAGAGCTCCGAGATCTGTGCATTGAAGTCGCTGGGGCCTTCGATGGCGATCGCCGTTGGTTTGATTTCTTGGATCAGTTGCCGGATAATGCGGGCAGCAGCAGGGCTATGGTGCCGAACAGGGAAGAATACGACATTGCCATCAGTTTGATAAATCTTGGAATCTAGCTGGAGAGGTTGTTCCATAATTTTGATGGCGCGCCAGTTCACCTAATCTTTATCCAACTTCAACACAGCCATAAAAGCCGCTTGCGGCACATCCACAGTACCTAAAGACTTCATCCGCTTCTTACCTTTAGCTTGTTTTTGCAGCAGCTTTTTCTTGCGGGAAATATCCCCACCGTAACATTTTGCCAACACGTCCTTGCGAATGGCCGGAATCTGCTCACTGGCAATAATCTTAGCGCCGATCGTTGCCTGAATTGGCACCTTGAACTGGTGACGAGGAATTAGCTCCTTGAGCTTCTCGGTCATTGCCCGCCCAATGTTGTAAGCTTTGTCCCGATGGACAATCATGGCTAGAGCATCTACCGGATCGCCGTTGATAGCGATATCTAGTTTAACCAGATTGTTTTCTCGGTAGCCAATGAGCTGATACTCCATGCTGGCGTAGCCTTTGGTGCGAGACTTCATCTGGTCAAAGAAATCTGTAACTACTTCTGCTAAGGGTAACTCATAGATCAGCGTGGTACGCCCTTTGCTCAGATACTTCATATCCACAAAAATGCCTCGCCGAGTTTGGCAGAGATCCATCAAAGTCCCCACATAGTCTTCGGGGGTAATCATCTCTAGCTTAACGTAGGGTTCTTCGATCGAAGTGCGGTGGTTATTATCGGGCAAGGTGCTGGGGTTATCGATGTAGATCGGCTCCCCGTTAGGAACGTTTACTTTGTAAACCACCGAAGGCGCGGTAGTAATCAGATCTAGGTCGTACTCACGCTCCAGGCGCTCTTGGATAATTTCCATGTGCAGCAGCCCCAAAAAGCCACAGCGGAAACCAAAGCCCATCGCGCTAGAGCTTTCTGGCTCGTAGTTGAGTGAGGCATCATTGAGACGCAGCTTATCCAGGGCTTCTTTTAGGTCGGGGTATTGGTCGGCATTGATCGGAAACAATCCGCAAAATACCATGGGTTTAGCTTCGCTGTATCCACCCAGAGCCTCCAGCGCTGGCCGACTAACCATGGTGATGGTGTCACCAACCCGGGCATCGCCAACCGCTTTAATTGAGGCGGCAAAATAGCCTACTTCTCCGGCGTGCAGTTCGTCTACCTGAATCTGCTGGGGAGATAAAATGCCTAATTCGTCAATGACATATTCTTTGCCGCTGGCCATTAGCCGCACTTTATCACCTTTACTAACACTGCCGTCCACCACCCGGAAGTAAACCACCACGCCTCGGTAGGTGTCATAGTAGCTGTCAAAAATCAGGGCGCGCAATGGTTGGTCAACGGTATCAGCAGGCGACGGTACTAGCTCAACGATCGCTTCCAAAATTTCTACGATGCCGATGCCGGTCTTAGCTGAAGCCAAAATGGCATTGGAGCAGTCTAAGCCAATGGTTTCTTCTACTTCTGCGCGAACTCTTTCGGGTTCGGCTCCGGGGAGATCTATTTTGTTCAGGACAGGGATAATTTCTAGGTTGCTCTCTAGAGCCAAATATACGTTGGCCAGAGTCTGGGCTTCTACGCCCTGGGAGGCATCGACAATCAGCAACGCTCCTTCGCAGGCTACTAAGCTACGAGATACTTCATAAGAAAAATCGACGTGGCCAGGAGTGTCGATCAGGTTCAAGACGTAAAGCTTGCCGTCTTTGGCCGTATAGTTCATGCGGGCGGCTTGCAGCTTGATAGTGATGCCGCGCTCCCTTTCCAAGTCCATGTTGTCGAGGAACTGTTCTTTCATTTCTCGGTTGCCGACTGTGCCGGTGTCTTGCAGCAGCCGATCGGCCAGAGTAGACTTGCCGTGGTCAATGTGGGCGATAATCGAGAAGTTGCGGATGCGATCGACTGGAGTATTGGTCATAGAAGCCTTGAATGGTTGAAGCGCGCAAAATTTCACTATCTCCATTCTAAAGGAATCCTGGTTCCTGATGGAAGAAGAAGTTAGAAGATGTCTCGACTACACTAGGTTAAATTTGTGGCTATTTGGAAACCTCTGCTGGATTTCTTCTTAAAACCTAACTGTCCGCTGTGCGATCGGCCAACATCGACTACTCTCTGTATTTACTGCGATCGACAGCTTCAATCAGAAAAACTCAGCGATCCCCGGCAAAACACCACCCCATTCATCCTAGCTTGGGGTAACTACAGCGGTACTCTCAAAAGAACGATCGCTCAATGTAAATATCACAATCATCCTCAGCTTGGCTACTATCTGGGTGAACTCCTCGGACAAAGCTGGCTGGCAAATCCACCTGATAAATCACAAATCTTAGCGATCCCCATTCCTCTACATCCCGATAAACAGCGACAGCGGGGATTTAACCAGGCCGAACTCATCGCCAAAGGCTTTTGTCATCGCACCGGAATTAAATTAAATCAGTCATTGCTCAGGGTCAAATCTACCGAAGCTCAATTTCAGCTTAATCCTACCGATCGCCAACAAAACCTCAGCGATGCCTTTACGCTTAAGTCTGGTCATAAAATACAGGGTCGATCGATCATCCTCATCGACGACATTTACACTACCGGAGCCACTATCAGCGCGGCCAGCCAACCATTGCAAAATGCTGGCGTAAACATAGTAGGGATCGCCGTATCTGCGATTGCCCGCCTGAATTAACTTTCAGAAGAACAAAATAAATCCGTGTTTTTTGTGATCTTAGATACAGTCGCAGAATAGTAAGGAAATTAACGTAGGAAATGTATTAATTCCGGATATCTTTCTGTCTACACTGAAGATATCCTTGGCGAACGTAAGGAGATCTTCCTGTTTGAAGACTACCAGTAACACAATTGACCTGATGAAACCTATCCGTAATTATCTAGACGGTATTGAAGTCAGTAATCCTGAGCTAGCTCGTTGGATTTGTGAGGTCGTACCAGCACAATGCCCATTTGCCCGAGACGTGACATTTTTCGGTCATCATTTATTTCACATTCCCCCTCTCTGCAAACTCAACCCACTTTACGAGGAAGTTACTAGTTTGCGCTGGCGGGCACTCTGCTACCTGGCAGATGAATGCGGCGAATTTATCTCTTAAGGCGCGGTAGGATGGGGTTGGATCTAATCGTACCCACTCCCCATGCCTGGACAATTTGTAATCAATTTAGCTGCTGGCTCTATCAGCTTTAGCTTTACCCTCTCAGCAGCCCAAGATCTGAAAAAAGCGATCGAGGAGCTGCTGCTGCATTTAAAAACCAAAGAACCGGGGAAGACTAAACCCCACGCCCCCACCGAGTATCAGTTTACTGGGGATGTTTTTTTTGAGGTGTTTTGCAACCCCAATATTTGGCCAAATCCTTTTGCCGCCAAAGTATTGGTGACTTTGCGAGACGATCGGATTCGAGTTAGCACCGAAACAGAGCTAACGGCGATGATTGCCGATTTAGATATGTACATTGAGCAACAGAGTTAGGCTGGAGACTTTGTGAAAATAGCAGCTCTGACGATCGATCACTTAGATGAGATGGTGGAAATCGATCAAATTTGTTTTGGGCAGCACTGGACGATCAGCGCTTATCGGCGGGAGTTAAATAGTTCCAACAGTCATTTTGTGGGTTGGTTCAACTCCGAAGGTTTACTGGTGGGGATGGGCTGCTTTTGGGCGATCGTGGATGAGGCACATATTACTTTGCTGGCGGTGCATCCCGACTATCGGCGACAGGGAGGAGGCCAGCAAATTTTGCGAGGCATTTTGAAGCAAGCGGTAAAAATTGAAATGCGCCATGGCACCTTAGAAGTGCGTGGCTCGAACACTGCGGCGATTCAACTCTATGAAAAAATGGGGTTCGAGAACCTGGGTTGGCGCACCAAGTACTATCAAAACCCTGAAGAAGACGCGGTAGTGATGTGGTTGACGGGTCTTCAGCACCCAGATTTTTGCTTAAAAATTGGCTGAAGGATTAAGAGTTAGGTACGCTGTTAGGTAGAGGGAACTACACAGACATTTAGTCAGTCTGTTGATTTAATATACAAGACCCTCCTTACTTCATCATGAAACCTCTCATCCGCATCGGATCGCTGTGTCTCATTGGTTGCTCTCTCACTGCTCTGTTGCCCAATTATCCAGCGGCGGCACAGTCTTTTGAAAGACAGTCTTCTGAAAGTCAGTCGGCTACTATTTTGCCTGGTGATACCCCGCCTACTGACGAGCCGATCGAAGATGTGGATATTGCGACTTTTGAAGAAGAACTGGCACCTCATGGCCGTTGGGTAAACACTTCCGAATATGGCAGAGTGTGGATTCCTAACGTGGACGAAAACTTTCGTCCCTATGCCACCAATGGCCGCTGGGTAGTAACTAGTTACGGCAACACTTGGGTTTCAGATTACGAATGGGGCTGGGCAGCTTTCCATTACGGTCGTTGGTATCGAGATAATCTTTGGGGCTGGGTGTGGGTACCCGGTAGAGTATGGGGGCCAGCCTGGGTGGCTTGGCGATCAGGTGGCGGCTATTATGGCTGGGCACCTTTAGGCCCGAGCGTTAGCATTAACATCAATTTTCCTTCTTTCTATTGGACTTTTGTACCTCAGACTTATATCACCCATCATCACGTCTATAACCACTATATTCCTGCAACCCAGGTGGTGAACGTTTATAACAACACTACGGTTATTAAAAGTCACTATAGGGTGAATAACCATGTTTATGTGTATGGGCCAAAGAAACAAGATATTGAGAGAGTTACCAACAGTCAGGTGGCAGTTTATAAAGTCGATCGCTTAAATAAACCAGGTCAATCTCAGGTAGAAGGACGCAGCGTGCGCATTTATCAACCGAAACCAGCGGTACGCATAGAGAGAGCTACTAATTTTATTCCCAATAATGGCGGCAATCAACAAATTGAGCGGAGCCGTTCCTCTCGTCGCGATAGTGGTGGTTTGGTGATTCCAAACATTCCAAACGTTCCTAGTAATGGCAGTGGTCAACAAATTGAGCGAGGTCGCTCCTCTCGCCAGGAATCTTTCAATCCAGTGATTCCAAACATTCCTAGCAATGGCGGCAATCAACAAATTGAACGGGGTCGTTCCTCTCGCCAAGAATCTTTCAATCCAGTGATTCCAAGCATTCCTAACAATGGCGGTAGTCAACAAATTGAGCGAGGTCGTTCCTCTCGCCAAGAATCTTTTAATCCAGTGATTCCAAGCATTCCTAGTAATGGCAGTGGTCAACAAATTGAACGAGGTCGTTCTTCTCGGCAAGAATCTTTTAACCCACCGGCAAGCATTCCTAGCCAGGGTGGCAGTGGAAACCATCGCTCTCATGGAGATAGCGGTGAACGACACGGCAGACAAGGACGTTAATCAAAAAAAGACCTCATCTGCAATAGATGAGGTCTTTTTTTTGTTGATTTTGAAGTTTACTTTAGACGATCGCCAGCACTTCGCCTTTGAGCATCCGTTTCACCGCTTCTAACAGCGCATCTTCGAGGTAAGGCTTAATAAAGTAACCACTAGCCCCTAACTGAGAAGCAATTTGCCGGTGGCGATCGGAGCCACGGGAGGTAAGCATTGCCATCGGAATCTGACGAATCACTTCATCGGCTTGTACCTTAGACAACAGCTCTAGCCCGTCCATCCGAGGCATTTCGATATCGCAGAAGATGATATCGCAAGGGAGACCAGCCCGCAGTTTGTCCCAAGCCTCTTGACCGTCTCTGGCTTGTTCTACTCGGTAGCCCGCCTTGGTAAAGGTGAGAGATAGAAGCTGACGAACTGTAATGGAGTCGTCTACTACCAACACCATGGGTTCTCTTTGAGCTGCTTGGTCTTCGGGGATATCGCCCATCGACCAAGTTTGGTTGATGTTTTTCTCTAACTTGCCAGAAGCTAGGTCTACTAATTCCAACACGTCAGCGATCGGGATAATTCGGCCATCACCTAACACTGTGGCTCCAGCAATTCCTAGTGGCTTAGGAGCAGGGCCTTGGAGAGGCTTAATTACAATTTCTTGTTCACCCAGCACTCGATCGACTTCGACAGCTACCAAATCACCGCCGCTGCGTAAAACGATAATGGAGATAGTTTGCTCAGAATCTTCGATCGCTGCACCGTAATAGTTCACTCGCTTCATGGGGCGATTGAAAGCCAACAAATCGGAGAGTGGACGGAAAGGCATTTGCTGATCGCGCCAAGGGAAGAACTTCTGACCGTCGGCGTTTTCAATAACGCTGTAAGGCTTCACTGATAAGCTGTCTTCGATCCCATCCATGGGGAAAGCAATTCCCACATCTTTGTTGGAAGCCATTAGCGCCTTGGTAATACTTAAAGCAAGCGGCAAACGAATGGTAAAGATGGTGCCTTTACCCAGCTTCGATTCAGTGGTGATGGTACCGCGAATTTCTTGCAAACTGCTCAGTACTACATCCATCCCTACGCCACGACCGGCCAATTCATCGGCTTGGTCTCTGGTAGAGAAACTGGGCAAGAAGAGTAGTTCATAAACTTCTTGCTTGGTCATAGTTACTGCCCGCGCTGGAGTGATAATGCCTTTTTCGATCGCTTTGTTTTTTACCCGATCGGCATCAATACCCGCACCGTCGTCTTTTACTGAGATAATGGTTTGAGTACCTTGGTGAGTAGCACTAATAGTAATCACACCTTCTGGTGGTTTGCCTGCGGCTAGGCGTTCTGCTGGAGACTCAATACCGTGGGCGATCGCGTTATTCACCATATGAATTAGCGGGTCGTTCAGGTTTTCTAGAATCACCTTGTCAATTAAAGTATCGCTACCTTCTACCCGCAGATCTACTTCCTTGCCATATTTCAGCCCGTTGTCACGCACACCTCGCTGAAGTCGATCAGAGGTTTGCGAGAATGGTAACATTCTGCTCTTATTTAGATCTTCTTGGAGCTGGCTGGTAATTTGACGTAAGCTGCGGGTAACTTCGGTGCTGCTGTCTACCACAAATTCAATATCCGAAGTAGACTCGCGAATCCGCACTGTCAACTCAATCATCTGTTGAGAGATTAAGTGGACAGGCGTAAATTTATCCATTTCTAATGGATCGTATTCAGCATCGCCGCCATTGCTACCGGTGCTACCAGGCACCATTGATTTGGCTTGCTGACTTTGTTGGCGACTGGCCAATAGCGAGCTTTCTAGCAAAGATTTTTCATATAAATCCTGCATCGATTTGCCCACTTCGTTAAGCTTTTGCACTTCTAACAACAGTTTATCGATAAACTGCCGCATCCGGTTTTGGTCTTGCTCTAAGGTGTTGCGATTGACAACCAATTCTCCTGTGAGGTTATTCAGGTTGTTTAGGTTCTTCACCGACACCCGCATGGTCTGCTCAAAGGTGCGCTGCTTACTGCGAGAATTCCTAGCTGCTGGTGTGGCAGCTTTGTGTTCTGAAATGGGTTGGGCAGTAGGGATAATCGCAGCATCTACATCCGAGGTAACTGCGGCAGTAGCAATAGATACAGTTGGCAGATCAACAGGCGGTACGGTTAAAAAGGCATCAAGATCCTCAAAGGTTTCTTCAGCCAGCAGTTCATCAAGATCTGTTAAAGAACTTTGTGCTGGTGTACCTAATAAGTCGTCCAAACCATTTAAGTCACCATCAAGTTCATTTAGATCTAGACCCACCAAGTCAGTATTCATCTCTAGGTCAGAGTTGATATTCAAACCATTCAAGTCATCATCGAGTTCATTTAGATCTAGACCTACCAAGTCGGCATTCATCTCTAGGTCAGAGTTAATATCCAAACCATTCAAGTCATCATCGAGTTCTTCTGGATTAGCTGCTGGGCTTTGATCTGCACTGATAGAATCAAAATCAACACCAACCAAGTCTAACGACGCTAACTCATCTGCATTTCTACCGAATTTGTTTTTGTCAACGGTCTGATTATTAAAATCCAAATCAAATGAGTCAAAGTTCATTGCCTCAGTAGCTTCATTTCTGACTATAGGAAGGCTGGGCTGCTCTGCACCATTGAGTAAATCCAGAAGATCTGAATCTGCTGGCTGATGAGTTACTGATTCTAATTCAGATTCCAAATCCATATATGATAAACTCAACGAGGTTAAGTTATCTGAATTGTTTTGACCGTATAACGGTGCTGTAAATAAATTATTTTCTGTTGTGGGATAATAACTACTATCAAAATCATCCATAAATAGCTCTGAGATGGAGCTAGTTAATTCGGTAGATTGATCGGGGTTTTCTAAATCATCTTCTAGATCGATATCTTCAGATGCCTCTTGATTCCCGAAATTTAAGCTTTCAGAGTCCAAATCACCAAATTCAAAATCTTGATCTAATAAATCTGCCAAATTCCTTGATGGTAACTCGGCATCAGAAATATCTAGCATATTTAAGCCAGCCAAAACATCATCTAATTCGTAGTTGAGATCAGCAAGATTCTCGATAGATTGTAGATCCAATAAATCTAAATCTTCTAAACCCAACTCGTCTTCAGTAGCTGCTCGCTCTGTTGCAAAAGTAGCTGCTCGCTCTGCTATAGAAGTAGCTGCTGCTTCTGCCGTAATTACGACTGGCACTGTCATAACAGTGCTATGCTCTGTACCGGTCGGTGGGGAATCGGGAAAATTGTTGAAATTAGTAGCGTTATTCACGGTGGTTTTAGCCTCAGTCAAAAAATCATCAAAATTAATTAGGAGTTTAGAATTAACTTTAGAGTTGACTGAGGCTGGCGAAAAATCCTCAATATTCTCCAGGTCTAGTTCTTCTTCCAGATTGCCATTGGCAATCATTTGCTCTAGATCAGCTAAGTCTACATCAGTAGTCTTGGTGTCTGCTAACAAATCGTCGAACATTGCCAGTTCTTTGAGATAGTCAGCGTCGATCGGCTTAAGCTGCGGATGGTCTGGGGGTGAGAAGACAGATGCCTTGACTTCAAACGGCTCACTGAGTTCATTGATTAGGTCATCTAGTTCATCTCCAGATTCAATAACTGGCTCATCATCTAATAATTCATCGATTAAGAATGGGTCATTAAAGTCTGAAGCTATTGTTTCTCTCTGTGCAACTGAGTGTTCAAATGGCGGCGGGATATCGGGGGAAGCTGCGACTTCAAAAGGATCTTCTAAATCTAGACCAAATGGTAAATCTGAGAAATCACTCAAGAAGGGGTCGTCGGTAAATGAATCACTAAAATTGTCGTCATGATTAGTAGGGCTTAAATTGATTTGAGCCGGGAGGTTAGCTGGCAAATCGTCCAATAAATCATTGGTTAATTCGATTGGGACTTTTTCCATAGCAGGTGGTAAATCGGGTAGCGGTTGACTGGGTTCTTTGTACTCTACAATTATCTGGTCGGGGATATCGGCTAACAGACCACTCCAATCGATCGCCGCAGTTGGCCGAACTGGGGATGGTTTAACAGCGGTATCCGTAACATCTTCTATGAAAAGGTCTGAGTCGGATACCTGCTCAAAATCGAATTGGGGTAGCCGACCAATAGTTTCTGTTTCGCTAAAAGTTGATTCCATCGGCATTAAGGAGTTGCTAATTGGACGAGTGGCAATGTCTTCATCCCAGAGATTTTTGGAAATATTTGGCTCAGCATATTCAGTTTGCGGATCTTCGTGGGTGAGGATATCTTCGTTCTGCACCCAAGTACCATCAAACGATAGCTCTTCATCAAAGAGCTGCATGAACTCATCTAACTCCGAATCACCAAAACTATCATCACCAATAGTTTCGGTAGAAACCATTTGGGGTTCAAATAAGAAGTCGGCACTAGTGGGCTGTGGCTTCTCTGGGGTAAAGTCCGAAGATTCATCTTCATTGATCACTACATCATCCCAAACACCAGTAATAGAATCGAGGGTGTCGTAAGCGCTCAAGCCTGTTTGGGTGCGAGTGTTAGTGATTGCATTGGGAGCGAGTAAAATTTCTAGCTCGGGCGTAGAAGTAATAGCATGGTGCTTGCCAGCCATCACCAACATTTGGGCTTGATGAATAGCATTGGGAATTACTTCCCGCAACTGCACTACGCTGTTTAAAGGATTATTCACTGCCAAGCGACAGCTAATTAACAAGTTAGTCCAAGCTAAATATTCAAAGCTCTCGCCCAGACTGCCAATTTTTTGGCAGATCGGCTGTAACTCCTGTTTGGTAACAACTTCTGGCTGAGTCTTTTTGCAAATATCTACAAACTGCTGAAGTTTTTGATTAACATAGTTACCAAATACTTGCTCGATTGCTGGGTCGGTAAAAGGTAAATCGGAATCATCAGTAGTAATTTCACCGCCTGATTTCTGAATGCGTTTAGCGATCTTGGCAAATACCGCTTCTTTTAATAGATCGGTAGGAACAGTTTGACCGTGCTGCACCATTTGAATGCTCAACCGCAAAATTTCTAACCCTTCCAGAAGTAAATCTTGCAGTTTGTCATCGACCGGAATCGATCGATCCTTGATGGCCTTAAAAGCCTGCTCAAAATGATTGCCAAGCTGGAGCACCACCTCTAGACCCAGCATTGCTGCTCCACCCTTAATAGAGTGGGCTGCCCGAAATACCTCTTTGATTTTGGCAGGTTCAGCCAGACTCATCGGGAGAATCAGTCCTTCCTCGATGGTGCGCAAGTGTTCTTGTGCCTCATCGAGAAAGTATCCAAGTATTCTGTCAGTTTCTGCCATGATTTTGCCGGAAATTAAAATTGGGTAACAGCAGGCAGTTAATCTACCTTGAATCGTTCAACATAAGTGAGCAAGTTGCGGGCTACAATTACCAGGTTTTCCAACGAAGACGAAACCTTTTGAGCTTCTTGAGACGTTGATTGTGCCTGGATTTCGACCGATTGCATTACTTCTGTAACCGACTTGGAAGTCTCTTTTTGCTCGATGGTATCGGCGGTAATCGATCGCACCAGCGAATCGATGCGGTTGGATACTTGAATGATGTCATCCAAAGAAGTTTTGGCCTGTTCGGCCAACTTCGTACCCTGAATTACCTGTTGAGTACCTTGCTCCATCGCTGCCATTACCGAGCCGGTTTCGCTCTGAATTTGCAGTACGATGTGCTCGATTTCTTTCAGAGCCTTGGCGCTTCTATCTGCCAACTGTCTTACTTCGTCTGCTACGATGGCGAAGCCTTTACCGGCTTCACCTGCTCTGGCTGCCTCAATACTGGCGTTCAGTGCCAAGAGGTTGGTACGAGAAGCAATTTGCGAAATTACCGATACGATTTGGGAGATCTGTTGAGAAGATTCGGCCAAGCGTTTTACCTTGCGGGTACTTTCGGCTACTGTTTCGCGGATTTCTAAAATACCGGCTACCGTTCTTTCTACCGCTTCACCGCCTTTAAGGGCAGTGGCAGAAGCAGTGCGGGCTACTTCTTCCGATTCCCGAGCGCTTTCGGCTACTCGTTTAATGGAAGCGGTCATCATTTGTACCGAGTTCACTGTGACCGCTAGCTCTTCGGCTTGGCGCAGTGCATCTGAAGACAAGCGACGAGCGAATGCTTCACTTTCGGTAGAGCTGTTGTTTACCTGTACTGCTGCGGTTTGTACTTGCTGTACAATCTGGCGCAAACTGTCGATGGTTAAGTTAAACGAGTCGGCAACTGCACCCAGTACGTCGGCAGTTACTTCGGCTTTTACGGTTAAGTCACCCCGTGCTGCGCCCTCTACGTCATCTAGCAAACGAATTACTTGGCGTTGCAGTTCATCTTTGGCCTGCTCCATTTCCCGCGCTTTGCGTTGGGCTTCGCTGTTGCTGGCCACCACGCTTTGCAGCATGTTGTTAAAAGAAGCCGATAATCTGCCCAGCTCACCACCACTAGAAACAGTGGCGCGCGCTTTTAGGTTGTTTTGGGATACTTGGTCGAAAGTAGATTGCAAATCGACAATAGTTTCTTCTACTGCTCGATTATACTTGCGACCCATGACGGCTGTGGCACCACAGGCACTCAGTCCAGCAGCTAAAGCCAATGATCCAGCCATCAGTGGAGAAGGCTTCAGGTCTTTTGGTCCGGCAATCATGGTGCCGATCGCCACTACTAACACCGCACCAGCAGCTACACTACCACCAATCGCCCCCAATACCCAAGGGCTTTTGGCCAGAGATGGCTGACGGAATTCAGCTAGGGGGCTATTACTGTCGGCACTGACTTCTTCCCGGCCACCGACTACTAAATTATCGACACCCTTAGCTGCTAGCCCAGGGCTAGAGTTGATAAAGGTAGAAGTGAGGTCGAAGTTAGTAGGCGGACTAATATTGCCCGAAATTGGCACGGCCAGCCGTAATTCTTCAGGGCTGAGAGAACCAGAAAGTTCGGGGGTGCCTTTGGCTGCCATAAATCCAGATTTTTCGGGCTTAATACCTTCTTGCAAAGATTCTAACAGCGACGAATTTAGAGGCTTATTATTACCTTTGGGTGCTTCATATTCCAAAAAGCCCGAGATAAAATCGGAAGTGTTTTCGGGAGCATCGTCATCATCTTCAGCATTCCAAACATCTGAAGGAACTGGCTGACCATTACCAGTCATTAAAGTATCATTTTCGTTGTTGAAAATCGAAGATTCATCGGCACTGAGATCGGGAACTTGATCTAGAGACGGTTTACTGTCTTCAGAAATAGTAGGTTCTACTGGAATATCTTCAAAAGGGTTACTGATAAAGGCTTCAGTTGCTGGTTCACCACTGGGGTAATCGAAGGCAAAGGCATCGGTCAGAGTTTCTTGCTCATTAGCATGAAAGTTCGTTGTTGCAGCCGGTTTTTTCTGGCCAAGACTGCTACCAAAATCGGTAGATCTTTGCTCAAACGCATCACCACTTTCAATGCCCAACTTAGCTGCGGCCATGTCAAACTCATCATCCATAGTCAACATCTCAGGCTGTTGCCAAGTAAGCATTTCTAGCTCGCTTTGGTCTTGGGGTAATTTTTCGGGCTGATGACCACCAGAGTCACCCCCATTGCTGTGGGCGTAGTCGATGCCATCCCGAGCATATTGGAGCGACTGGGGGTCGCGGGCAATTTTTAGGACTGCCTCATATTCTTGACGACCCACTTCGTATTGCTGCAATCCGTAGCAATAAATGTGGCCGCGCAATAGTCGGGTGTTGGAGTCTTCGGCATAAGCAGGTAACAGCTTGTCGATAATCCCAGCGGCTTTTTTGTAATCACCTTGGGAGTATGCGGCTTCGGCCTGCTGATATTCTCGATCGTAATTGGGAGTAGAAACCATGATGTAACCTGATTAACTGTACCTAGAGTGCAAATTTACAAAAGATATACCGAGAAGCCTGACCAATAGCTGCATAAGTGCGGCTATGTGAGGTGCTTTTGACTCCACCCAACAAAGGCGGAATGTGAACTAATTCTTAAAATTGCTCATGTTTTTAGTTTGCCCATCTGGTAGACGATAAGATCGAAACTTGATCTAACAAGTGGAGAAATTTCCCTTCACCCAGGCTGTACTCACCTTTCACAAAAGCTGAAGTACCTTCTGGAATAGATTGAGTGATGGCCATCTGGTTGATTTTCAACCACTCAGTATCGGCGACATTACTGATGGCAAAACCCATTACTGTTTCTTGTTCTTCTACCACCAACAACGAAACTTCCCCCCGATCGACGTTCACCAACAGGCTATCCCCCAGAAACTGCCCTAAATCGGCAATCCAGATTACCTGGCCTCGCCAGTTAAAGGTGCCCAAGAGACAAGGAGAAGCATTAGGGATCGGGGTAATGCGATCGGCCAAAGTAGAAATTACTTCTCGCACTCCAAAAGCTGGCAGGGCGAACTTTCGCCCCGAGGGCACGAAAAAGGTCAAACAAAGTTCGCCCTCTCGTTCTTCTAGCTCATGAACAACAGTTTCGGTGCCAATTTCAGTGTCTGATTCGTCGACATCAGCCAAAAAATCTAAATTTACAGCCATGGTTGCTACTAACCGTTGAGAAGTTGTTTGATGGTAGAGACTAATTCGTAAGGATCAAAAGGTTTACAAACATAGGCATCAGCCCCTTGTTTCATTCCCCAATGCCGATCGAAGTCCTCACTTTTAGAACTGCACAGGATTACTGGCACGTTCTGAGTTTTGGGGTCAGATTTCAGCTTGCGACATACTTCGTAGCCATTCATTTTGGGCATTACCACATCTAAAATGACGATATCGGGCAAGATCAGTAGCGCCATGTCTACTGCCTGCTCACCATCGGTAGCAATATTGACTGTCATTCCGCTGGACTGAAGAAGATCTTTCATCATCTCCCGTTGGCTGCTGCTGTCTTCGGCGATTAGTACTGTTCTCATATATATCTCTGACATTGAAGGTAGATGGACGCTAGCGGCAAAAGATGCTGCTTACGATAATGAAATCTCGGCGGTGACATCTGTATGTTGGTAACAATTATAGGGATAATGTTCGAGCGATCAACGCCCTGCCTGTTAAGGAAAGCTAAGGAGCTTATCCTGGTCTAATCCATCATCCACTACCTCCGTCCTGCAATCTCATTTTGCCCAACCTGAGCACCAGATTTACCATATTGCTTTGATTAAAATGGTTAAAGCTTTTCTAAAGGTCTAAATATGTTGGGATTTTGTGCTGATGGCAGCATGAAAACTTGGTAGATATAGTTGAGGACATAGCGCGAAACTTTAATTCAAGGCTCACCCCTGATGGGGCGTACTGAGGTTATCAGCTTCGTTGCAACACTATCTTTAGTGTATTCTCAACAATAATGACGGGCTAGTAACTGTATGATTACACGTTGACAATTTGAAATTGGCAGCCGTGAATACGCAGACCTAATGGCTTGCCATAATTTCAGTAGATCTAACTTCGCAACTGTGACTGCTACAACGACCAAGCTTCATTCCAATAGCACTTCGCTTTTAATATCTATATACGTAGAATAAAATCAAGCTGCTAACGGCAAATTTAGGTAATCTCAATAACGACAGGGTATGTAAAAATGCTATACCTAGCAGAAATTCAGAAACAAAAAGGCGGCTTTATTGGCTCTGGCAAAGCAGAATTACGGTTACTGGCTTGCCAGCGCACCGAGCAAAACTGGAGTGCCATTCAAGGTGAAGAGCTAATTTCGGCTCCTGACGAGGCCAACAATTACGGCAGCGGTGTGCTGGTGTTGGTAGAAATGAATGCCAATCGCCAATTGCAAGGCCAACTGCGTGAAGCTGGCCGCCATTTGGTAGGGATTTTGCAAAATCTCTCCCGCCAAATTGAAAAATACAAAAAAGAAGCTGATGAAATTGAGAGCTGGCGACAGTCTCTGAGTTTGCAAAGTCAGCAGTTGCAGTTGCGTCAAGAAGAAATCTACAGCCGTGAAGAAGAGCTGGAATCTACCCGGAGTGAGTTAGATCGCCTGACTTTAGAGTCACAGCATCTCGAAGAAAGCCTACGTTCTAGCCGCGAACAGCGAGAAGAACTGGAATCGGCTTGGGCAAAGCTGCGGGTTGAGCAAGAATTAGTGGAGCAGCACCAGAGCCAAGGCGGCGAAGGTCTGTCGGTGCAGCAAATTTCTGAAATGCGCTCATTGATTTCGCAGTTGCAGCAGTCTACCCCCGGCAATGTGCAAGAAACCCTGCAAGCGGTAGAGTTACAGCAAGATTTGCTGCAACAGCACTTGGACAAACTGCAACAGCAACAAAAGCAATCTCAAACTGATGAAGCCGAAATGGCTCGGCAACAGCAGCTCATTACCGATCGCAAGCAAGAGCTGCAACAACTGCAAGCCTCTTTAGAGCAGGCGCAAACCGAGTGGGAAGTGCAGCAAAATGCCTTGAGCATTCGCCAAGAATATTCCCAGCAGCTTACTAATCGGGTGCAAACCGAAGAGGAAAGTTATCAAAAGATTTTGATGATGTCCCGAGGTGGTGTGGATGTGACCGTCAGCGATCGAGTAGATATTCAGCAAGTAGAAAACCTGCCGCTAGAAGAGCTGCAAGAAATGGTGGCTACTCTGCAAAAAGAAGTAGACCAATCCACTAACATGGTTCATCTGCAAGAAGAAGAACTCCAAGAACGGCAGGCCGATATTGCCAAAATGGAGCAGGAGATGGCCGAAGCAACTGCTTTCGACAAACTCAATCTCGAAAATGAGTTAGCTGATGAACAAGATGCTTATCAAATGTTGGAGCAAACCCTTCAAGGTCAGCGGGAAACCTTGGCCGATCGCCAGTCCGCCTTAGAAGTTTACATTGGGGTGCTCAACCACCGTCAGGGTAACAGCAGCGGTGACATGGAGTGGCACGCCATTTTGAGCATCTTGGCCGAGCAGCGTCGTCAACAGCAAGAAGAGCTAGAGCATACCAAGTCTGAAATTCAGCAGTTAGAAGCTACTATCAACAGCACCAAAGCTAACGTCGAGAAACAGGTAAATGAATATCTGGTTCGATCGGAAGAGTTGCAAAAAATGGAGCAAAGCTTGCAGTCGCTCCGAGAAAACACTACCGAAGTGCGCACCAAAATTGCTCTTTACGAAGAGTTGATTCAGCCGCTCCAAAACCAGATTGACACCCTTAAGGGCAATTTGGGTGGTGTAACTGCTCAAATGGGTGGCAGTGGGGCGATCGAACGCTTAGAAGCGATGCTAAATGACTTTAGCTACAGTCGGCGATCTGCTGTTTCTAATTAATATCTGAAGATTACCTATTTGCTTGAAGGGTGTAGCCTGTTGCTACACCCTTTTCTGCGTTTGGATGTGGAGCTGGTCATGGACTACGGCTACAGTGCTACCGCCCCGCAAAGAGCTACTGCGACTATGGTGAGGAGATTTAAGTAGTCCGACAATTTCTTCGATCAACCCAAAGCTTGGGTCATAGTTTTGCAAAAATAGCTTAATTACCCGGCGTTGCAGTGCCAAGGGCAAAACATTGATAGCCTGACGATCGAGCTGACCGGGGGCAATTAAGGCCGATCGATATTGGGCTGCGGCCAATTCTTGTAAGTAATCTGATTCAGCAGCCAAAATTTGGGCAGTTTGGGCAAAGTGTAAAGTAATTCGGGGATGAAACTGCGCTGTAAGTTCGGCAATATTTTGGCGCACCCGATTGCGGGCGTAGCGCGGCTGGTCATTATAGGTATCTAGCCACACGGGCAACTGCTGCTGTTGGCAAAATAGGCCGGTGGACTGGCGATCAATATGGAGCATCGGGCGAACTAACTGAATACCAGGAGCAAGAGGACGAAAAGAACGCAAGCTGCTTAAACCCTCACTGCCTGCTCCCCGAATCAGATTGTACAACAAGGTTTCAGCCAAGTCACTTTGGGTATGCCCCGTCACCACATACTGGTAGCCTCTGGTCTGTGCCATGGCAATTAGAGCTTGGTAGCGCCAGTGGCGGGCTGCTGCTTCGGTTTCGGGTAAGTTTTGGGCATTCCAACAATAAAAGGGCAACTGCCAGGTTTGAGCCATAGTGCGCACTCGATCGGCAATACCCTGATCTGCTGACCAGCCATGATCGCAGTGACCTATTGCTAGCTGCCACTGCCAGCGGGTTTGCAAATCTAGCAAAAGTTGCCCCAGGCAAAGAGAGTCTTGGCCACCAGAAACGGCCACTAGCACTTTGGAACCCTGAGGCAATAGCTGTTGACGCTCTAGATGAGCTTGCAGTTGAGCAGATAGCGATGGTTTCGCTCCCAATACGAACCCCCAACCTAAGTGCGAGTGACTCCTGGCCAATTGGGCTGCTCGATTTCGCTCCAAACTTCTTCTACCAAAGAAGGCCGATTGGCCTGCACGTTGGCCACCAGTTCTTCGAGGTTTAAATCGGGCATGGCAGCAGAAAGATCGAAATCTACATAGCCACCAGGGGCATCACTGAGATTTAGGTTAACCTCACCGCTGATATCAGACATGGTGCCCAGCTCAAAGTTGTCATCTACAGCAGTAGAGTCGCCATGAGGTTGGATAGCAACTGCTGGTAAATTGATCGCTGCGGTGGCCACGGCACCGGCAGGTGCGGCTAGCATGTTGGTAGCTCCTGAAGCGGCAGCATTTGGTTGATGAACAGCTTGGGGGGGCGCAACGGCACTGCTCGCATCATCTGGACAGAACTCGATCGCCAGATGCAGACGGACTTTGCCTTTTTCCCAGCCTTGAGCACCAAAGCGCAGCACTTCCCCATCTACGCCATGCTCGTCAGACCACTCGGCCAAGCTATCGGCCACTTTACTGCGGATTTGGGCGGCTAACTCACTCACCCGGCAGGTGTCTTTAACCGAAACTACTTCCCCATCGGCTAGGGGATGAAACTGTTTGCTCACGAATATCTCCCAATTATTTGGTGTTACTTATCTTACAGGTCGATTACACTACTGGTGTCGAACGCGCCACTATCTTAGCAGCTAGTTAAAGAACCAGCCATAGCTATGTAATCCTTTGCCCAAAATATTTACGCCTAAATAGCAGATCCAAATTACCACAAACCCAGTAGCCGCCAAGATCGCTGGTTTGCGACCCTGCCAACCTTTGGTGATGCGAGAATGCAGATATGCCGCGAAAAACAGCCAGGTAATCAACGCCCAAGTTTCTTTGGGATCCCAGCTCCAATAAGAACCCCAAGCTTCGTTGGCCCAAACACCACCAGCAATAATCCCGATCGTTAGTAACGGAAAGCCCAAGCCAATGATCCGATAGCTGACGTTATCTAGAGTTTGAGCAAGGCTAAGTCGCTGAGGCGAAAGGGTTACAGTGGCTCTAGTCATAGTTGCCACATTACCAATGGGCATAGTCGCAGTAGAAGAACCATTATCTTCCAAATCTAGATTAGAGTTCAGCCGATAGCCGCCGATGCCCAAGGAACTACCTTGCAGCTCTACTTGTTGCCCAGCAGTGACAATCAAAAAAGTGATGGCCATGACTGCACCAACCATTAGGGTGGAGTAAGAGATCATCATCACGCTTACGTGCATCATCAACCAGTTGGATTTCAGGGCAGGAACCAAAGGAGCCGAGTTTTGCATTTCGTCCGGTAATGTCAAAGCCGCAAAGGCACAAATGCCCATGGCGACTGGTGCAGTAGCAGCTCCCACTAAACGACTCTGGCTCATTTTCTCGGCGACTAGATGGATCGCAGTGATCCCCCAGGCCAAGAAAAATAAAGATTCATAAAGATTGCTGAGGGGAAAATATCCGGCGGCTATCCAGCGGGCGGCCAACAGAGCAGCGATACAGAGGTTGGCAATCAACATGCCCACTGTCCCCAGGGTTTTGAGGGGCAATTGGGGAAAAGCTACTCCCACCCAGTAAACCAACATGGTAAGCAGCAGTATGCCAAAGGAAATATTGTCTAAGTAGCTCTGTAGCTCGACTAAGTTCATGGCTAAAAATTTTTTATAAGTGTAAATTACATCCTAGCTCTATTTCTTAGAGCTAGGAATTAAAGAAAAAACAGTGGTTCTCTGACCTTCCGCATAAATCCTAATCTTCTGCGAAAATATAGCGGCGTAGTTCGCTAGGATCGGGGTCGGGGCTGGCTTCGGCGAATTCTACCGAATCATCTACGATCGCCTGGATTTCTTGATCGATCAATTTCAACTCTTCCGCAGTAGCCAATTTGTTTTCGATCAAATAGCCAGCAAACTTTTTAATTGGGTCGCGGGCAAACCAGAAATCTTTTTCTTCTTGAGACCGCAGCTCATCGGGGTCGGCTAAGGAGTGACCCCTAAACCGGTAAGTTAGAGCCTCAATTAAAGTTGGGCCTTCACCTGCTCGGGCACGGGCTACGGCTTCTTTAGCCACCCGATGCACCGCTAACACGTCCATGCCGTCTACTTCTACTCCTGGCATCCCAAAGGCTGCACCCTTGGTATAAATTTCTGGGATCGAAGTAGCTCGTTCGTGCGCCATCCCGATCGCCCACTTATTATTCTCCACCACAAAAATCGCTGGGAGCTTCCAAAGAGCTGCCATATTCAAACATTCAAAGAACTGGCCATTGTTGGCAGCACCATCACCAAAAAAGCTGGCCGATACTAAGTCGTGGCTGGGATCATTCAAAGCTTCCCGTCGATACTTGCTGGCAAAAGCTGCTCCAGTAGCCACCGGAATACCTTCGGCAATAAAGGCATAGCCCCCCAAAACTCGGTGTTCTGCCGAAAACATGTGCATGGAGCCACCGCGACCCTTACTACAGCCCGTTTCTTTGCCAAACAGCTCGGCCATTACCTGACGGGCAGGCACCCCAGCACTCAGAGCGTGAACGTGATCGCGGTAGGTGCTAGATACGTAGTCCTGACCACCGCGCATGGCTTTAATTACCCCCGAAGAAACCGCTTCTTGTCCGTTGTAGAGGTGGACAAAACCGAACATCTTCCCCCGATAGTACATCTCGGCGCATTTGTCTTCAAAGGTGCGCCCGAGCACCATGTCTCGGTACAGAATTATTCCTTCAGCTTGAGTGATTTCATTGGCTCGGGGCTGAAAGGTTGGTGCAATTCGCTCTTGAGGCATTGGTTCCGTGCTCTTGTGTGGATGTCTTCAGCAGACATTTTAAGACTTAATCGGTATTAAGTTCTACCTGATACCGCAGTTTTTCTGCAAATTTAGATATTTAGGGCAGCGATCAATCAACAATCGGCCATTGTATCGACAGTGGATCAGTGAAGATTATCCTAACAATCGTTGCCAAAAATTACCCCATAACTAATAATAGGGGGGATCGAAATTTCGTCTTTTCCAAACTTTTTATGGCGGCAGATCAATTGATGTCAAATACTGCATCTATCAGGCGATCCATGCGCATTCCACTCGATTACTATCAGATTCTTGGTGTTCCCACTGCTGCAACAATGGGTCAAATTCAGCAGGCTTATGCTGACCGAAATCTGCAACAGCCCCGCCATGAATATACCTCCACGGCGATCGAGTCTCGCCGGAAGCTCTTGGGTGATGCCTACGAAGTTTTAGCTCATCCCTCAGAACGATCACAGTATGATGCTGCCCAGACGGAAGCCAATCCACATTTCCCTGCTGGAGAACAGCCCCCTAGCAGCCTAGAAATCCCGGCAGATCGCCTCTTGGGTGGTTTGCTAATCATGTCGGAAATTGGCGAATATGAGGGGTTGCTGACGATCGCGTGGCCATTGTTAGGCAGCGATCAAATTTTGCAGCAGTCGATCGGCAACGCTGATCTAGAAGAAACTCGAAATTCTTTGCACCTAACCGTCGCGCTTACTCTCTTAGAACTAGGCCGCGAAGAATGGCGGCAAAACAAACCCGCTGAAGGCTGTCAGGCACTAGAAACCAGCATTAAGCTGCTGCGTCAGCAAGGAATTTACCCCACCGTCCAAGCCGAAATCAACAAGGAGCTATCCAAATTCCGCCCGCAGTACATTTTATCGCTGCTCTGTAGCCCCGATACCTCAGTAGAAAACCATCAGCAGGCGCTTTCCCTATTACAAGAAGTAGTCAGTGCTTGCAGCAGTCCCCAGGGCTATAAAACTTATGGCATGACCCAAGATGGCTTTATTGCCTACGTCGATCAAATTCGCCGTTATTTGACTACCCACGAGCAGCAGGGCTTGTTTGAAGAACCCGCCTTGCAATCTGGCAACCCCGTGTTTACCTACCTTTTGGTCTATGCCATGGTGGCCAGGGGCTTCTATTACCAAATGCCCGAGTTGGTGCATCGAGCCAAGCAGCTCTTGCTGAAAAATCTAGGTCGTCGTCAAGATGTTTTTATTGAACAAGCTCTCTGCTATTTGCTGCTAGGCCAAACAAAAGAAGCCCAAAATGCCCTAGAACGCAGTCAAGACCGCGAATCATTAGAGTATATTCGCAAGAACTCCAGCACTAACGAAGACCTATTGTTAGGACTCTGCCGTTACAGTGAGCTGTGGTTCCAGTCTCAAGTTTTTCCTCACTTTGCTGACTTAGCTCATCACAAGGCTTCTCTGCAAGGATATTTCGATAATCGCCAGGTACAGGCTTATCTAGACGATTTACCTCCAGCCTCTGGCGATCTGACGCTGTTTAATGAGACTTCTGGAGAACTAGCTCCTTTTGCCAATGTACCAGCTTCGGTCGCATTACCAGCTTTTGGCACTCCTTCGGCACCAACCTTTGGAACGGCCAAACCGATCGATCGATCCCAGGTTGATTTGCCAATGGTCGAAAGAACTTTGGTGACTCGTCCCACCATTCCGCCTGGGGCTGGCGATAATGTGGTGCCCTTCGAGCGTCCCCAAAAGAAACGAGCCTCAGTGCCAGATGCCTCATTTATGGAAGATCCCGGTCCTGAATCCTCTGGATTGCCTTTGGTGGAACCACCTTTGGGCGCAGGGAATTTGGCAGCGATCGAAAGTACAGCTCTCACTCATCGACCAAAATCGGCAATTGCGCGGCGCAAGCGCTGGCGACCAATTTTGTTGCGTCAAGCTCTGATTGGCTTTGGTGGCTTATTATCGGCGATCGCCCTGGTATTGATTGCTCACAGCACCCTCAAAACTAAAACATCGGTAGAAGTTGCTAATCAAAAGAAAGTCGCGCCTTCGGCACCGACCAATGCAACCCCCCTCAAAAAAGCAGCAACATTACCCAAGACAGAAGTAGCAACAGTTACTGACTCTACGCTCACTGTTGCCAATGCTCAAATGTTAGTAGAATCTTGGCTACAGGCCAAGAATAAGGCGTTATCTGCCCAATATGATATTGCTGCTCTAGATCAAATTTTGGCTGATCCGGCCTTAGCTCGAACCAAACGCCGATCGACAGAAGCTAAGGCTGATGGCGCTCACTGGGAGCATCAGCACACCGTAAAAATCAATGCAGTTAGTAATAGTCCTGGGGGCGGCATCATCGAAGCCACTGTCAATGAAATGTCTAATTTTTATATTGCCGACAAACAGCTCGATAGCGACCACTCTTACGCCAAAAGTGTACGGGTGCGATATGCTTTGGTCAATAATGATGGTCGCTGGTTGATCAAAGACATGACCGTAATTCAATAAACATGCCAGACAGTCTGCTTCAAGCCTATACCCCACTGTTTTTCTGGACAGGACTCGGCTTCTTGATCGTAAAATTTCTCCCAGAAAGTTTTCCTAAGCTGCTAGGCAGAGGTTTGTATTGGGTCGGGGTGCCCTGTGAAATTTTTGCCTTAGCTCGCCAGAGCGGTGAATTAACAAGTACCAAAATCGCCCCATTTCTGACAGCGGGGGCAATTTTGTTGGGTTTGGCCTTGGGGGCAATTAGTTTAGCCCTCAGTCGGCGATTAATGGAGCAACCACGGCTAGAAAACCCCAGTTTGCAAGGCAGTTGGCTGCTCTGTTCGATGCTGGGCAATACTGGTTTTATTGGTCTCTCGGTGGTGCCTTTTTTAGTAGATGCCGCGAGTGTGCCTTGGGCGGTGTTTTACAGCGTCACTCAAAACGTGATTGGCACCTATGGAATTGGGGTACTAGTCTCCAGTTACTATGGTCGCCAAATGGGCACCAGCAGACCATGGTGGGAGCTGCTCAAAGATTTAGCAACGGTACCTTCTCTCTGGGGTTTCTTTTTTGGTTTTACCACTCGTTTTATTCCTTTTCCACCGCTGGTAGAAACTAGTCTGCATGGCTCAGTGATGGTGGTAATTGCTGGGGCTTTTGTGTTGATGGGGATTCGTCTTAGTCAAATTGGTGGCTGGCAGAGCTTGCGGCTAGCAGCTATCCCGGCGGTTTTAAAAACTGTGGTAATGCCCGGAGTGGTGGGATTAGTCACATTACTAGTAGAGATGCCCAGTCAGGCGAGACTGGCGCTGGTAATTATGGCTGGCGTGCCTTCGGCTTTTGCGGCACTCATCTTGTCAGAAGAATATAACCTCGATCGAGATTTGGCAGCCAGCAGCATTATTAACAGCACGGTGATCTTCTTGATCATGATTCCGGTTTGGGTCTACTTTTTTGCTTAGGTAGAACGCTTACCGTTGACCGTTTGGTTGACAGTTAGTACTTGGCTTTGCTGAATTCGCCAGCCCGCCGAGGTCTTTACCCAAGTATCGCGAGAAGTTGTTTCATAAACAATTTTGTTGGGGCCTAAGCTCATGTTGGATGTTTGCTTCACCACTGTTTGTATCTGGTTATTCTGAGCATTAAACTGCTGAATAGATATTTTGCTGCTAGTAACATTGACTGGATTCAACAAAGGAGCATAGTAGTCTCGCAGGTCAGAGGCGCTGCGATTTACACCTTGGGTATCGGTGTAAGCATAGTCAGAAGTAAAGTAACTGGTGGCAGTGTTCAGATCTTTTCTCGCAAAAGCACTAGCGATTTTGCTATAGGTACCTTGAATTTCTGATCGGGGGCTAGCAGCGTTAGCAACTAGCGCGGGGGCAGTAGTCAAAACTAAGGCAGTCAAAATTGGTAGAGTACGAAAAGACATGTAGGATTGGGTAATAAGGAATACTGGTCGGGACGAGTGGCTGTTTTAATAAGTTCCATGAGCTATATAAAAACACCCGATCGATTGTATGCGATCAGGTGTTATTCAAAGATTAGAGATTAAGCGTCTTTTTTGCCAAAAATGCCAGATTTGAAGTTGTTGAGTTCGCTGGTAAGTTCGTTGCGAGTCTCAGCTCTAAACAAGTAGCGCCATACGAACCAAGCAGTATATCCTAGGCCAACCATTTCAAAAGTTGGTGCCAGCAGCGGAATCTCGTTGATAGCCGACAGTACGGCAAGGGTCAACTTCAGACCGACAATGGTGCCAAACACAATGCCTACAGTGGTAACGGCACTTTTGTTATCAGCGTAGAATTTTTTAACGTCATTGGGCAGTGAGGCCAAAAATTCGGTGGCCTGCTTGGTCATGTCATTCAGACCCATATCATTGGTGGAAATTTTCGCTAAGGGGGCACTAGTGCCAGAATTTATCCCCAAAGGATTGGGCATGTCTGCCATGGTGGTTTCTACAACCTTGGTTTCTGCTGGGGTGTCACTCATTATTTTTATCCTAAGTTTTATAGGGAGTATTCTTTATGAAATCTGTACGATTCATTCTTCCTCAATGCCCCGAACGTCGGCCTAGCAAGACTTTATGCCTCGATCGACGCTCAGAATGAGCAAATTTCTCTACATCTTATCATGCTCATTTCCAATCCCTGGCAAGATTGACAAAATGTATCGGTTCTCGTTACAAAACTAGGCCAAAAAAGCTCTAGATTACCTGGCAGCTATGGCTGGAATCTTGGCTTCAGCTATTTGCTCAGAAACTTTTGGCGCATCTTTGCTCCACAGAATCTCACAAGAGTTGTTGGGGCTTTCAATCAGGTTGATTTTGTGCAGAGAGGCACCAAGCTTACTGATAGGTTTATCTAACAAGTTGGCAATATAAAAAGCGATATTTTCAGCGGTAGGGACGATGTCTTTGAAGTAAGGAATATCTTTGTTCAAAAAAGTGTGGTCTAAAGGCTCTACCGCAATCTCATCAATTAATTTGTTCAGAGCCACTAGCTCTACCAACATGCCGGTACGAGGATCCATTTCACCTTTGACAGTCACATCTAGGTGGTAATTGTGGCCATGACCATTAACCCGGGCACATTTGCCATAAATTTCAGTGTTTTCTTCTAGGCTGAGGCTATCAAGAGCTAGGCGGTGCGCTGCGCTAAAGTGGGTGCCAACGGTCAAAAAAGCTTCCATGTCATTACCTAGGTATTCTGCAAAAAGTTCGGGATGTTCGTATAGAGTAATGCTGACGATCGGCAGATGATCAGCTAACCTTAGCCAAATCTGACGGGCGATATTTTCGGTGGTAGGCAAAGTCTCGATAAACTCTGGCCAAGTCTCGTTAATCAGACGACCATCAAGCTGAGCGGTGACTTCTTTTTTGATCACATGCTTAACATCAGATAGGTTCAAGACCATCCCTTTGTGATCAATATCACCATACATGCGCACAAACAGTTCGTAGTTGTGGCCATGGCCGCTGGGCAAAGCTCCCAAACCAAACCGAGCTTCGTTTTCTGCCAAGCTCAGCTCTGGTAAGTAGTAGCGATGGCTAGACGAGAACTGCGCTCGCCGATTGATTACACACTTCATTTTGGGGTGTCTTGGGAATGGGTTTTGGAGGTAGCTAAAAGAAGAATTTTCTCTGTTACGAATTATAAACCGATTGGGATCTTCGGGGAGCTTCCGCAAAATGAAACCCGGCGGATCGAATTCCAAAGAATTTTGATAGATTTTGCTGTTAACAAAAAGCTCAAACCCATGTAACTTATAGAGACACATCTCAAAAATTTCCGACATCATGGTACGCACCGCTTCTACTATGCTTCCCCTCGGCACTGCCGCCCCAGCCTTTGAATTACCCGATGTGGTCAGCGGTGCAACAATTTCGATCGATAGCTTTGCCGATAAAAAAGCGCTGTTGGTCATGTTTATTTCCGTTCACTGCCCTTTTGTGAAGCACATTCAAACCGAGCTAGCTTTACTGGGCAAAGATTACAGTGATTACGGCTTGGGGATTGTAGGCATTAGCCCCAACGATGCTGTCAAGTATCCAGACGATGGGCCAGAAAGCTTGAAGGAAATGGCCAAGACGGTTGGGATAAATTACCCGATTTGCTATGACCAAACCCAGCAGACAGCCATTAATTACACTGCGGCTTGTACTCCCGACTTCTTTTTATTCGATGCCGATCGTCGTCTATGCTACCGTGGTCAACTCGATGATAGCCGCCCCAGCAATGGCAAACCAGTAACGGGCAAAGATTTACGAGCCGCGATCGTCGCAGCTCTTTCTGGCGAACCGGTAGACATCAATCAGCGTCCCAGCATTGGCTGCAATATCAAATGGATTGAAGGCAATGCACCAGAATACTTCACCGGAGTTAGAGCGGAAGAATAGACTTACAGCCTCAGGCGCAACAAGCTGGGCACGGTATAGTCTCAGAGTGTATACTTAAAGCTAAGTGTGCATGGCCTAGGTTGCCCTAGCCTACCATCTCGGTAACAATAAACTCCTCTACCCGAAAAACACGATGAGCAAAACTTTATCTCCCCTCGCTTCTAGTGCCTCTACAACATGGGGCGACCTCAGAAAAGTAATCGCCGACACCCCAGGATTTCAACATTGGTGCAGCGTTAGTCAAGAGCCCGAAGGATGTGACCTCGATCGTTTAATTCAAACTTACTTATCTGAAACGCTAGAAACTCTGGCTTACTAAGGTCTAAATTTATTCGGTGTTTTCCTAGCAATTTGCCGCGTCAGTCACTCACACGATGCTGATGTGGCATTCTTGCTGGCTATATGCTACTCAATATATTTTTTATCTAAGTAAATGTTCTCACGATTTACAAATATTCTGCTGCTTTCATCACATTCTCTTAAGATTCTTTGCCAAACAAATTTTAGAGCTGTTGTCCGATCCCTTGGGGGGTCGAATCGGTGAATTGGAAGTTGCAGTAAACTCCAGCAGCAGCCAAGAGACTGAAGGTAAATAAGGTGCCAAATAACAATGGCTTCCAGGGCGCTCTGGGATTGGTTTTAGCTGGTGGGAGATCAGCCTCTGCGGTCATGGCTGAATCGGGTAACTGTTGCAAATCGGCAATAACTTCTTGGGTGGACTGATACCGATCGGCTACCTGGGGACAAATCATCCGATCTATGATGCTGGCTAGTTCTGGAGCTACCACAGCGTTTTCTCTCCAAGATAATTTATCGTCTACTCGGGTCAGGCGGCTGGGATGGGTACGAGTTAGCAACTGAATAGTGGTAATTCCCAATCCATAGATATCGCTAGCAAAACCCGGTTCGCCTCGCAGATGTTCTGGCGATCGATAGCCAGCAGTGCCCACAACTAAAGCATCAGCGCTGGATTCATCGGCATTTAACTCTTTGACAGCCCCAAAATCAATCAACACATATCGATTATCTTCACTGCGCTGAATAATATTTTCGGGCTTAATATCTCGATGGATAATGTGGTGCTGATGAACGTGGGTCAAAACTTCCAACATATCCAGCAAAAAGTCTCTGATCTCTATCCCCGACCAATTACGACCACGCAAATACTGTTTGCCCAGGTCAGCACCAGCAACAAAATCTTGCACCATAAACATTTCCCCATTACGCTCAAAACACTCCGTGCTGTTGGGGATACGACCATGGCTGAGCAAATCCAAAACTCTGGCCTCGGCTTGAAACAACTGTAAAACCCGAGGATGCTGTACTCGAGGCTTAAGATGTTTAATTACACAGGGTGATTTTTCTGGAGAAGAGAGGTTTCTGGCCAAGTAGGTTGCGGCAAAGCCTCCTTGACCAAGTTTTTTGATTATTTGAAAACGACCGTCAAGAATAGTATTCATCAGGTAGCCGGTAGGATACCAGTCGATTATGCACCAGCGATGATACCTGAACTGTATTAGACACGACTTTTTAAAATCAGTTTTTCCGATGGATATACCCGGTAAAATTGATGAATCGCTAGATTCGTTGATTTCAACATGGGGATCAATCGTTATTTGTTCTACACGATCCAAAATAATAAAGATAATGAATAGTAACTGGGAAAATTTTTTACAAAACTTGGGTGAATGGCATGGTTCTTTCACCACATTTTCTGCTGCCGGAGAAATACTGAGCAACACCGTATCCATTTTAAATTTAGTAGCTTCTGCAGAAAATCAATTAGTGAAATTTCGAGTGCGTCGCTACAGTGCGGAGGGCTATAGCTCAGCACCTACTGCTGATTTCACCGAAGAATATCGGACGATCGGGCGACAGAATGTTTTCTTTGATACGGGCGCTTTTTCTAAGGGCACTATCCAAATTTCGCCCGTCTCAGATTTTGCCGCCGAATATGGCTTTGTGGCCAAACATCGCCGCCTGCGGTTTGTGCAGTTGTTTGATATGGAACGCAATTTTAGTAAAGTGGTGCTAATTCGAGAATTTTTGGCTGACACCGAGCAAGTAGAGCAGCCGCCTTTGACAGTTGATCGATTAATTGGTCGCTGGGTTGGCCAAGCCACCACCGCATATGCCGATTTACGCACCCCCGAGGTGATGGAAACTTGCCTAGAGATCCAAAAAATAGGATCTGATAAATTACAGCAAACCCTCACTTTTGGCGATCGCAGTATCTCTTCTACAGCATTGATTGCAGATAATAAACTAATCTTTACTGACACCAATCGAGAAATTTTACTGCTCCCAGATGGCGGCTCAAGTAACGTCCCATTACAGGTCAATTCTCGTACCCCCGTATTTGTAGAAGCCGGATGGCTAGTGACAGATACCGATCGGCAGCGCCTGCTGCGCAATTATAATGACAAAGGCGAATGGGTAAGCTCCACCCACGTAATCGAACAGAAGCAGTAGATACGGCCATGGTCAACAAATCCGCTGTTTCAAAAACTCTAAAACTGTGTTGTTAAATCGATCGGGGAATTCCAAAAACGGATGATGCCCACAGTTTGGCCAAATTTCTAATTGATGCTGAGGAATTTTGGCAGCCATTTTGGCTTGAGATACTGGCAATACCCGATCGGCTTCGCCCCAAATCACCAAAGTCTGCTGCTGGATCTGGGGCAGCTTAGCGATAATTTCTTGATATACCTGGGGTTTCACTCCCCAAAGATTAATATTGGCTCGGGCCAAGCCGGCGATCGATTTTTGCCGATCGGGCAAAGCAAACACCTCATAACGTCTCTCGATCCAATCTGGCGGCAAGTTGCCTGGGTTGGCAAAGTTCCATTTCAACATCGAGGGGATCATGGCGCGGCTCGGTCGCAGTAAATTAATTACCCCCGGAATCGTCAGCAGCCGCAAACCCAGATTGATCTGTTGTCCCCAACCTAGAGGTGCAGAAAGAATTAGTCGATCAAGCATAGCTGCAAACATCAGCGCAAAGGTCATTGCCGCACCACCGCCCATGGAGTTACCCAACAAATTAATTTTTTCTAGACCCTGACTCTCAGCAAAAGCCCGAATAAACTCAGCCTGAGCCGCCAAGCTGTAATCGGCATTGGCCAACTGGCTAGACCGACCACAACCATACATATCAAAAGCATATACCCGGTGCTGCTGAGCCAAAGGTGCAACGTTGTACAACCAAAACTCGATCGAGCCATTGCCCCCATGTAGCAAAATCAACGGACTACCCTGATCACCTATTTGCCAATAGCGAGTTTTAACTCCTGCCACCTCTATATATAAGTCACGATATTTAGGGGACTTTACTTCCATCAGATGCGTACCAATAAATTAGTGCCATGAGTATCAGTACCACAGGTGGCTAGTAACCCATACCGATCGGCCATTTCTTTGTTAGCCTCAGTTTCGCCAGGAGTTGGCAACCAGGGGTTAGTGTTGCGATAGGCATAATAAACTTCCATGCCATCAATCCCCCAATCTGCCACCGCCGCAACTACTTCTGGGGCTGGCAGCTTATAACGAGAGGGGTGAGCGAGTACCGCTAAACCACCGGCCTGATGAATCGCATCAATCACCTTTGGCGCTGGGGTGAAATCTCGATCGGCTTCTTTTCCACGTAAATAGGGAGCTAATGAAATGGCTTCGTGGTCAAAATCAAACCCCAAAATGTGAATATCCACATCATCTATATATGAAGTAATTTCAGTGCCCACCCACAGTCGCAAGTTGGTATCTTGCTGATCTAGCCATTGCTTGCCGTGTAAATAGCCTTCTACACTGTGATGATCGGTAATGGCCATATCTTCCAAGCCGATCGAGATGGCTTGGGTCAGTAAATTTTCGGGAGTCATCTGCCCATCAGAATAATGGGTGTGCATGTGAAAGTTATAGCGGCTAGGGCAGCTTTGAGCGTTAATCTGCTGAAAAACTTGCCGCAATTCTATCTTCGATAATGTTGACGTTTCCATAAATGCTGATGCGATAGATGTATAGTCAGGCGTGACAAGAAAATTCATATTGAATTGTTAACCGATCTGGCTCTAGCTTAGCGCAGCAAAGGCTCAGAAGCTAAAAGAGAGGCCAAAAAACCAGGAAATACACGAGATCAGCAGAGTGGGTACTTTTATAAACTTTCATAATAATTTAACAAAGTTTTAAGATTTCTCACAAAAACAGCCATTCCCCTCGATCGCCTCTTATGCTTAATGCTGTTGGGATCTATTATCTGATCATATTTCCCAGCTCAACAGCCTTCGCTTCAAAGCCTTTTAGCCACCCTCTGGTTTTAAACTCATGAAAAGTGTGTCTAGCTTCGCTCACTCTCTGCTGCTAGCTGTCGCCACCAGCTTCGTTGCGCCATTATTGCTGTTGGCGATCGCCTGCTCCGGTCTACAGCTTTGGACTTACCTGCCCTGGATTGGCGGGCTAGGAGCTAGCATCAATCAAGGCATTGCCGTTTTCTTAATAATTTTTGGCAACGGTTCGATGGTACAAGGAATGCTCACCATCTCTGTTGTCTGCGCGATCGTGGGCGCACTGTTTGATACCTATGCCTTCTATCATTTCCCCAGTCACCGCAACCAGTAAGTAAAATTCGGCTGTTATGAATCCTCAAGCTCCTCTAAAAAGAGCTTGGGGATTCGTACTTAGATCTCAATTGAAAGCGAGTGCAATTTTTTGCTATCCCACCCAGCTTTTAATCTCACCGATCGATCACCGTTACCGCTGGCAATACCCCACTACGACTCAATAAACCATCAATATCTCGCAGCAAAGCCAAATCTTCTCCTGGTAAATGTGATTTACCATCCAAAAACTCAAAAGCTCTTCGCCAATCAGCACTATTTGCAACCACGGGCGCTTGGAAGTGGCAAGAAATTACCTGTTGAAAATCCCACTGGGCTACCTGTTCTACCCAAGTTCGGGTTTTGGGAGTTTGACGACTCAAAATAAGCTGTTGCAAAATCGGTGCCACCATTAAGCGACCTTGATCATAGGTTTGATCAAAAGATTTTTGCCAACTGGGTTGCCAATCAAAAGGATACAGCCCCCAAAAAGCCCGAGCAGACTTGTCTGGAGCCTTTTGGGCGGCTCGCAGCATCACCAACGTTTTATCAATTTTTACCATGCTGGGACGGAAGTAAAAAGTGAACAATACAATCCGCTGCCAACCAGTTAGGCGTTGATCAGGGGTATCTACTACTGGGTCACTGGCTGATTCGCGAGCGTGAAACAGCAGTGGATATGGGTCTAACTGCACTACCTCTGGTGGTGTAGTAGGAATTGAAATCACTGTATCGGTGACTAACAGTATCTGAAAACGCCGATCGAACACTGCTACTTCCCCAAACTTGCCTAAGCCCAGCTCGATCGAATCCAAAATAGCTAGGTCAAAGCGTTCACCCCAAGGCTGTTTTTCAGTCAACAATTGGGTGCGGCGAGCGGGTAAACCCAGCCAGCTCACCGGTAAGTTTAATGGAAAACTCCACTGTCCTGGAGCCACATAAACAGTGGCACTGGCACAAGCTTGGGCAAACGAACCAACAAAAACTTTATGCTCAATCCCCGAGGTTGTAGAAAGAATAATGTGTTGCACCGAGCCATATTTATCAACCAACTCTTGAAGTAATCTCAAACATTCTGGAGTAGGGGCGATCGGGGCATAGACCATTAGCCCACCAGTTTCTAAACGCAACACGGTCATCCGAATGGGTGTGACCACATACAGCACGCCCTGAATTTGCTCAAACACCCACACCCATTCGGGAATCACTTCGCGGCGTAGAGTACGACGCTGACTGTAGGGATATAAGGGGACGGGCAGCCACCAGCGCCATTGCCAATCGGGTGAATATGTAGGTGAAGGCGGCATTTTAGGTCTAGAAAATTAAGAAGTCTGCATCCTACAGTCTAAAACCTAAGCTGATCTTATGGGCCAATCTCGGGAATAGAGCTAATGGTTTAATCGATCGGCCTATTTCTACGGAGAAATAAATTTATAGTTTATTAGTCTAATTAGCTAATCAAATATCTGCAAACATCTCTTGGATATTTTAGATTCAGTCATTTTGATAGTTCGATCTATTTTTGGGGGAAAGATAAGTTAGTAGTTTCTTCCACTGCATTCGATCTGGTATTCAGAGCGACGAGCATCATCTAAGGGGTTAATGTGGTATTACAAGTTAAAGCAAATGGTTTAATAGCGTCCCTTAAACAAATTAAAGCAGAAGGTTTTACTGGCATTACGGACTTTGATGGCATCACCGATCGGCAGCAGCCATTGCAATATAGCTTTGCCTTTAAGCAGGGCGAAGTTACCTACGCCGGTAAAAGAATTCCTAGCCCTCTGGAGTTTGCTGATTGGATGCGGAAACGCATGAAGCTCAAGCATTTAGAATCTACTCTTAAAATTGTCTCAACTCGTACCAAAAACGAAGACTCTCTAAGAGAACTAGTAGAATTCATTGCCCGATTTGGCTTGGTGCGCTGGGAAGACTTAGAAGCCGCCATGCAAATGGAGATTGCCACCATCATTGAATGTGTATCACCCTATAGTGGCACCTTAGTTGAACGCACCCATAGCGAATTTGATTTGTCCTATGGCGAAAATCATCGCGGTTTAGACTTGGCCAAAATTGAAGAAGTCTTTATTGGTCGTCAGCAAATGTGGCGAAAGCTGGCACCCCAAATTTCATTAAATACCATCCCTATTATTCGCCTAGAAGAAGCAGCAAATATTTCGGAAAATATACTACCACATTTAAACAAATGGGCATCGGGCAAGTTCAAACTCTCTGAAATTGCCGGAGGTTGCGGTGAAGACCCCCTGCAATTAGCCCAAGCCTATCTCAGGTGGTCGCAAGATAAATGGATTCACTTGCGTAATAGCAATGAAACCGGTGAAATTAATTCTTCCAAGGCCACCGCAACAGATACGCGACCAATTATCTTAAGTGTAGATGACAGCAAAATCGTCCAGGTTAGTATCCGCAAGGCTGTAGGTGATCTGTATAACGTGCAGTTTGCTAGCAATGCCATGGATGCCCTGCATATTCTGAACGCTATGCCGATAGCTTTGCTATTACTAGATGTAACTATGCCAGATATTGATGGCTTAGAACTATGTCGCACTATTCGCAACATTGGTAAATTTAAAACTCTCCCGATCGTCATGGTCACTGCCAAAGATGGATTAATCGACAAAATGAGAGGACAGTTTGCTGGCTCTACTCATTATCTAAATAAGCCAGTTGATCGAGAGAAGCTGCTGCCGGTGCTAGAAAAATACATTGTCAAAGCCGTTGCCCATTAATCTCATTAATTATTTAAACATCTACCCCGGCTTATGAGTCAGCAATCTTATCTCACCTGTCACTTACAGGATGCCCATTACGCGATTTCTACCGATCATGTATTAGAAATCTTTCCATTGCCCGAACTACAAATAGTGCCCGAAACTCCCGCAGATTTGCTGGGCATGATTAACCTACGGGGTAAAATGCTGCCGGTAATGCACCTGCGACGGCGTATCAGTAGAGCGCCCTTGGTCTGTACTGCATCTGACACCGTAATAGTACTGGATTGTAGTGGTTTCCAAATTGGTGCCATTGTCGATCGAGTGAGTGAAGTCTGTGTTTTAGATGAACTAGCCATTGATCGAGACTTAGCCTATGGCCGCCAAGGTCATACCAACACTGCTTTTTTGAGTGGTGTTACCCAATATGGTGATGAAAACCTATTGATTTTAAATCCCGATGCCTTAGTTTCTTTACCAGACGAAGTGGCCGACTGGGTCTGGCAGGCCGATGAAACCGGTGGTCTGTTGACCGATGTGCCGATCGAGAAAATTGGTAGTTTCTACGACCTGTATTTTCCGACAGCAACAGCGGTAGAGCGTCAGCTCATGAGCCAACGAGCAGCCAGTTTACGCCCTGCCGTAGAAGCTAGTGATAACAGTCAGGCTGTGCCACTAGCAGTTTTTGGTTTGGGCGGGGAATACTTTGGTATCAGCCTCGCCTTGGTGCGGGAGTTTATTAATACCCAAAATATTCGGCCTATTCCCTGTGCTCCTAGCCAAATTATCGGCAACATGAATTTGCGGGGCGAAATCATGACCTTGGTAGATATGCGGCCTGCCCTGAATCTGCCGATCGCTACTGTCCCCAGTAGCCAAGCAGTAGTCACTCAAATTGGTGATGTGATTGCTGGTCTCTCGATCGACGAACTCCACGATATTTTGTATATTGATCGCTCAGCTTTTGCAGTGGTGCCGGTGGCTAATCAGCAGAGTCGCATCGGCTTAATAGAGAGCACCACCCCTTACCGTGACACGATGCTGAGTGTCCTTAACCTGCCTCAGCTTTTAAAAATAGCTTAATTCTAACCTTCTACCTAAAAATCACAAGATCATGAAAATTACCACTCGCCTTAAATTTGCTGTTGCCGGATTAATCGGCCTTACTGTTGTCAGCACCGCCGTCATTCAGTCTGGGGTAGGACAAATGACCAACGATGCGAAATTTCTGAACAATGCGGGGGCGCTCCGGGGGGGATCACAACGATTTGCTACTCTCGCAGTTGCTGGTCGCAAAACTGACGAAGTTGTCAGCACTATGAATCAGCTATTGGCCATTATGGTCAAAGAAGATGATGTAGCTATTAGTAATCTTGCCAAAAAACTACAGGTTGATTTTGCTAAAATGCAGGCAATCGGTGCTGAATACCAAACCAACCCACGACTACTGGGCGATTTGGTTGATGCTGCCCAAATCTTTTTTGCAGATTCCAGCAAACTGGCTACCGCAGAAGAAGGCAAAAGCGAAGCTCACGTTGCCAACTTGCGCTTAGTAGCTTTAACTACGGCCTTTATTAACCTGTTGGCGTTGGCCTTCATGGGATTAATTATTCAAAGCATCTCTAAAGTTTTGACTGATTCTACTAATAGTGTATCTAAATCTTCAGAGCAAATTGCGGCAACTGTTAGCCAACAAGAATCTCAGCTTTTGGAACAAGCTGATTCGGTACGAACTACTACCGCCACAATTGAAGAATTGGGTTCGGCATCGATGCAGGCCGCAATGAGAGCAGAAAACTCCGCAACTGAGGCTCAAAAAGCATTGACGCTCTCCGAAACTGGCTCAGAAGCGGTATCTCGTACCATTGAAGGTATTACCGACCTCAGTGCCAGAGTAGAAGCGATCGCCGAAAAAATCATGCAGCTCAGTCAACAAACTACTCAGATTGCCTCGGTATCTGACCTCGTGGCCGATATTGCCAACCAAACCAACATGCTATCGCTAAACGCAGCGGTAGAAGCAGCTCGTGCCGGTGAACAAGGGAAAGGATTTGCCGTAGTAGCGGGTGAAGTACGGAAACTGGCCGACCAAAGTAAAAAGTCTGCCGAAAAAATCAACACCCTAATCTCTGAAGTACAAGCTTCGATTAACAGTACGGTAATGGTGACAGATGAAGGAACCAAAACTGCTGCCCGAGGCATTACCCTAGCGATCGATACTGCCGAAGCGTTTGCTGGTATTGAACGGTCAATTAACGAGGTGTTTACCAACACTCAAGAAATTTCGTCTAGCTCCAAGCGGCAGGCGATTACGGTACAGCAAGCAGTTGCGGCAATTAACGCCATCAACTTGGGTTCTCAAGAAACCGCTTCTGGGGTTGCCCAAGTGAAAAAAGCTACGAATGATTTAGTTAACACTACCAATCAACTACAAGGGATTGTTTAACACCGTCATATTGAAAACCGTTGAGTCGCTAATATGTTCATTGATGATGAAGAACTCCGCAGTTTATATGAAGCTGCCAGTGCCGAACACCTCGCTTCGATCGAAAATGGCCTGCTGCAATTAGAGCGACAGCCTACTGATCGATCGCCCTTACAGGCGTTGCTGCGCGATGCCCACTCTCTCAAAGGCGACTCCCGCATGTTGGGAGTAGTCGATGCCGAAACAGTCGTGCATCAAATGGAAGAAGTGCTGATGGCGATCGATCAGGGCAAACTAGAAGTCACCCCTGCAATCTGCGATAGCCTTTACCAGGGCTTAGATGCCGTGGGCAAAATTGCTCACGAGGCTGTTACTGGCGAACCGGCTAATCTGAAACTATTTCAGGTAGTAGCAGCAATGGTAAAAGCCAGTGGTGCGATGGTTGGTAATGACCAGACTGCGGAGCAGAGCAATATTGTAGCTACTCTAGAACCAGAAACTACGCTGGATTTTGCCGAGATTTTGGCCTTTGATGAAGATTCACTGTCGGGAATTCCGGGTTTTGATGAGCAAACTTTAGAAGAACAAGCTGCTACGGCTGCCGCTGTGGCCATGGCATTTGCCGAGGGTGGCGATCTAGATTTACCAAATCTTCAAGACATGCTGGCCAGTTTAGCTGCGGAATCAGCAGCAAATCAAAAAGCCCCCGTAACCCCTGTTGTTACTAATAGAGCAACTCCGGTTGCAGATTTACCAGAGGTCACTGCCACAGATCCTCACGACAATAAAGAAACGTTTGAAATTAGCACAATTCGGGTAGAAGCTATCAAGCTAGAGCGCCTGATGATGCAGGCCGATGAATTAGCGGTGGCCAAACTGCGCATTCTACAGCGCCACGAACAGCTCATGACTCTCACTCGTCTCTGGGAAGACTGGGTTAGATTCCAAGGTGCTGATTTTGCTGCTATTCCTCAGCTTCAAGAGTTTGGCAATATTCTGAGCCACATGCAGGTGGCTTCGGCAGAAGATACCACTCGTCTAGCTTCAGTCGCAACCGATCTAGAAGGTGGCATTCGCCAAATTAGAATGTTGCCACTACAGAGCGTGTTTGGGGTATTCCCTCGATTGGTGCGCGATCTAGGTCGTCAACAAGACAAAAACATTGATTTTGCGATCGAAGGCGGTGATGTCTTAGCCGATAAGCAAATTATCGAAGCTCTAAAAGATCCTCTTACTCACATTTTGCGTAACGCGATCGATCATGGTATTGAACCTACCCGCCAGCGGGGCGACAAGCCAGCAATTTCTAAGCTGCTGTTGCGGGGCGTGCAGCGCGGCAATCAAATCGAAATTATTATTTCTGATGATGGTCGTGGTTTGGATCTAGATGCTATTCGTCAAACTGCAATTCGCCGGAGTTTATACAGCGAAGCTGAGCTAGATCTGATGACTTCAGATCAAATTCAATCACTAATTTTTGCGGCAGGTTTCTCTACAAAAACTACAGTTACCGAAATTTCGGGGCGGGGCGTAGGTTTAGATGTGGTGCGCACCAACATCGAAAAAATCAAGGGTTCGATCAAAATCGACTCGATTCCTGGCCAGGGCTGTACTTTCCGCATTTTGTTGAACAATAGTTTGGCGACAGTAGATGCTCTGATTTTACAGGTGCAAAAGTTGCCCTACGCTATGCCGCTGGATTCGATCGAGTCTATGCAGTTTATTGATCGGCAAGAAATCTTCAGTCTCGATGGCAAGCTGACAGTTCATTGGCAAGATCGAGGCGTATCGGTAGCTTGGTTGGCCGACTTACTAGAGCTGTCGCCAGTATCACCGAGTTCTACTGGTGCCATATTTAAACTCCAGCAAAAAATCCCCTGTATTTTCATGAAGATCGACGGGGATTACTTGGGCATACTGGTAGATGAGCTACTCGAACAACAGCAAATTGTAGTAAAAGCGCTCAACAAGCTCTTAAGAAATGTCCCAAATATTTCTGGCGCGAGCATTTTAGGCAGTGGCGAAATCTGTATGGTGCTAAATCCATTAGATTTATTCGTGGCTGCCGGTGGCAAGTTGATTAGTTCTGAGCGCCGCTTGTCACTAACTACAGAATATCAACCACCCAATATTCTGTTAGTCGAAGATTCCGCTCCGATTCGGACGCAGGTACAGCGTATTCTGGCTCAAGCTGGCTATAACGTAACTGCTGCCGTAGATGGTTTGGATGGCTTCAACCAATTACAGGCTGGCTCTTTCGATGCGATCGTTTCGGATGTAGAAATGCCCAATATGACTGGTCTGGAAATGACCAAGAGTATTCGAGAAATTGCTGCATACCAAGATCTCCCGATCGTTTTGGTGACAACCCTCGCCAAAGAAGAGCATCGCCAGCGCGGTCTACGAGCCGGTGCATCTGCTTACTTGACCAAAGGAGACTTTGATCAGTCTCTGCTGTTAAACACACTTAATACATTAATAAAAACCAAGCCATGACCCCTGTAAAAGTAGTACTAGTCGAAGATTCGATCGTTGCCTTAGAAGTTTTGGAGCGCTTGCTCAATTCTTCACCAGAAATTGATGTGGTGGGCACCGCCCGTGATGGCGCGGAAGGTCTACGAATAATTGAACAAACCAAGCCAGATGTAATTTGCACCGATTTGCAAATGCCTACTATGGATGGCTTAGAGTTTACTCAAAAGCTAATGGCTCAAAATCCCTTACCAGTGTTGGTAATCAGCAATGCTGTTCACCCTAATGATGTAGAAAATATCTATAGCCTCATGAAAGCAGGCGCTTTAGACTTTTTCCCTAAACCTAACAGCGGCACCGCTACTGACTACGAAAAAATCAAGGGCGCTTTGGTGACTAAGATCAAAGTATTGAGCACCAAAAAACGCTAGAAGCAGAAGATCTATTCCTCTATTGTAGGGTGGACACTGCCCACGACATGGATTTCAGTGATCGAACAAAACAAAAAGGACAGAGTTTTATCTCTGTCCTTTTTGATCTATGAGGGCGAATGACGGGGGTCGAACCCGCGAATGGCGGCACCACAAGCCGCTGCCTTAACCACTTGGCGACACTCGCCATAGATTTAACATGTTAGCGCAGGTTGGTGCTTATTGGCAAGAAAATTTGCCCCGACCCTGAACCTATGCCCCGCGATCGTGTCACAATAGGAACAAATACTCACACGTTTATGATGCGGGAGAATACCAATGGTTTCAGCAACAGTCACCAAGCGGCTCACCATCCAGACCGCAGCGGTCGGCACCAATACCACCACCATTCGATCGCTAGATTGGGAACGCGATCGATTTGATATTGAGTTTGGGCTGCAAAATGGCACCACCTACAACTCTTACATTATTCAAGGCGACAAGTTAGCCCTAGTTGACACCTCCCACGAAAAGTTCCGGCAGCTTTATTTAGATGCTTTGCGGGGACAGATTGACCCTGGCAAAATTGATTACTTAGTCATCAGCCACACCGAACCAGACCATAGTGGCTTGGTGAAAGATATATTAGCCTTAGCTCCCCAGGCTACGGTGGTGGGTTCTAAAGTGGCGATCGAGTTTCTTAAAAACTTTGTCCATCAGCAGTTTACTACTCAAATCATTAAAAACGGCGACAAGATCGATTTGGGTCAGGGGCATGAGCTAGAGTTTGTGATGGCTCCCAACTTACATTGGCCCGATACCATTTTTACTTACGACCACGGCACCCAGATCTTATATACCTGCGATGCTTTTGGCTTGCACTATTGCTCTGATGCAGATTTTGATGAAGATTTGGAGCGGATCTCGCCAGACTATCGGTTTTACTATGAGTGTTTGATGGCTCCCAATGCTCGATCGGTGCTCTCGGCCTTAAAACGTATGGGTGAGCTGCCAGAGGTCAAGATGATCGGCACTGGCCACGGCCCAATGTTGAAATATAACACCACGGAGCTGGTAGAACGCTATCGCCAATGGAGTCAGGTGAAGGCCAAGGCCGAAACCACGGTGGCAGTGTTTTATGTGTCAGACTATGGCTATAGCGATCGGCTGACTCAATCGATCGCCCGAGGTATTACTAAAACCAGTGTGGCTGTAGAAATGATGGATCTGAATGCCTCAGATCCTCAAGAGGTGCAAGAACTTGTTGGTCGCAGTACTGGCATTGTGATTGCGATGCCGCCGGCTACAGCCGGGACTGCGACGGCGGCGATCGGTACTGTGCTAGCGGCGATTACTGGTAAGCAGGCCGTAGGGTTACTAGAATCCTACGGCGGTGACGATGAGCCAGTGGATCCAATTTTGACTAGGTTCCGAGAAATTGGGGCGGTGGTTGCTTTCCCGCCGATTCGGGTGTTAGATGTGCCCAGTGAGGCGGTGTATCAGCAGTGCGAAGAAGCCGGGACTGACCTGGGCCAGTTATTGACGAAAGATCAGGCGATTAAGCAAATGAAGTCGCTGGATTCTGATCTAGATAAGGCTTTGGGGCGAATTAGCGGTGGTTTGTACATCATTACGGCCAAGAAAGGCGATTCGAGCAGTGCGATGTTGGCTTCTTGGGTAACTCAGGCTAGCTTTGAACCTTTGGGGGTGTCGATCGCGGTGGCTAATGATCGGGCGATCGATTCTTTGATGCAGGTGGGCGATAAGTTTATTCTGAATATTTTAGAAGAAGGTAACTATCAACTATTGATGCGCCACTTTTTGAAGCGATTTGCTCCGGGTGCCGATCGGTTTGCCAATGTCAAAACTCAAGAGGCTGCTAATGGGATTCCGATTCTCACTGATGCTTTGGCTTATTTAGAATGCGAGGTTGTCAGTCGCTTAGCCTGCAATGATCATCACATTGTCTATGCCACGGTGGCCGACGGTCGGGTGGCTAAAGATGTGGGCCTGACGGCAGTGCATCACCGCCGAGTTGGCAATCACTATTAATTTGTTCAAGACACTATTTGAATTGACTCAATGTGAACTGGTTTAGTTTGATAAGGGTCTGGTGGTTACGGCTACCAGACCCTTACTTATCTGGAAAACATCCAGCACATTTACACCTGTTTCGGGTGAAGAAGATGGCAGAACAAGATAAGCGCAGACTGCGATGGCGATTACTGTTGGGCGAAAGCACCGAAGATTTATTGGGCGGCTTGTCCGCAGAATGGCAAGACCGAGAAACAACGGTCAGCTATCTATACGATCGAGAAAACGCTGATCGGAATATCCGCAAAGATCAGCAAGATCGCTCGGGCAGTTTAGATCCGAGCAGCCTCACTGTGCCCGATTGGATTAATGCTGTCCATGAACTATTTCCCCAAAAGACGATCGAGCGGCTAGAAAAAGATGCCCTAGAGCGATATCATCTAGAAGAAATGGTAACTAACCCCGATCTATTGGCGCGGGTGCAGCCCAGCTCCACCTTACTCAAAGCAGTATTGCGGACAAAGCATTTAATGAATCAAGCTGTCTTAGAAATAGCGCGAGAACTGGTGCGGAAAGTAGTAGAACAATTAATGGAAAAATTGGCTCGATTGGTACAATCGCCGTTTTTAGGGAGTATTAATCGTCAGCAGCGCTCTTACCTGAAAATCGCCAAGAACTTTGATGCTCGGACTACCGTGAGACGGAATTTACGGAACTATCACCCCGATCGGCAGCAGCTAGTTATTGAAACCCCTTATTTCAACTCCCGCGTTCGTCGCCAAGCCGATAAATGGCAGATGATTATTTTGGTCGATGAATCTGGCAGCATGTTAGATAGCGTGATTCATTCGGCAGTGACAGCGGCGATTTTCTTGGGGGTGAAGAGCCTCAAAACTCACTTGTGTCTATTTGATACCTCGGTGGTAGATGTAACAGCAGACTGTAGCGATCCGGTAGAAACTTTGATGAAGGTGCAGTTAGGGGGCGGTACAGATATTGGGGGAGCTTTGAGCTATGGGGCGACTTTGGTAGAAAATCCACGTCGAACTATAGTTGTTTTGATTACTGATTTTTATGAGGGTGCACCGATCGATCGATTGTTATCGGTGACTAAGCAGCTTGTCGAAAGCGGCGTGCATTTATTGGGCTTAGCGGCGTTGGATGGGCAGGCTAACCCGAACTACGATCGAGATCTAGCGCAGCAGATGGTAAATTTGGGTGCCCAAGTAGGAGCCATGACTCCAGGAGAGTTAGCGGCTTGGGTGGCGGAGAAGGTGAAATAAGATGCGCCAAGATTTATTGCTGCTGACCAGCGATGATTTAGTTACCTTGAGCAATCGGGGGATTGTAAAACGTGCTCAGCAAGAGATGCAGTCATTAGAGCTACAGGCCAAGCTTCAGGAAGATGCGGCGGGTAATGTTGAAGTTCAATGGTCTGATGAGGTTTGCTGTAAGCTTCCTGCTAATGTAACGATCGCCCGGGGGCAGTGTAGTTGTCTGGCCACTGGTCTCTGTCGGCATATTGTGCGATCGGTGCTGGCTTATCAAGCTAATGATCTGAATAAAAAAGAGCCAGAGGCGATCTCTTGGAATCCGGCACAGATTAGTGATGAGTTATTAAATGCTCAGTACTCCAAGCCTCAATTGGCTAGGCTGCGATCGCAGTATTCAGCAGGTTTGGTGATTGGCGTAAACTGCGGCACCAAGCCCACTGCCCACTTTCACACCCTGTCTTTAAACCTGCGCTTTCTAGTCCCCAACGATCCGCGCTATACCCATTGCGACTGTAGTGAATCAGCACCTTGTAGTCATGTGCCTCTAGCCGTATGGGCTTTTCGAGAATTGGGAGACCGCTATCATGGATTGATTTCTACGGCTATTGAAGTAATTCCTACCGCTTTACTTGACGACATTGAAACTCATTTAGCGGAGCTAGCCGAATGCGGAATTGCTAACATGGAACGCACTTTGCCCGACAGATTAAACCGCCTAGAACAACGCTGTCGGGTTGGGAACTTAGTGTGGTTAGCAGAAATCTTAGTGGATCTACTGCAAGCTTATCATCTCTATCAACAGCGGGATGGTAGCTTTGCCCCCGATCGAGTAGTTACTCTCTTAGCTGAATTATGGATGCGTAGTGATGCTATTCGTCACCGGGGCAGTCATCAAATTCCTCAGCTTTTAATTGGGGGAAGCCAGCTAGATAAAACTAGCAATTTAGGTGCCAGTCGCTTAGTGGGTCTGGGGTGTGGTGTTACCATCCAAGCCAAAGGAGTCACTTTGACTACTTATTTGCAAGATGCCGACTCAGGTACTTTGATGGCGATACCCAGGCACTTTGTCAATATTGCTGACCAGCCAGCAGATTTTCAGCAGCTCGCCCAAACTACTATCAGCAAAGGCTTGAGCTTGGCGAGTATCGGCGCAGGACAGTTGTTAATTAAGGGCGGAAAACGCACCCCTAGCTATGAATTTGTGCCCGGTCGCAGTGCCCTAAGCCTACACCCCCAATCTTTTCGTTGGGAGCAGCTTCGATCGCCCTTATTAGCTGATTGCTTTGCCGATTTACAGGCAGTCTTGGTCAATTTACCGCCTCGATCTCTCCGCCCCCGCCGCGTGACTGAGAGCTTACATGTGCTGCCGATCGACCAGGTAGAGCAAGTATCTTTTGACCCAATCACCCAAACTGTTCGAGCTGTTTTGTTAGATGCAGCGGGCGACCAAGCATCACTAATTCATCCTTATACCAGTCGTGGCGCAGCAGGAGCCGAGGCTTTGTTGAAGCAGTTAAAATCTCAAGATCTGCGGTTTGTGGCTGCTCAGGTGAGCTTGGGAGAGGGTAGATTGGTGCTAGCGCCATTATCATTGGTCTTTGAATCTGATGGTCAGCGAAGCCTGCTGCAACCTTGGATTGATGCCAGCAAAAACGTAACTGCGGCTTCATTGGATACCTTAGTAATGACATTGCAATCACCAGTAGTTAGTTACCTGCAACAGCTATCGATCGCTCTAGCAGAGATCTGGTTGGTAGGATTAAACAAAGCTGATGAAATGCACTGTCGGCAGTGGCAAGAGCTATTGGAACAAGGAAAATCGATCGGATTTCAAAAATTATTACCGCCGCTGGAATTGTTGAGCGGAGTGCTCTGTCAAAAAAATCACGCTCTAGCCTGTGATTTGCAGCCCGCTAGCCAAGCTCTCAGCACTCTGACCGTTCTCTGTGAACTATCTCACCAAGCCCTTGCGGAAGAGACAAAATAGCTTTTCGGCTGATAGGCTATCATGTTCACAGCCACCAATATTGATTCTCATGTCTACTTCTGACACCCTATCACTGTCGATCGAGCGCCTGCCCCTGGCCGTATATTATGAAATCGCAGCGCATTTGCGGCAGTTGTCGGGCATCCAGGTAGAGATATTGCCTCAGACTAATCCTGATTTCGATTATTTGCAAAGCCAAGTTGGTGGTTTATCGATTAATTGCAGTAAGCTCAGTGTGGTCGATCGCACTAAAGTCACCGAAATTATAGAGTACTACCACAACCGCTATGGAGCCACTGAATACCACTCCAAAAACTAATACTTTAGTTTGAGAGACTTTGACTTTGCTAAACCATCAACCTGACATTATATCTTTGGGTGAAGTAAAATGGAGTGATCAGTCTTAAAATGCTGATATCTCCTTGGTTCCATCAATTATTTCACTACATATAAACTTCAAGCCGCAACTGCTGACCACCTACTCCTTCGCCCGCTAACCGCATGAGCCTTAATTCTCCTACCATCCATAAACTCACCAACGGCCTGACTATCATTGCCGAAAGCATTCCCGTCGAAGCTGTTAACCTTAGCATTTGGCTGAACGTCGGCTCTCGCATCGAAAGCAATAGCATAAATGGCATGGCGCATTTTTTGGAGCATATGATCTTCAAAGGTACACCTCGGTTGGGTTTAGGAGAATTTGAGAAACGAGTGGAAACCCGAGGAGCCATCACCAACGCCGCTACCAGCCAAGATTACACCAACTATTACATCACCACTGCGCCCCAATACTTTGCTGAACTCTGCCCATTGCAAGTAGATTTGGTCTTGAATCCGACGATCGACACTAAAGATTTTGACCAAGAGCGGCCAGTGATTTTAGAAGAAATCGCCCGATCGGCAGACAATGTGCAGCGGCGAATTTATCAGCAGTCGATCGAAATGGCCTGCGAAACTCTGCCTTACCGTCGCCCAGTCTTGGGCAATAGCCAAGTTATTGAAGGCTTGACTAATCAACAAATGCGCTATTTTCATGCAAGCAATTATCGACCAGCAGCGATGACTGCTGTAGCTGTTGGCAACCTGCCAGTCCGAGACTTAATCGACATTGTGACCGAGAGTTTCAATACTTACTCTAGCCATGAAGGCTCTACCCAGTTTGCTAGCGCTAATTCATCACCGCCCCAAGAAAAACCTTTTGCTAAGATCGTTCGTCAAGATGTAGTAGACCCTGAACTACAACAAACTCGCCTAATCATGATGTGGCGGGTACCTGGAATGACTGAATTAGCCGCAACTTATCCGCTGGATATTGTAGCAGCAGTACTGTCTCAAGGGCGAACCTCTCGTCTGGTAAGAGATCTGCGCGAAGAGCGACAATTGGTTACAGGTATTGGGGCGAGTAATAGCACTTATGCTTGGCAAGGGATTTTTGGTGTGACAGCGCAGTTGCCTACAGCTAATTTAAAAGAAGTAGAGAAACGAATTTTGGATCATATCGAAATTTTACAGCAGCAAAAAATTAGCCCCGAAGAAATTGATCGAGTACGTCGTCAAGTTGCTAACCGGCATATTTTTGGCAACGAAACCCCCAGCGCCCGCGCTAGTATGTACGGCTACTATCAGGCGATGTGTGGTGATTTAAGCGCTGGTATTGACTATCCGGCAAAAATTCAGTCGATCGATGCGGATATTTTACAAGCTGCTGTCAATCAATATCTACCAATAGATGCCTATGGTGTAATGACTGTTCGATCACCAAATTAGGTGCTCTAAGTAAATGCCGCATAAAAAACAGGAATATTAATTCCTGCTTTTTTATATGGTTACTAAGTAATGTGATATGCAAGAAAGTAGATTTAACCTCCACGGCAGATGCCACTACGCTAAAAATAGTTAGAGCTGTAATATTAATTGTAAACAGCTATTAGTTGATGGTCAGGTTATCTAAAGCCTTACTCCTGTCAAATGTAACGCCAATATCAGAACTAGCAAGCCGCCCAACTGTGACAATACGTCAATTTCTTCAAACGAAAGGGGTAGCAAAAATCTCATAAAATCACCTCTGGAGAGAATTAATTTTAGCCAAAAGACAAAAACTTACTTCAAAAACTCCTTAACTGACAAACCTATCAATACAAGGCATTCAAAGCCATATTTGTCTTACCTTCGATTATAAGGTCAAATATAAAAATTCGGACTAGTAGAATTATCCAAAACAGTCAATTTTTGTAAAGTCAGCCCGATCAACCAGACAAATTTTTGATTTCCAGGGAAAATAGATCTAGCTACAGGACAGCTATTTCTCTGCATTCAAGGAAACAGAACCATGCCAAACTCCACAGCTCTCACCTTGTCTCTCAGTGCCGTTGGAATTGCCGATATTAGCATCGTCGGCGGCAAGAATGCCTCTTTGGGCGAAATGATTCAACAGCTTTCTAGTAAGGGGGTGAAAGTCCCTCTCGGCTTTGCCACGACTACCCATGCCTATCGTAGCTTCATCGAATCTGCTGGGCTAAGTGCCAAGCTGCAACTTCTTTTTGCTGATTTGGATGTAGATAACTTGGCTAATCTGCAAGAACGGGGCAAGAAAGCCCGCCTGTTGATGATCGAAACGCCTTTCTCGCCAGAGATAGAAGCAGAGATTACCGCTGCATACAGCGAACTCTGCTTGCAATATGGCGCGGACACCGATGTGGCAGTGCGTTCTAGTGCTACTGCTGAAGATCTACCAGATGCTAGCTTTGCAGGGCAGCAAGAGACTTACTTAAATGTGCATGGTATTACGGGAGTTTTGGAAGCCTGTCGCAAATGTTTTGCTTCGATCTTTACTGATCGAGCAATTTCTTACCGTCACCAAAAGAACTTTGATCATTTAGAAGTTGCCCTTTCTGTGGGAGTGCAGAAAATGGTGCGATCGGATTTAGCTGCTTCAGGAGTGATGTTTTCGATCGATACCGAAACTGGCTTTAAAGATTCGGCTCTGATCACCGCTGCTTATGGGTTAGGAGAAACGGTAGTGCAAGGTTCGGTGAATCCCGATGAATATTTGGTGTATAAACCCAAGCTGCAAGAAGGCTTTCGGCCAATTATCGACAAGCGATTGGGCAGCAAAGAGATCAAGATGGTTTATGACACTGGTGGTCTGAAGTTAACTACAAATGTGCCGGTACCAGAGATTGACCGACAGCGGTTTGCTTTGAATGACGATGAAATTATGCAGTTAGCTAAGTGGGCTTGCATTATTGAAGATCACTATTCTCAAGTTCGGGGTGTGCCCACGCCGATGGATATTGAGTGGGCTAAGGATGGCCGCACTGGGGAGCTATTTATTGTGCAAGCTCGCCCAGAAACTGTGCAGTCCCAGAAAACTCAGACGGTACTGCGCAGCTATTATTTAACGGGTATTCAAAGACCGGCTCCGATCGCTAATGGTAGAGCGGTAGGGGCACTGATCGGCAGTGGAGTAGCGAGAGTAATTTTGGACGTGCAGCAAATTGAGTTGTTCCAAGCCGGTGATGTGTTGGTAACTAGTCGCACTGACCCAGACTGGGAGCCAATCATGAAGAAAGCCAGTGCGATCGTAACTAATCAGGGTGGTCGGACTTGTCATGCGGCAATTATTGCGCGGGAGTTGGGAATACCAGCGATCGTGGGTTGTGATGAAGCTACTAATGCCATTCGATCGGGGCAGGCCGTGACGGTTTGCTGTGCGGAGGGCGAGGAAGGCCACGTGTATCCGGGAATGCTGCCGTTTGAGATTAAGGAAGTAGAACTTGACCAGGTGCCGCGTACACGTACTCAAGTGATGATGAATTTGGGGAATCCGCAGGAGGCGTTTAGCTTGGCGGCGATTCCGAATGATGGTGTGGGGCTGACCCGGATGGAGTTTATTATTGCCAACCATATCCAGGCGCATCCTTTGGCGCTGTTGAATTTTGATAAGTTAGAAGATCAGGTAGCGAAGGCCAAGATCGAGAAGTTGACGGCGCAGTATGAAAATAAATCAGACTTTTTTGTTGATCGATTGGCTTATGGGATAGCGACAATTGCGGCGGCTTTTTATCCGAAGCCGGTGATTGTAAGGCTGTCAGATTTTAAGAGTAATGAGTATGCCAATTTGCTGGGAGGTCGGCAGTTTGAGCCGATCGAAGAAAACCCGATGATTGGTTGGCGAGGGGCTTCTCGTTACTATGACGATCGCTATAAGGATGGGTTTGCGTTGGAATGTAAGGCGATGAAGCGGGTGCGAGATGAGATGGGGCTGACTAATGTGATTTTGATGGTGCCGTTCTGTCGGACTCCTGATGAGGGGCGGTTGGCGATCTCTGAGATGGCTAAGAGTGGTTTGGTGCAGGGGGTTAATGGGTTGCAGGTGTATGTGATGTGTGAACTGCCTAGCAATGTGATTTTGGCGGAGGAGTTTGCTCAGGTATTTGATGGGTTTTCGATCGGCTCAAATGATTTGACTCAGTTAACTTTGGGCCTCGATCGAGATTCGTCGCTGGTGGCGCATTTGTTTGATGAACGCAGTCCGGCTGTGCGCAAACTGATTCAGATGGCGATCGGGGTGGCGAAGCAGCAGGGGCGTAAGATTGGGATCTGTGGGCAGGCTCCCAGTGATTATCCTGAGTTTGCGCGGTTTTTGGTAGAGCAGGGCATCGATTCGATGAGCCTAAATCCTGATTCGGTGTTGAAAACTTTGCTGGAGATTGCGCAGGTGGAGGCCGCTGAGTCTAAGTCGTAGGCTTTACTGGTAACGATGTGAATCATCGCCAAACGGGGATCTGAGGCTGTATGAACCCTAAGGATTATTCACATCCCGGCGCTGCCAGCTATTAGGGGGATGAATTCTCACTCCTAACCGCTCTTCTGGCGGAATTTCTAAATCTGCCCAACTGCCCGACTGTTCGATCGACATGCGGCCTTGGTCATGATCACTATTCCAACTTTTTAACCACAAAATACCTTTCAACCCCTGCCCCATTTTGGTGGCCTTATACCCCCGACCATCAGCCAATGGTGCATGAATCATCGCTGTAATCGTTGCGCTATCAAATAGTGCAACTTCTTTGGTATCAATACCACCATAGATCCTGAGCTTCTGAGGCTGCAAAGTTTTAGTTGCTTCATCGATCGCCAAAATCTGCCCCTTAATCGACAAATTCCCAGCCACATAAAGATTCACCGACTCCCCCGGTTTCAACTTTACCTGCAATTTCTCACTAGCCGAAAGCTTAATGGAGTTGTTGTTAATATCGCTCTTCACTACATAGTGATAAACCCCATGGGTATCTGGCGAATCACCGGCCAGCGGTAAAGTCTTGCTCTTATCAATCATCGGCAAATCCAGATTCCGGTAGGGCACCGGGCGAGCTTGAGGCCAAGGAAAAATCGTAGCTGAGATAGACCCATTAGGTTGACCGCTCGCTCCTAAAGCAATATTTTCTGGACGCGTACCTGATACCCTGCCAGCAGGATCTGGACAAGTCCGTACTCGCACATCACCAGTAATTTTTTGATCTTGATCGAGGTTTACAGAAGTCGCCCACAGTGCGGGCAAAGTCGTAGGTGTCAAAGATACCGGTATTTCCACCGCCAAGAGACTACTGGCTTGACTAGGCTTACTGGTAGTTTGACCTTCAAGTAACAATTTACCAATACCAATTTGGCCATTAGCGCCTGGTTGTGATTGATAACTATAGTCGCGCAGCCGATATTGACCCGTCGGTAAACTCAGCCAATCTTGTTGACTGTAGGCTTGCGCCTCAGTCTGTGCCACACAATTACCCACATTGTTGACCAAGTTAGTCAAATCAACCGGCCAATTGGCTAGGTCACGGGTTACTAGTAGCCGCTGCCGATCGAGGAAAGATTGAAATCTAGTAACTCCAGCTTCCGTCACCGCCATCGATAATTCGCTTCTGGCGCGGGAACTAGAAATAACCTGTTCATTCCGCGCCCGCTCCAGCATGGCCGCAGTAATCATCATTAAAATAAAGCCCATCCCCATAGCGGTAGGTAAGGTAAAACCCTGGTCGCCAGATCTTTGATTAAAACGTTTGCTATTCATTTATTTTTTACTTTGACAAGACTGATCGAGCTTGGTGTAATTACCCTGGCGAGTAATCCCAAGCGGCGCAGAAATCGTAATACAGCGACCGTCGGGACTGTTGCTGTTGAGTCGAACTGTGCGATTATCTACCGTGTTACCCTTCACCCCATATTCGATCGAGTTATCTAAGCCAGGTGAAGTCATACTGACTCCACTAGGCAAGGTCACACTGCCTCCTCTCAGGCAGTGATTACTATCCACAATGGCAGTAGCATCTATTTTGATACTGCACACCATGCTCCGTTCAATTGCAGTTTGCTGGGCTTCTTGCATCGCAATCAACACCATATCAGTTGCCATTACCAGACGCTGCCGCTGCTGCATAGCTAATACACTAGGAGTACCGATCGCCATAGCAATCCCTAAAATTAGCAAAATCGTCAAATTTTCTAACAGCGTAAAGCCCAAATTCTCTTTACTACTCACAGGTGAAAGCCGCATCTGGGATCACCTCAGTATAAAATTTTAGGATTGATGATGAGCCGCTTTGTGGTCGGACAGTATAGCGAACGCTCAAGATGTTGAAAGGAGCCGATGGTTCTATTGCTAACTGTCGATCGAGCGTGAATTTTTGGCCAGTTCGACTTTGGCGGAGCGATGGCAAGGCGCTACTAGCTAATTTATCGAGTAAAGCTTGGGCAAACCCTTGCTGAGATTGCTGAGCATGACAGCGCAGCGGATCGAAGGGTAGCTGAGATGCAGAAGTCTGAAAATGGAGGGTTTCTAGATCAGATTGAATCCAGTTGGCTGCTTCAGCGCTTTGAATGGCGCGAGATTGCAAAATGGCGGCTACGCTCATCCCCTGCATGGCTAAAGTAACAAAGGTGGCAGTGAGAGCGATCGAAACCAATACCTCTAGTAACGTAAAACCAGCAGCATTGCTTGGGGAAATATTTCGCATGACAGGAAAGTTGGTGACTAATTAGCAGCACCTGCAAGTCCCTGTTCAAAAGTCTACAATTTTGGCCAAAATTTCTGCCCCCAGTTAGAAAAACTAGCGGGGGAAGAAACCCATGGGTAACAATGGGGCTAAAACTTGTTAAGGTTCAAGCCTGCTTCCTTAGCCATAGCCGCCAAACCTTTGAGTTCCAAAGTTTTGAGTGCCTTAGTAGAAAGGTGCAGTTTTACCCAACGTTTGCCTTCGACCCACCAGATTCGCTTCCACTGCAAGTTGACTTGTTGCAGCTTTTTAGTGCGACGGTGAGAGTGGGAAACCGACATCGCATTGTTGGCTTTTTTCCCGGTTAGTTGACAGACTCTTGACATGTGATCCTCGATTGTATCAATTGAGCGCAGTTTCTAATTGTACCCAATCAATGGTCGATGTGCTGCTACCAAAATTTTAATCAGGGCAATCCAAAATGGTAATCAGCTATTTCAGTGAACTGGTCAAGATTCGATATAAGAAAAGATTAGGGGGGAATTTTATAAGCCATGAAACCAGCTCAGAAAAACAGCCAGAGGCACTTTTCACTCTCTAGCTGCCAAATACGAGTCTCAGATCTAGCAAGAATCCTGGGAGCACGTCCTCGCCGCTTAGAGTACTGGGATTTTTCAACACTTCAACATCCCGCCCCTGGCGATAGATCTCTACTTGTCGCTGCTGAGGGTTAATCAGCCAACCCAAGCGCACTCCATTGTCTCGATATTCCACCATCTTCTGTTGCAACTTTGTCAGACTATCGGTTTCTGAGCGAAGTTCGAGGGCAAAATCTGGCGCTAAGGTTGGGAATTTTTTACGTTGTTCGGGGGTCAATGCTTCCCAGCGCGAGAGTTCTACCCACGCTGCATCGGGCGATCGTTCCGCGCCGTTGGGCAATATAAATCCGGTGGAAGAGCTAAAGGTTTCACCTAGTCCAGCCTGACGATTCCAAATCACCAAATCTGCGCCCAGATTCAATTCTTTTCTACCGCTCTCTCCACCAGTTGGAGCCATAACTTCTAATTCTCCATCTTTTGTTAACTCAAACTTTTGCTCAGGGTTATCTTGGCACAGCTTCTCGAAGTCCTCATGGGTGAGTCGAAGCGTAATTCTGCCAATATCTATTAACGTGGGTTTGTTTTCGATCGATTGCATAACTCTGAGTCTCCACAGGTTTTCAGCCTTTCGATCAATTATGAACGACCACGCACGTACAAGGTGGGATTTTCCTTCAAGAACTGTACCCGAATCCCCTTCCCTTGTCCGTGAATTCCTTGGCCAAGCGCTGGAGGTCGTCGAGGTTCCGAGCCAGACGATCGATCGAGTGAACTACCACCGTGTCACCCTCGCGGGCATAGGTCAGCAGGGCTTCCAGTTCAGGGCGCTGGGTGTCCTTTCCAGATGCCCGAAAGAGCTACAGCCTAGTTGTCCGGATCAATGCCTAGCTCTCGCAGCTTAGCCGCTAAGCGGTCAGCCCGCTCTTGAGCAGCCTCAGCCCGCAAATCTGACTGCTCAGAACGCATCATAGCTTCAGCAGCTCGTTGAGCTTCCCGTTCAGCTTGTTGCTTCGACTGCTCATTTTTTTCAACCTCTGTTGGAATCCAGTTGCCTTGCCGATCGAACCAGCGTAACCACTGACCACTTACCCTTTTATAAGTGCCTTGCCACACTTTCAACCCTAGCGCCAGCTCTTCAAACCAAAATCCACTGTCATCTACCATTACTTCTTGGTAGCGCTGCCCTTGGTGTTGGAAGAGACGAAAATGATTAGTAGTACGGTCATAAACAGCGTAGTAAGGTACCCGCAGCATCTGTTCATAGACCTGCCATTTAGTGGGCGGCTTACCCACAACCTGTAGAGAGTTGCCGAGATCTTCCTCTTCGGTACCTGGTGAAAGCAGTTCTACAATCAAAAAAGGCGCAGATCCTTCTTGCCATAGCACATAGCTCCAACGTAACTCTTCTTGCGATCGGCTTGCTGGAACATCTAGTACTAGAAACCAATCTGGTCGCTTGTACCACAAAGTATGTTTCACATCGTAGTAAAGATTGAGATCAGCAGCTACAAAGTAGTCAGCCACGGTTGGCAGTAGGCAGGTTTCACGTAATAGGCTGGGCTGAAAGTCATGAAATTCATCGGGCAAACCCATTTCCTCCGGGTCTTCGCTGGGCAGGTCGTACATGGTGGGCAGATTGGCTGCCGGTTGGTTTAAGTGGCGAGGCTGGAACATATAGGCGCTCCAAAATTTTGTACACAACCCTATTTTAGGCTGAGGAGGAAGACATCATTGAAATTTTTGGGACTCTTGCTATCTAAGCCAATCATCAAGGCTAGGCGCAATAGGAGGCAGCGGCGATCCTCAGTCTGCTTACTACTGAGCACTTGGCGCTCTTCTTTTTGAAAGTGCAGCGTAGACATCGGGGATTCCTCACCCGTAAAGGTGAGGTTTTCCTTCAAGAACTGCACCCGAATCTCCTTGTCCGTCAGTTCCTTGACCAAGCGCTGGAGGTCATCGAGGTTTCAAGCCAGACGAGATTCCATCGAGTGAACTACCACCGTATCACCCTCGCGGGCATAGGCCAGCAGGGCTTTCAGTTCAGGGCGCTGGGTGTCCTTCCCAGATGCCCGGTGAACACCTTGTCGAGCTGAAAATCTTCAAGCTGCTGATTGGGTTTTTGGTTGAGTCTGTAAAATAGTTTGTGTCAATTCATAGTTAGCATTTACCATCAAGGGTTTATAGCCCCAGAGTCTCCAAAATGGTTTACTTCAGCTCTCTTGATGCTCTAAGACAGCTACAGGTTTAAAACCTATCTCAAAGGAAAACAATTCTACTCTACGTCCGAATTGCCCGTCGCAGAGTTTCTAATATTTTATTAGCTTCCATTTCTATTTCTTTTTTAACTTTTTTCTCTGTTTCCTCAAGATCATTCTTAGCAGCATTAATTGAATCTATTGGATTGATTTTCTCACCGAAATGATCAACTTCCTTACTTTGATAAATGCCTATTTCCTCTAACAACATCGCACCTATAGCGGTTTCAGCTCGAATGAAGTCCATTAAATGAATAAAGCAGGTAATTTTTATACAGTAAGCTCCATAGAGTCATGACCGTAGCAATCATGTGTGAACCAACTGCGAATATCTTGAGTAGAAATTTGTTCATAAGC
>JANYHM010000078.1 GCA_025359065.1 Synechococcales cyanobacterium GL140_1_metabinner_5_sub | reverse complement strand
GCTTGTAGCTCTTTCTATTCTTTCTTCTTTTTGTGCTATCCTCTAAGTAAATAAATTTACCTGGAAAATAACGATTTATTTGACGAGTTTGGTTTCGTTTCTGTCTTTCAGACTATTCTTTTTTCTAGGTTCCTTGGCTGCAAAATTAGCTCCACTAAACCCTTTCAGGTCTTCGCTTAGGCCGGTTTGTTTTCGCCGCTTATCAAGCATACGTCACCTTCCCAATTCTGTCAACTATTTTCTTTTTTTAGCGATCGACTGGCCGTTTGATATTGAGGCAAGCCCAGCCATTCTGTTGCCAGACGGAGCCTACATACCAATGGTGTTCTTCTAACTTTTGGGAGACAGCGGGGACTTGAGAACTGATGATGCCACTGAGAATTCCCCAGCCACCGGGCTTCACCAGTTCGCCCATCTGGGGAATCATTTCGATGATGACGTTGGCTAGGATGTTGCAAACGAAGCCATCGAGGGGTTGGGGGATAATTGTTAGGAGCATTTCGATGCTGCCTTCTTCTACTTCCATGCGATCGGCAGGTAAATCGTTCAACACCATATTTTCATTGGTGGCTTTTACTGCGAGGAAATCGGTGTCGGTGGCATAAACTTTTGCTGCTCCTAGTAATAGACCAGCGACTCCTAGAATTCCGGAGCCACAGCCCAGATCACCGATGACTGGAGCGCTCTTGTCGGGAATTAGGCGCATTTCTAGAGCTTTGAGGCAAAGCTGGGTGGTGGCGTGGGTGCCTGTGCCGAAGGCTGAGCCGGGCTCTAATTTGATGATTAGTCGATCGGTTACGGGCGGAGTGAGCCAAGCCGGGTTGATAAGTAGTCGATCGCCCACTTCCATTGGCTCCCAATAGTCTTTCCAGCTTTTTGCCCAATCTTCTTCGTGAATTAGGCGACAGCCGGCGCGGGGTACTGCAACTCCTAACTCACGGGCATTTTTTTCAAAACTCGCCAAAAATCCTGAAATTTGAGCCAGGTCTTTGAGTGCTTGAGGCAAGTAGGCTTTGATCAACATCCCTTCGGGAAGTTGGTGAGTGGCCATGCCTTTACAGCCATACTCGGTCAGCCGCCAATACAGCGTTTCTTCGAGCGCTGGATGACAGGGAATTTCGATTTCCCACCATTTATTGGAGGTCTGAGCCATGAAAAATACCGGAATTGGGGATTTAAGAAAGTGTAAGAGTGCTGAGGAAATTCCTCTAATTTTGTACCCTCCCTCAATTCGAGGGAGGGCCAGATCAACAGATTTTTGACTGCGATATTTAGCCTTGCAGAGTGACCGTATAGGCATCACGAATACCATTGATCTTTTTGACCTCTGGCAAAATGCTTTCGGGCAAGGGATCATCAAGGCTGAGTACCATTACAGCATCACCACGCACGATTTTACGTCCAACCTGCATACTGGCAATGTTTACATTAAATTTACCCAGCATGGAGCCAATATTACCGATAATGCCAGGAACATCTTCGTGCAGAGTAAAAAGCATGTGTTGGGTAGGCGATACACTAACCGGGAAATCATCCACGCTAGTAATCCGGATTTCTTCGTGGCTGAGCAAGGCTCCGGTGACGCTGTGTAGACCCAGAGTACCTTTAGCCGAGAGACGCATGGAGCCAGCATAGTCTCGTTGGGAAGGATCGCGGGTTTCTACCACGTTGATGCCCCGTTCTTTGGCTTCGATGCCAGCGTTGACGTAGTTGACCCGCTCTTGCAGGGCGTTGAACAATAATCCTTTCAGAGCAGCCGTGACGATCGGCTTAGTCTTTTGTTCAGCTAAATCTCCATAGAAAGAAATATCTAAATGATCAATCCGACCACCAGCTAACTGACCAATCATGTTGCCCAAAGTCTCAGCTAACTGTAAGTAGGGCTTGAGGTTTTCCATATCTTCTGGGCGCAGACCAGGAATGTTAACTGCCGATCGAGCAGGCAGACCTAGCAGTACATCACGGATTTGCTCAGCAACATCTAGAGCCACGTTGATCTGAGCTTCGGCAGTAGAGGCTCCTAAATGTGGGGTGAGTACCAAGTTACGGCCAACTGACCGGAGAGGAGAATCACCTAACGGCTCTTCGGCATAGACATCGATCGCCGCTCCGGCAATTTTGCCGCTTTCGATCGCCTCGGCCAAGGCAGCTTCATCAATGATTCCACCACGAGCACAGTTGATAATGCGCGTAGTTGGCTTCATTTTGCTAAGGGATTCGGCATTAATCAGGTTGGCTGTTTCAGGAGTTTTGGGAATATGCAGAGTGATATAGTCTGCTTCCCGGAAAAGTAAATCCAGCTCAACCAGAGTGCAGCCCATTTCTTCGGCTCGCTCTGCCGAAATAAAAGGATCATAGGCTAAAAGCTTCATGCCCATAGCCTTGGCGACGTTAGCCACATGGGAACCAATTTTGCCTAGGCCCACCACCCCTAATGTTTTTTTGTAGACTTCGGTACCTACGAACAACTTGCGATTCCATTCTCCGGCTTTCATGGACTGGTTGGCGACAGGGATATAGCGCGCTAAGGAGAGCATCATCGCTAAAGCATGTTCAGCCGCAGCGATCGTGTTGCCTTCGGGGGAATTGACCACCACAATTCCTTTGCGGGTGGCGATAGGCACGTCTACGTTGTCTACTCCGACTCCGGCGCGACCGATGATTTTAAGATTGGTAGCGGCTTCGATGATTTCTTTGGTCATGCGGGTTTCAGACCGAATCATGATCGCGTCGTATTCGCCAATAATTTTGATCAATTCATCTGGCTTGAGGCCAGTTTTGACATCAACTTGGGCGACTTGGGAGAGAATGTCAATCCCAGCTTGGTCGATCGGGTCGGAGACTAGAACCTTGGACATAATCTATAAAAATTCAGTGAGTACAATTTAGAAGTATCCTGACCAAATAGTAAATTCGGTGCAACTTCGGAGAAAAAAGCCAAACACTATTCAACAGAACTAGTTGCAATAGGTCGTGCAAGATGCCATTTTAGTGGGTATGGGTGCTGATTGGATCTAGAAATTGGCTTTCTGACTGAAATTTTAATTAATTTTTAACCAAGTATGAATTATTTAGTAACGGTATTGTCTGATCGAGTTCAAGCGGAGGCGGCTTACACCGAGCTAGAAAAGGAGGGTGTGATGATGGACAAGGTGACGATCTTAGGCAAAGGTTATCAGAGCGCCGATGAGTTTGGGCTCGTTGATCCCAACGATATGGCGATCCGCCAATCCAAGTCGATGGCTATTTGGTTGATTCCTTTTGGCTTTTTGGGCGGGATTGCCTTTAGTTTGTCTACGGGGTTACATACTTTTGCCTGGGCTGGGGAAGCGGGCAATCATATAGTGGGTGGTTTGCTGGGTTCGATCGGGGGAGCGATGGGCAGTATATTTGTTGGTGGCGGTACGGGGGCGATGTTAGGCAGTGGAGATGCTTTGCCTTATCGGAATCGATTGAATGCTGGAAAGTATATTGTGGTGGTTAAGGGATCTGCGTTGGTGGTACAGAAGGCCACCAAGATTTTGCGGGGGTTTAATCCTGAGAATATTCAGAATTACACTAATCCTGATGAGATTTAGAAAAGGCTGCCCTAGCCCTCTCTCAAATAGGGAAACGGAGCAGCGGGAAACCTAGTCCAGGAATTTCCCCAAGAGGAAGACTTTGTACAAGACATACAGACTTCGCTAATGGCGAATCTTGGCAGTGCTTTTTGCACTCATCAAATCTCCCAATAGGATCTGCTCAGGAATAGCAGTAAATTTTTACGCTAGAGTATAAGAGCTTACTGCTATTGTTGGCCGAAATAAACATTAAATTCTGGAGTGTCTATAGTAATGCCATATAACAATTTTACAGTTGAAGAAGTAGGAGAAAAATTCAACTTAGTATTTAAAGCAAAATCTTTTGTTCCTGACTTAGAAGCAGTATTTCCTAGCAGATGGTTAAAAGAAACCTTACTAAAAACATTACCACTAACAAAGATGGTCGGCTCTGAAAAAGCGCGATCAGAATTTATTATCGCCCCAATTCTTGTGGAGTTAAGAGAATTATCAAAAAATAAAATTAGTATATTTTCAGGTAAGGAATTTAATGTTGACAGAGAGCTAGGATTAAATGGGATTTGCGATTTCTTAATTAGCAAATCTTCTGACCAGCTTACACTCAATGCACCCATTCTTGCATTAGTAGAAGCTAAAAGAGGTATTTTGGAAGATGGATGGGGACAGTGCATTGCTGAAATGGTTGCTGCTAAAAAATTTAACGAGGCCAAAGGAAAACCAATCGATTACATCTACGGCATTGTAACTAGTGGATCGCTTTGGCACTTCTTACAAATAAAGGAGAATTTAGTTTTTCTTGATCCTAATGAATACTCATTATCGCCAATCGAAGAACTACTTGCTGTCATGGATTGGATAATTAGAACTGAGATTGACAAGTAAATATCTTGCATTTTGAGATAACAGTCCGTACAAAACTAAAATGATAGTCAGAGGATGTCTAAAGACTCCGAACGTGGCATATTAACAAAAAAGCCCAAATGCTCTAAGTGCATGAGTAGCCAAAAAATCCTTTAAGATCCCTACTGGGGGCAGGTTCCATTTTTAATTATTTTTTTCTTAAAAAAGAAGCGGAATGTGGGTTACACCCATGCCAGACTCTAGTACTTTTGGGCAAACCGATCAGGAGCTTAGATCGATGCGTGGTTCTGGTCATGAATCATAAACTGAGCTTTCATCCTGATAAATCTGTCCATGATAGTAGCAATTTCTTCGGTAACAGTGGCTGCCGGTGCCATCACAGCACCATCATTGAATCAACCAATGCAAATAATGCAGGCTCGGAGCAAAAAGCCCAATAAAAAGCCTACAGGTAAACAACCAGCAGAGACTCCGCCTCAAACGGCAGAGCCTAGTCCAGATAGCAATCCCACGCCCAACAATATTCTCACTGAGATTGATATCAAGTCAGAAACCGGCGAATTAGCGACGGACTTGCGCGATCGATTACTCAAAACCATCAGCACCAAAATTGGTCAACCAATCAGCCAATCTCAAATAGACCAAGACGTACAGGCCATCCGGTCAATTGGCAGCTTCCAAAGCGTGCGCATTCAGCCTGAACAAACCGCAAAAGGCACTAAACTCACCTTCATTGTCAAAGCCTTTAGTACATTGCGTCAGGTATCAGTAAAAACCCTACCCGGCAATAGCCCCAGCATTATTCCCGCTGCGGAAATCGACAAAATCTTTAGCAGTCTATACGGACAGCCATTAAACACAACTTCATTAGCAGAACCAGTCAAAAAGCTCAACGAGCTATATAAAGAAAGAGGTTATGAGCTAGCCCAAGTGGTCAACGCTGAAAGTCTCACCACCGATGGCAAACTAGTTTTAGTCGTAGCCGAAGGGGTCATTGAAGATATTCAGGTGCGTTTTATGAACGCAGAGCGCCGCCCGATCGATGACCAAGGCCAACCAATCAAAGGCCAAACCAGAGATTTCATCATTACCCGCGAAGTAGCATTGCGCCCTGGGCAAATTTATAACCGCAAAACGATCAATGGAGATCTACGTCGAATTTATAGTCTGGGACAGTTTGAAGACCTAGGCTTAGCTTTTGTCCCTGGCAAAAAAGACCCTAGCCAGGTAATTTTGCAAATCAACGTATTGGAAAACAGAAAGACCAGCAGCTTTAACTTTGGGGGAACGATCGGCTCTAGCTCTGGACCAGTTGGCAATGTTGGCTACAAACAGCTCAATTTAGGTGGTAACAACCAAACTCTGGGAGGAAATTTAGCGATCGGGGATAGAACCTCATTTGATCTGAGCTTCAACGATCCTTGGATTGCTGGCGATCCAAATCGGACTGGCTATGAGGTTAGCGTTTTCCAGCGACGCAATTTACCTCTGATTTTTGAGGGCGGCCCTAAACCAATATTTTTACCCTATAGCCAAGAAACTCCACGTATTGAACGTACTGGAGGCGGCATTGCTTTTAGCCGACCATTAAATGGAAATCCTTACGATGACGGGGGATGGCGAACTTCTTTGGGAGTTAATTACCAAAAAGTAACCGTGCAAGATTTCAGCGGGAAGACAGCACCAGTGGATAGTGCCAACCAGCCCTTGAGTTTTAGCAAAAGCGGTCAAGATGATTTACTTGCCGCCCAAGTAGGCTTATACAAAGACACCCGTGATAGTCGGCTGCAACCCAGCCAAGGATCTTTGATTAGATTCAATGCCGATCAATCAGTCCCGATCAGCGACAGCAAAATCTCTTTAACCAAGCTCAGCGGTAACTATACTCAATATATTCCGATCAATTTGTTGAACTTCGACAAAGGGCCACAGTCTTTATCTTTCAATATTCAAGGCGGTACGGCACTGGGTGATTTACCGCCCTATGAAGCCTTTGCGCTGGGGGGAGTTTCATCGGTGCGCGGCTATGAAGATGGTGGTTTAGCAGCGGGACGTAGCTACCTCAGATTAAGCACCGAATATCAGTTCCCAATTGTCTCAATTTTAGGCGGCTCGATATTTGCTGACTATGGTACAGATTTAGGAACTGGTGCGTTGGTACCCGGAAACCCAGCCGGATCACGCGGAAAACCTGGTAGCGGCTTTGGTTACGGAGCAGCACTTCGCGTAAATTCGCCTTTTGGACCACTCCAGTTTAACTACGGACTGAACGATCGAGGTGAAACCAGAATTCAGTTTGGACTTAACATCGGCCAATAAAAATCATATTAAATAACAAAGTTAGCCTATTTTTGTCGCTGTGCCCACAGCGCAGCCTGAGTGCGATTTTTCAAACCCAGACTAGTCAAAATATTAGTAATGTGATTTTTGACAGTTCGCTCAGAAATCCCCAGAGAGTTAGCAATCTCACGGTTTTCTGCTCCCTGTGCCAAAAGTTGCAGCACCTGCTGTTCACGGGGAGTCAAGTCTGATTCTAGATCCCCAGATGCTGGCGGACTCAGGGCTTTCGCCATTAAGCCAGGGCCAAGATAGCTATAGCCTTGGTAGATCGATCGAATAGCCATAGCTAGATCTGTCGCCGGAGTGCCCTTGAGCAAATAGCCCCTTGCCCCATGACGAATGGCCTGAGAAACATACTCTTCGTCATCAAAGGTGGTCAATATCAGCACCCGACAGCCAGGAAACTTAGTCACAATCTGCTCGGTAGCAGCCACACCATCCATCACCGGCATCCGAATATCTAACAGCACCACATCGGGAACTTGATCAGACTGGCTCAGTTGATGAATTAGGTCGATCGCCGCCGCTCCATCTTCGGCATCCCCAACTACTTGCAAATCGGGCTGAGCCGAAAGCAAACTGCGCAAGCCATCCCGAATCAGCACTTGGTCATCAACAATCAAGACACGGATAACAGCCATATTTTCAAAGGTAACAGCAACTCGATTCTACAACCTTGGCTAGGGCTACTAACAATTGTGAGATGAGCATCTAGCTCATCTGCTCGCTCCAACATGCCTCGCAACCCAAAGCCAGTAGTGTTTTGATTCATGTCAAACCCCTGCCCATTATCATAAATATCTATTTTTAGAACTTCATCAATTACCTGAAAGTACAAGTTCACTCGATCAGCTTTACTATACTTAATAATATTGGTAAAACTTTCTTGAATAATCCGGTAAATCGCTGTTTTCACTTGCGCTGGCAATCTAAAAAAAGTTAAACATTCAGCATATTCCACCTGAATATGCTGATCCCTCAAGCCCTGGATCAACAACTGAATTGCCAAAGGAATATCCCCAAAAGCATCGTCACGGAGCACCTCCACCGACTGCCGAACTTCGGCTAAAGCGGTCTGAGATAAAGAGTGAGCTTGGCTTAAAAAATGCTGAGCTTGAGATGAATCAGATTCTAAAAACAACAGAGCATTTTCTAATTGAATACTTTGGGCAGTTAAAGAATGACCAAGAGAATCGTGAATTTCTCGCGCAATGCGATTACGTTCTGCAAAGGTCGCTCGATCGGCATACTGTCGCAACTGCTCATTAGCCACTACCAATTTTTCACGACTACGCCGCTCAGTCACTAAAGCATTCACCCACAAAACCACCATCCCGGTCAACAGAGTAAAGCCTACGCTCACATTAAAAGCCATGGCATTAAGGGCATTGCGAGTATCCTCAGGAGTCAATAATACTGATTGCTTATGAGCACTCATCACCCTTGGCCACAACCACAACATTTCGATCGAAACAATGTGATAAGAACAAAAAAAAGCGCCCACTACCCACCAACGGCCAGCTCTATCAAACATGACACAGGCGCGAATAATAGCAACCAAATGTAAAATCAACAGCAATTCAAAGGGCAAAGAGCTGCCAGTAGACAGCCCATTACTCACAAAAAATATTTCCCAAATCAGCAAGAACTCTCCAAAACAATACAAAATCTTATTAACCAACACATTTTGCTGCTGTACCTGTAATCCCAATCCAGCAAAAAGACTAAAAGCAATCCAGAAGAAACAGTACAAGCCAATAACAGAAATTTTATGAGCTACAGGCAAAAACAATAATCCAAAAGGCATGAAAGAAATCAATAAAATGCCAATGATGTATCTCTTATTACTTTTGGGGACTTTCCAACACAATACTGCGCCCAAAAGCAACATAGCAACTATGCCGCCAAACTGGTAATAGTTTAACCCCAAGGTAATTTTATATTGATTGGCAGGTTCAATCGTAGCCAGTCGACGACTCATCAAAATACGTAGGGCATCGGCTGGCCAGCAAAATTGACGCAATAAACCGATCAACAATAACAGCCATTCGGCGTATAGCAGGGGTGAAGAAGAACGAGCAAAGTAAAATCTACGCATGAGCGCTCAACTTGAATAGTACTTAAATTATCGCAGCACCGGGCTATACATAATTAATTTGCGGTACGCATTTGATGCAGATACTTTAAATAGATCTACAATGGGCTTAAAGTATCTCACAGCAGCCTATCTTACACATAAGAACACTGAAGTTAGCGTAATTTAGTGACTGCTACTATTGTTGTTGAGGTAAATTTGTGTCCCAAGTCAGCCTCCCCACACCACCTAAATTTGACAGCATAGAAGACGATCGCCGTCATCGTCAACAGCGTTTAGCTGCTGCTTTTCGGCTATTTGCTCACTATGAGTTTGATGAAGGCATTGCTGGCCATATCACAGTGCGCGACCCCGAATATCCAGACTGTTTTTGGGTCAACCCGATCGGTATGTACTTTGGTCATATTCGCGTATCAGATTTGCTGCTGGTTAACCATCAAGGCGAAGTTGTCAAAGGCAATAAGCCGGTCAATAAAGCCGCTTTCGCAATCCATTCCCAAATTCACCAAGCCAGACCAGACATAGATGCAGCAGCTCATTCCCACGCGCTCTATGGCAAAACTTGGTCAACACTAGGAAGATTACTCGATCCGATCACTCAAGATGCCTGTGCTTTTTATGAAGATCATGCGTTGTTTAAAGATTACACCGGGGTAGTTTTTGATACATCAGAAGGCCAGAGAATTGCTACGACCCTGGGAGATAAAAAGGCTGTAATCTTGCGAAATCATGGCTTATTAACCGTTGGTCAAACAGTGGATGAAGCTGTATGGTGGTTTATCTCAATGAATCGCTGTTGTCATGCACAACTGATGGCCGAAGCAGCAGGGAAACCGGTGTTGATTAACCACGAAACAGCTCTTTTAGCCCATAGTCAAATTGGCTCTCATTTTAAAGGTTGGTTTAGTTTTCAATCTATGTATGACAAGATTGTCCAACAGGAACCAGATTTGCTTGAGTAATAACAGCTATTGATGACGGCTAAAGTGCCTTGATTCTGGGCGGTGAGTCTTGTCTGAAACACATGCAGAGGAAACGTCAGAGTGATTTCAACCGTCTCCCACCCAACTAGTCATCTGATATCTAGTTGCTGGAATAATTTCGCAGTTATTAAATCTTGCTGGGATATTGATTGCTATGCTGTGTCATTTCAAACAACTGTTTCGCTTGGGCACTCAGGAATCCTTCAAACAACATAAAATCACTCGCTAGGCTTTTAATTTGATGGCGTTCGGCAATTTCGTAGTAGGCATAAGGCCAAGGGATTTGGATGAGGTTGCCAGTATCATCTTCTACCCATGATTGCTCGATCACTGCTTGAGTTGCTGTTTGACAAAGGCCGCTCTCGCTACTGCCTTCGATCAATGATTTCATTGGCACCCCAAGATTAGTTAGCCCCGCGATCGTTTGTTCAATAGTTTGATATTGTGCAGTTTGGTGGCGGTTCACATAGCCAGTAAAATGGTTCACAGAATAGCCATAAAGCATGACCCAGGCACCATACTGACTGACAGTATTGATTTGCTCTACCGCAGATTTATTGGGTGGTTGCCAAGGACGTTTGAATAAATAAGCTAATTGGGTCAATAAAGTCTGTTGATCTAATGTGTCGAGAGAATCCAACGCTAAATGATCGGGATATTGGGTAAACTCGGCGCTTTGCACAGTCTGTTTAATTAAAGCAGCCATATTCTCGGGTAAGTCATCCACAACTAATTCACTAATAAACAGTTTAGGCAAATCATAGTTGTCTTGCTCTGGATGAACATAGTGATGGGCATGAAGAAACTGTTCTGGAAAATGATATTCCCCAGCTTGCTGATATCCTAGGGCTATGGCTATTTTGGCTAAATAAGGAATGCCGAGCTGGATACTGTGGCCATTTTGATCAATGGTCAGCCGCAGAGTACGAAAAGCAATGTGGTCGTTAGCGATCGATCCACCAGCCTCTTCGATCATCTGTTGGTAAATGCGGACATAGTTTACTCGATCGCGATAGCTATTCCATAGCAGATTCCAAAGCTGTTGGGCAATTTCTGCGGATTTCATAAAAACTCCTGGAAAAATATGGCTGGACTCATGCGGGATTTTTTTCTAGAACTGTAGCCAAAATCTTGAGTGCCGTTTGGATTTGATCAGCATCGATCACTAGGGGTGGACAAAAACGAATAGCAGCTTTACCGCAACCAAGCAGCAGCAATCCCTGATAAAAAGACTGATCCACAATTGCATCACGACGTTTGGCAGAGAGATGCCCCCCTGAATCCAGAATATCTATGCCCACCATTAAGCCCTTACCGCGCGGCGGGGAGAGACCAGGAAGTTGGTTGCCCAATTGCCTTAAACCCTCCTGTAATTCTGCTCCCCGTAGCAGGGCGTTGTCCATCAATTCCTCCTGTAGTAAATCTAAGGTGACATTGGCTGCTGCACAGGCGACCGGGTTGCCACCAAACGTAGTGGCATGGGAACCGGGCGGCCAGGTCATGATTTCTGGGCGAGCCAGAAATGCCCCGAGTGGCAAACCACTGGCGATGCCTTTGGCAATAGTGACGATATCTGGCTGAATATTCCAATGCTCGATCGCAAATAATTTACCAGTGCGACCCATGCCCGACTGCACTTCATCGACCACCATTAGAATGCTGTGTCGATCACAAATTTGGCGAATTCGTGATAGAAAACCATCCTCCGGGACGATATAACCACCTTCGCCCTGAATAGCTTCTACTACGATCGCCGCAACTTCCGAGGGCGGTACCACAGTGGAGAACAAAGACATTTCGAGGTAATCTAATCCAGCATGACTATAAGGAATATGGGTAATTCCTGGCACCAGTGGACTGAAACCGTGGCATTGCACCGCCTTCGATCCAGTCAGAGACATGGCTCCATAGGTACGCCCATGGAAAGCTCCTAAGAAGGAAATTGCGCGTGATCGACCAGTGGCATAGCGTGCCAACTTCAAGGCACCATCTAGAGATTCGGCACCAGAATTCGAGAAAAAAACTTTGGCACGAATGCCTTGTTCGTTTAAAGGAAAAGGAGCTAACTGAGCCATTCGTTCGGCCAATTCTACCAGCGGTTCATAGTAAAAGTCAGTACCAGACATATGAATGAGCTGGCTAGATTGGGCTTGAATAGCTGCAACAATTCTGGGATGGCAATGTCCAGTACTCGTAACAGCAATACCCGCTGTCAAATCCAAAAAAACGTTGCCGTCCACATCCTCAATCATGCAGCCATCCCCTCTAGCAGCCACTAGGGGGTAGCCGCGAGTATAAGAAGGAGAAGTAACTGCTCGATCGCGCGCAATGAGCGCAGCAGACTTTGGCCCAGGCAGATCAGTTTGGAGTTTAGGGCTGCGGGGTAAGGAGAAAATAGCTGTTTCCATGGACGATGCCTCCAACTAGTCAACTGTCCTTATTTCTAGCTTAACAATTGCACCACAATAGTCACTAAAACTACATATTTAACGATTGTCAATTTGCGCGCGCTGTAACTTACCAGAAAAATCAATATAAACACTCTTCCAATCTGAGAAAACATCCAACGCCGCATTCCCAGCCTCCCGATGTCCGTTACCGGTTTGTTTCACCCCGCCAAAAGGCAGATGTACCTCGGCTCCGATCGTTGGACCATTGATGTAGGTAATGCCCGCTTCAATATCGCGCATTGCCTGAAAAGCCCGATTGATATCCTGAGTGTAAATCGAAGACGATAAACCATAAGAAGTGTCATTGAGAATCTCGATCGCTTCCTCAAAAGAAGTAACTTCGATCAGCACCACCACAGGACCAAAAATCTCCTCTCTGGCTACCCGCATGGTAGGAGTAACTCCATCTAAAATCGTCGGTTGAAAGAAACACCCTCGCTCTTTGTTATTGATAGATTCCCCACCAATCAAAACCTGAGCACCTTCATTCCGAGCAATGTCGATATAAGCTTTAACCCGTTCTAATTGTGCCGGATTGACTAAAGGGCCAATTTCACTACTGGGTTCAATGCCCGCACCAATCTTTAACTGTTTTGTCCGCTCTAACAATCGCGCGGTAAATTCGGCCTTAATATCACTATGCAGCAAGAGACGGCTAGTAGCAGTACAACGCTGACCCGTTGTGCCAAAAGCACCCCACAATGCGCCCTCCAAAGCCAGCTCTAGGTTAGCGTCTTCCATCACAATTTGGGCATTCTTGCCCCCCAATTCCAAACACAGCCGCTTGTGGGTACGTCCACAAATTTCGGCCACCTTCGCCCCGGTGGCTGAAGAACCAGTCAGCGAGAGTAGGTCAACACCAGGATGTTCGGCCAAAGCGGAACCAATAACCTCTCCGGAACCCTGAAGCAGATTCACCACTCCTGGCGGAAATCCAGCAGCAGCAAAGATTTCAAACAATATCGAGGCACAAGCAGGGGTATCTTTGGCGGGCTTCAAAATAATGGTGTTGCCACAGACGAGGGCAGGCAAAGATTTCCAGCAGGGAATCGCCACCGGAAAATTCCAGGGTGTAATCAAGGCACAAACCCCGATCGGCATCCGCACGGTCATGGCAAATTTGTTGCTCAACTCTGATGGCATGGTTTGGCCAAATAGCCTCCGACCTTCGCCAGCATAGTAGAAGGCACAGTCAATTCCTTCTTGCACATCGCCCCGAGCTTCGGTGATCGGCTTGCCCATTTCCCGACTCATGAGCGTTGCTAGTTCTTCTTTGCGTTGCTGTAATAATTCCCCGACCCGGAATAGTTTTTCTGCCCGTGCTGGAGCAGGCACCAGTCGCCAGTGCCGATAAGCTTCTCGGGCTGCCTGGACTGCCAAATCTACGTCTGTCCGACCAGAGCTGGTGGCGATTGCTACAATCTCCTTCCATTGAGCTGGATTGTGACTTTCGATCTGTCCACCATTAGTAGAGGCTTGCCATTTGCCCCCGATGTAGTTAAGGCAGGAAATGGGTTGGTTTGTCATGCTTTCCTCCGGCAAGTCAATTTGATCGTTGTCAAATGACATGCGACTAAGTTTTCAGCGAAAAAGTCTGCTTGACACTATGCTAACGAATCTTTGGACGGAAGTCAGACTTCTGTTCAAAGGTTCTCTAAACTCCTAACTGGCCAAGATGACGAAAAATAGCAAGAACTTTGTAAAGATTGTTGGAAACGAGTTGCAGATTACGACGAATTTGAGCTAGGCACTGACGATCACCTGCGGACAAATCATTCGGTACATTTAGCCACTCATGTAAAGCATAGATTCATCAGCAATGGAATATTTGGGGTGTTGAGGATCCTTGCAGCTTGGTTGCCAACGCCTCGGTTAACCCCAGCCAGAAAAATAGAATTTGCCATAGGTGATAGTTCGGGAAGTGGGTTGAGAATGCTTGTATCTTTTTTTGATGTTAACCTTTCGTGCGGCTGAAAAACATGTTGATATTTACTGGTAAAGTTTTTAGTTATTTGTTGTTATCGGTGTGTTTTGTTGGTTTTTCTGAGCATTTTATTATTCCAGCAACTGCTCAAATTCAGTCTGATAGTCGAGTTATTACTACAATTACTGGTAAAGACTTGGTGCATCCGACTTTATCGCCAAATGGTAAATTTTTAGCTTATGCAGAAGTATTAGTACAGAAGAGTGTTGAGAATACTGCGGTGAGAATTTTAAATCTAGATACCAAGAAAAGTATTTTACTAATTGATGATAAAACGGCTGCTAAATACAAAACCTATAAATCTTTTGTGAGTGATATGGAATGGTCGAGAGCCGATCGACTATCCATCACAATTAGTGACGGAGATGTAGACAGCACTACGCTCACATTTAATCCTGGCACTCAGAAACTTATTGGAACTAAATTTTTAGAGCCAGGATCATCGATGGTTCAGCAAGAAAAATTATTAGGGCAAATTCGATCAGTATTTCCTAAAGTAAATGCTGAGGCTCTACAAAATGGGATTTATCGCTATCAAGTTTTGGCAAATGGAGTTGTGTTAATTCCAGGAAAATTATTTGATCAAGAAGATAATCTTTGGGCTTTTGATATTTCTAATAAATCTGTCAAAAAGTTATTGGTTAATCAAGATCCTTTAGTTAAATCTTTGCTCAGTAAAGATCATCCCCTAAAGGTGGTTTATAGCTCTGCACAGCGAACTATCTTGATAGTTTATGCTCATGCTTCTTATGAGCGAGGTAATAATCCTTTATATATTCTAGAAGATGGCCAGCTTCGTCTATCCAATGCCTATCAGCAGCTATACGATGTTAGCGTAAATTTCAAGGGTGATCGGATTGCTTATTGTTACTGGAAAAACGGTAAGCGTCAGATTATAGTTAAAACATTGAAATAGACTGAAGCTTGGAAAATATAGTGTTTAAGTAAATGATGATTTTGGGATTTGTTTACGCCAGGTATAGAACAAATAGCCGACTTCTGTGATTCCTCCGATTATCATACCAGTTGCAGCGGCAATCGAACCGTTGAAACTTGTTTGTACTGCGAAATATGCTACGCCCAACATCATTATTGCGCCCATCCAAGTAGCTTGATTTACTGCCCAGGTGCGCCCTTCGCTGACTAAAAAGCCTTGGAGGGCATTTTGAACTGAGACTAACAAGGGCACGATGGCACAGATCAGTAAAACGGGGCGTACGCGGGAATTTAGCTCTTGATCATTGCCGATAAACCAGCCGATCGCCTTGGTGCTGGGAGGTGTACCGCTGATTAATAATAGAACTAAAGAGCAAACGATGCCGACTGTAATAGCGAAAGTTATGAGTAATTTATCGGGCATTAATTTGCGATTGCGAATAATAATTTGTTGCACCATGCGGGTGGAATTAGCAATTACTAAAACTAATCCCCAGGCGGCAGGCCAAGCAGCTAAGGAGATCGCCCCGTCATTGGCTCTGGCGACGATGCCTAGTAAGGCTGCTCGGGAACCCCAGACTAAAATCATTGTGCCCCCGAGGGGTGCGTAGAATTTCCAGACTCCGGCTATATCTTGGGGTAATTGTGGGGTGGAGGTGATTTCTGGTAATTTGGTGGCTCCTAGCTTTTTGGCTAAATATGTGACGGCGATCGCTTCGGCGATTACGCCCCAAACTAGGCTCATTCCGGCTACGATGGCACCGGAAAATTTAAAGACTAAACCGCCTATTAAGATAGCGACCACTACTAGTAATCGAATCATTCCGGCTTGGGCTACGGCATTGCTTTGGCCGCTATGGATCAATAATCCCTGAAAATATCTGCGCCAGCCGATTGTTAGTGGCCAAAGAATAGTGATCATAAGAACCGATCGAACTGTGGGACTTAAATTAGGTGTCACTCCTAACCAGCCTTCTCCAACAATAGTGAAGATAGCTGGAATAGATGTTAGCGCGAGTAATAAGCTCATGGCTCCGCTGGCAATGAGGGTGAATTTCCATAGCGCTTGGCGGGATGCTTGGGTGGGGGCGAGGGCGTTGCTGGCATGGAGCAACATGATAATGGGACTTTCACAGAATATCGCAATTGTTTTGGCTACGCCTACGGCGGCTAGATTTATTCTAGAGTCGGCTAAATGGGCAAGAGTGGTTGTAGTTAAGGGATCTCCTAATGCCATGGCCACATCTGATAGTGACAAAGGGATGAATTGTTTCCATAGTTGAATTAATTGACGATTTCGAGACATTTAGTTTAGTTGTTATTTGCGTCTGATTTGAAGAGGAATTGGATTACGCTATCCATATTTAAGTTTAAAATGTAAAATTACTAAATTTAGAACTAATGTAATTGTATTTGCGATGATCACTGGTGTGCTTTTATCTAGTAAGCCATAAACAAGCCACATTCCCACCCCCAAAATAAATGACAGCAGAGTTGGCAAGGCAAGATCTTTGGTGGACTTGGATTTCCAGACTTTTAAAACTTGAGGTAAAAAAGCTGCGGTAGTGAGCGTTGCTGCTATGTATCCTACAAAATCAACTAATTCCATGTAAATTACCATTTTCAGAGTTGCATCATAGCCTAGATTCTAAATGTATCGCTTTTTAATTTAGTGGACTGGGCGTATTTGGGTATGGTTGAGCTGAGTGCCCACCTTACAAGGCATCTTATATTTAATTAAGCCCTGCCATAAAGTGCATTTATTACACGCTTACTTTTTAACCTAAACCAGTTTCCAAGTCAGCCTTAGCCTGTTGTAAAGCCGCTGCTACTTGGCTAGGATCTTTGCCTCCTGCTTGAGCCAAATTGGGACGACCACCGCCACCCCCACCGCAAATTTTAGCGATCGAACCAATAAACTTACCGGCCTGTAGACCTTTATCGTTGACCTCTTTACTAAAAGCCGCCACCAAATTCACCTTATCTGATGCAGGAACAGAGGCTAAGACCACCGCCCCCGCTCCTAGCTTTTGTAGTAAACGTTCAGCCGCAGTTTGTAAAGCCGTACCATCTACATTACCAAGCTCAGCCACTATTACGGAATAGCTACCGATTTTTTCGGCAGTAGTTAATAGTTGCTCAGACTTTAGAATAGCCAAGTCACCTTGAGCTTGAGTCAACTGTTTAATGTTGGCTTTGAGTTCTTCTTGTAAAGCCGTGACCCGATCGACGATTTCATCAGGCTTGGCCTTAAACCGATCGCCCAACTCCTTCACCACTGTTTCTCGCACATTCAGATAATCCAAAATCGCAGCACCAGCTACTGCCTCGATGCGCCGGATGCCAGCAGCTACTCCGGTTTCGGAGATGATTTTGAAAGCACCGATTTCGGCGGTGTTATTTACGTGAATGCCACCGCAGAGTTCCATCGAAACTCCGCCGAAATCTATCACCCGTACTTCGGCACCATATTTTTCACCGAACATTGCTACGGCACCTTTGGCTTTAGCGGCATCGATCGGCATCACCGCTACGTCTGCCCCATGAGCGGCAGATACCCAGGTATTTACTAAGTCTTCGACGGCTTGGACTTCTTTGCTAGTCAAGGGTTTAGGACAGTTGAAATCGAAGCGCAGGCGATCGAAGTTCACCAAAGATCCAGCTTGGGAAATCTCCGGGTCTACTATTTGCTTGAGGGCGGCTTGAAGTAAATGAGTGGCGCTGTGGTTAGCTTGAGCACGGCGGCGGTAATTGCCGTCTACTTGGGCATTTACTTGGTCGCCTTGGCGGAGGCCGCCGCGAACTACGGTACCGAAGTGGACAAAGAAATCAGATTCTTTCTGCACATCATCGATTTGGATTAACAGGTCTTCGCCTGCCAGGAATCCTCGATCACCTACCTGACCTCCAGATTCGGCGTAGAAAGGAGTGGAATCTAATAATATCTGGACTTTGCTGCCTGCTTCGGCTTCTTCGCTGATGACACCGTTAACTACAATTCCCACAACATTGGCACTGTGTTGAATTTGATGGTATCCGAGAAAATTTGTGGGTTTAAGACTTTTAGCTAGTTCAGCGATCGCGCCTCGAACTGTCAAATCAATTTCTTGAACTGCACGGCGACCAGTCTCAATCTGTTCCTGCATAGCGATTTTATAACCGGTCTCATCTACGCTCAAGCTTTGCTCTTCGGCAACTTCTTGGGTCAACTCTAATGGGAAGCCGAAGGTGTCATAGAGCTTGAAAGCATCAACACCAGAAATTACTGTTTGTTGTTGTGACTTGACCGTAGTGATTACTTCGGCCAATAGTTTTTCACCGCGCTCCAAGGTCTTGAGGAACTGGGCTTCTTCTCGCTGGAGTTCTGATTTGATTTTGGTAGCTCGTTCTCGCACATCTGGGTAAGCTGTTTCGGACATAGCGATCGCAGTTTCGGCCACGGCATCAATAAAAGCACCATTAATCCCCAATAATCTGCCGTGGCGCACCACCCGCCGCACTAAACGCCGTAGAATATAACCGCGTCCAGTATTAGAGGCTCTAATGCCATCACTAATCATATGGACTACTGCACGGACGTGGTCGCCAATGACTTTTAGTGAAACTAGTTGAGCTGGATTAGCGGTAGCATAACTAACGCTAGCTGCTGTAGCAGCAGCTTGAATGATCGGAAAAATTAAATCGGTTTCATAGTTATTTGGCACCTGCTGCAAGATCTGCGCCATGCGCTCTAGACCCATGCCGGTATCGATGTTTTTGTTCTTAAGGGAAGTAAGTTGACCATCTACATCTCGGTTGTACTGCATAAACACCAAGTTATAAAACTCAATGAAGCGCGTATCGTCCTCTAGATCGATATGGTCGTCGCCCAGTTCGGGGTGGAAGTCATAGTAAATTTCCGAGCAGGGACCACAGGGGCCGGTAGGTCCAGAGACCCAGAAGTTGTCGTCGGCACCCATACGTTTAATGCGTTTGGGGTTAACACCAATTTTTTTCTGCCAAATATCAAAGGCTTCGTCGTCTTCTTCGTAAACGCTGACTACTAAGTTGGTAGGAGAGAGGCCGAAGGCTTGGGTAGAGACTTCCCAACCCCATTCGATCGCCTGTTCTTTGAAGTAATCACCAAAGCTGAAGTTGCCCAGCATCTCGAAGAAGGTGTGGTGGCGGGCGGTGCGTCCGACGTTTTCAATATCGTTGGTGCGAATGCACTTTTGGGAGGTGGTGGCGCGGGGGTATTCGGAGGTTTTTTGGCCGAGGAAGATGGGTTTGAAGGGCAGCATCCCGGCGATGGTTAGTAATACGGTGGGGTCTTCTGGTACCAAGGAGCCGCTGGGTAAGGGTTGGTGTCCTCGATCGGCGTAAAAGCCCAAGAATTTTTGACGAATTTCAGCACCGCTAAGTTTTTGGGCAGCCATAAGATTGAAACCAGAAGAGATCTACAGATTTTTCATTATATTAGCTGCTGGGGATTTATGCTCTGCTATCAGCCGCTAAAGTTGTAAGATTTGTTGGCTAGTCATTGTTTGCATAGACATTGTGTTAGCTTATTAAGCTCCCCACATCAGACAATACACAGAATTTGCAACTGGTTAGGTAAATATCTATTATCTTGGATGCAGAAGCGTTCTCTCACATATCATGATTGAGTGTAGTGAATGCTGGATTTTTTCTGAGTATGAGCGAAATTTGAAGGTAGTAATCATGGGTGGCAAATTATTTAATTTAGGCCGGATTAGCCGCGATCGATACTTAGAACTTGAGGTGGCGATGCGGGAATATCTCGATCGCAAAATCGGCACAGTCAATTATCGGATTCCTCGTTATTATGCGGCCAAGCCGGATTTTGGAGATATGGACATCGTTATTCAATCTAGCGATTCAGCGACTTGGCAAACTTTGCGTCAGGAACTGGTGACAGATTTGGGTGTGACCCAAACGAAGTCTGCTGGAAGCGTCTTTTCGACGGTATATCAAGGCTTACAAGTAGACTATTTCACTATCCAGCCAGAATTCCTGGAGAGTACTTACAACTATCTTTCTTTCAATGATTTAGGCAATCTGTTGGGCAAAATTTGTCGGCGGTTTAACCTGAAATATGGGGAGGAGGGTTTAGCTTATGTTTTTCGGCGACAAAGTGGCAACTATAAAAAAGACTTACGGATCAGCACCGATTTTGGAGAGATTTGTAAGTTTCTGGGAGTGGATTATCAGCAGTGGCAGCATGGATTTGATCAATTGACGGATGTTTTTGATTGGGTGATTGCTTCGCCTTATTTTTCTGTGGAACCCTATATTCATCAATCTACTTCTCTGGAGAAAAGAGTCAAGGAGCGCACTACGATTCAGAAATTCTTGGTGTATTTGGAAGAGCGCGACATCAAAAAAGAGTATCAATACTTAGAAAATCGCGATGATTATCTGTTCTGGATTGCTGTGCAGTTTCCGGCGGCTAATTTGTTAGAGATGATTGCTGTGCAGCGGCGATTAGACGAAAGATCCATGGCTGTAAAAGCTAAGTTTAATGGCGATCAATTAATGATATTGTTGCCCAGCTTGTCGGGTAAAGCTCTAGGGGCATTTATTGTAAAGCTAAAGGAGCAAATTCCGGACTTTGAGGAATATATTTTGGCTGAGGAGCAGGAAGTGATCGATCGAATGATTGTGGACTACTTCGATCAATTTTCCTCAGAATGACACCATAGTGGGCGCGTCACAGAATTTCCAGCACTGTATCAGGAATATTGAGAATCTGCACGACTTTTTCATAAATTTCCTCGGTTGTCCCAGACCCACCCAAAAGTTGTAGAGCTTGAATTGTTGGCAGCAGCATTGAGTCAAAGGTTGGAACTGAGGAGGCCGATCGCTTCATATTAAAACTATCCAGTCGATTTACAAAAATATTGCTTTGCCAAATATAGCTTACTGGTATGCACTGACCCAAAAACTAAGCTAGCGAAAGTTCCGGCTAAGTAGCAACAACAAACATTGTATCCAAACTAATCTTATAAGGAAGTCAGCTCCCACCGGTTTGTTGAAATGTCTTTCACTAATTTGTATTACCTCTCGGCAGTCGGTGTGTATTGGGGGCAGATCGTTACACCGAGAAGGTTTAGCTAACATGTACAACTGTAATCGCCTTCACAATCTCCTGAAATGACACGGACTCTAGAACAGACAAAAGATTGACTGCTTTTGCTAACAGATAGGGCGTATCTTCATAATCATCCTTACTTGGCAGAACAATCTGGATCGGCTTACCTTGATCATCAACTCCTTTTTCAAACACAAGTAAACGGGGACTAGGGTGACTGACAGATACCCAGTGATTTCTCTGGAGATAGTTGACCACTTCAGCAACGTGGAGCTTCTGGATTTGGGGGTAACTTGATAAAACTTCAGGGGTCATTACCATTCTCCTGTTTTGACATTCTCTATTAAGGTTAGCAAAGATTCTGGGTTGAGGCGTTGTGATCGCGGAATTCTGATCCTGACAGACTGGCGATTTTCGCTGAGGCTACCACTAAGGTATTCCCAGTAGCAAGTTCCTTGCAACCTGAGTTGTGTTTCTTCACAAATGAGCCATTGCATAGAATCCGAGGGAAGGGCTAACAATATCAGGATACATGGTGTTGCGGTTCTCATTCTGCGTCTAAGAATCAAATCGTTGTAGGTCTTCACCTCCAAGTCATAGACAACCTGAGTATCATTGAGTTGCCATTGGGTCGAGGCTTTGAGCTGAAAACTGAGAGAAAAGCCAGATTCAACCCGGCGATTTTGGCGCACCACAACCTCATCAAAACTACCATCCACACCGTAGTCATATTCCCGAACGGCTGAGTTGAGTCCGGCACGTCCAGCGATCGCCCGAACGTAGGCGCGGCTCAGTGCTTCAGAAATATGTTGGTCAGTTAGCACAGTTGCTTATAATGAGTAGAATAACTGGCTAAATCGTAGCATAAATAGCCACGAGACTAATGGCAATACCAACCAATTTATCCACCTGGCTGTAGCCAACCCCAACTGCTTTCACAACCTTGAGATACTTGTTATCTAAAATAAAATCGGGGTTGTCGAACCGTTATGTAGCTAGCCTCACTGAGAAACAGCATTCATTTGTTGTTGAAGCTGTTGGATTTCCTCGATCAATAAACCTGTCCCACGGGCAACAACTTCGACTGACACACCTTCTTTTAATAAGTTGAGCGCGATTGTCCGCTTCTCGTCATTCTGAATCATGGGAGGAATTCCGGTTATCAACCGAGCTATCTTCCGAACTTCTAAGCTTTTCTGATTGCTGTCATCCTGTAGGTACTGTGGCAACTGCTCGTTACAAAACGCGATGACTTTCCCCAGATCCTTCTTTTCAATATTAAGGTAAGACTCAAGATCGCCGTTCTTCAGAATAAAGGTTTTGCATTCATACTCCAAATCTATTTTAGCCTCCCAGTCAGCGTGTCCTTCCTTGAATTCTTCTACCGCCGCTACTGTCTTTAAGCTCTTACGCTTTTCACCAGAGTAGAACCTATCATAGACATAATCGAAGTCAGCAATCCGATAGACATTCAGCCCAAATTCCTCAAAAAGAGTAGTCCAATGTTCAAGCTCTTTTTTTCCAGCAACATGAAGTATCGCAATCTCTTGGTCTAGTTTCTGATACAGCCACTGGATCACTGCTTTAAAGAAATACCTGTCGGAGTCTCCTTCGACCAACACCACTTTCTTTGCAAAGAACGCATAAGTCGATCTCGTATTATCTAGAATACGAATTAAGACCTTCTGCTTTGCTGTAATATGAGGAGATCGTATTTCTGTGTATCCATCTGGGTTGAGACTGAATCTCCGTACACTGCTGATTGTTGCTGAATTTATGAGCGATTCAGAATGAGTAACCAAAATATATTGACAGCTTTGGCTTCTGTTCAGCTCTCGTATTACTTGCAGATACTCATGCTGAAACTGATAGTGTAGATGAATTTCTGGCTCGTCTATAATCACAAGTCCACCTTTTAGATCTCCTCTTCCAAAAGCCTCAAAAACCAGATGAATAATGGCCTTCTGACCTGCACTGAGGCTGTTGATGTCTGTAATAGACTTATTTCTTCTCCGGTCGAAAAATTCAAAACTATATTGCCAAGTTCGGAGATCGAGAAGTTTGATTTTGCACTCCAAATTGACGATTTGGAGATGTTCATTGATTTTCATCATGAATGGCAAAGCATTAGCATCTGCCTCGCATTCTGCATCACTTTTTTTCTGTGGAATTAAATCAAAGTGTTTCTCTGCTACTCGGAGGCGAACAAGCCCGAAAATTGCTGGCTCGGAGTTATCATTAGCGTTTAAACTCCTTTGATAGTCAGTAGTCCGAATTTGCTGAATCTGAGTGGAGGGATGAGCGTTTTGCAGACTTATGGAAACGTTGAAAGTGTGGTAGTTGCGGTAACTACTAATCAGAGTGAATGATTCATATAGTGTTTCGATAGAGTTTTCAGAATTCTCTAAGTTGTAGAGAGAGATAGCCTCTTTGTAAAAATTGTAGTCTGTGAGGTAATCATATCCAGAATCTTGCGAACAATCCTGGGTTTGGACAGAGAAAGTTTGCTGACTCCGATCTAGGGTGACATCTAGAGTATAAGTCTCACTATATGTCGATACAGCGATCCCTCCGCGTGTGGTGTAACGATCTATCCATGGAATCAAAGTGTCCTTCTTATTTTGCAGATACTCAAGGTTTTTTTGATCGATCTCATCTAGCTTAATGACTATACGAATTATTTGTTGCTGTCCTTCTGTATTCCAATTAGGATCAAGCCTAAAACCAATATATGAACTGTTATTGGCAGGCAAGAGAACTTGCTTTCTCTGTGTAGCGTCGATGAGGCTCCGCTGGACGTATAGATCCTGATTGAGGTTGTATTGTTTATAAAGAACGCGCCTAAACAGAAAATTTATGACCTCTAGTGTTGTTGATTTACCTGAGCCGTTTTCTCCGATGATGATGTTGAGATCATCATCAAAACTGACCTTCTCGGCATTTTTAACATCATCGCAATATTTGAAGCTTAGAATGTTGGATAGTTGTAGCGATAATATTTTCATGCAATGCTTTCAGGCAAAATCTTCATTAGAGTTAGGACAGCGCTTGATCAAAGCATGGAGAATGAACTCCCACAGTCAAAATACATCTATGACATTCTGCCAGACAGATCTCCATTGGGTAAACAAAAGACACTAAACGATTATCGGCCAATAGTTATCACTAGACAAATATCGGTATATATGTAAGAAATAAGTGGCTAGCCCAACTATCATTCGCATGACACTCTAGATTGGTCGTTGTGACTGAATAGTAACTTTATTCTAAATGCTCTTGCTTGATCGAGAGGCAATTCCCTAACATTTTGTAACAATCTTTCTGCTCCCCGAGATTATTAGATTAAGTTCAACCAGCTATTCATCTAAAAAATCACTCTATGCACGATTACAAAGCGACCTCAGAAAAACGTGAAGCACCACCGAGCAAACCTACACAGCTTGGAGCAGGCGCTGTAATTCCAAAGATTGAGCAGTCTTAAGTGAAAATGCTGCCGCCCAGAAGTTTTTGATAGCGGTAATCTAACTCCGATCGCAACTCAGGCATATCCACCAACTCAGGATCAGCAGCCATCAATTGAGTCGCCGCATCACGAGCCTCCTGCAAAACCTCACCATCCGCCACCAAACTAGCCAAAGCAAAATCAGCCAACCCAGACTGCCGACTCCCCAGCACCTCTCCCGGTCCCCGCAACCGCATATCCATCTCCGAAATCCAAAAACCATCCTGAGACTCAACCAAAACCTGTAATCGCTGCTTAGCATCAGGAGAATTGCTACTGCTCATCAACAAACAAAAAGACTGGATGCTGCCCCGACCCACCCGGCCACGTAACTGATGAAGCTGCGCCAAACCAAAACGTTCAGCATTCTCGATCGCCATCACCGTCGCATTCGGTACATCTACCCCTACCTCAATAACTGTAGTGGCGACTAAAATCTGAGTTTCGTTATCCCGAAAAGCTGTAATCGCTGCATCCTTTTCAGCAGAAGTCATGCGCCCATGAAGTAAACCTACTTTGAACTCAGTAAAAATAGTGGTAGACAGCCGCTCGTGTTCAGCCATGGCTGATTTCAAATCTAATTTTTCAGAGTCTTCTACCAAGGGCAAAACAATATAGACCTGTTGACCTTTAGCGATTTCTCGTTTCATTAATTCGTAGGCTTGACGGCGCTCTTTGCCACCTAATATATTGGTTTGAATTGGTTGGCGACCAGCGGGCATTTCGTCGATTTGGCTGACATCGAGATCTCCATGCAGAGTGAGTGCCAAGGTGCGGGGAATCGGTGTAGCTGTCATGGTTAACACATGAGGTTCGATGCCTTTTTGTTGAAGGGTGGCTCTTTGATAAACTCCGAAACGATGTTGCTCATCGATCACTACTAAACCTAGTCGATCGAAGTTCACTTTATCTTGAATTAGGGCATGGGTGCCCACGATGATTGATAGTTCACCGGTTTCTAGTTCGCGGTAAATCTTTTTGCGTTTGGCGGCTTTGGTGGAACCAGTAAGTAGTTCGATCGGCAAATGTAGCATGGTAAACCAGCCCGCTAATTTGCGATAATGCTGCTCGGCCAAAACTTCTGTAGGAGCCATTAGTGCTGTTTGATAGCCAGATTGGATCGCCGCTAAAATTGCCATTACCGCTACCAATGTTTTCCCGGAACCCACATCACCCTGTACCATGCGGTTCATGGGGTTCGGTCGCTGGAGATCTTGCAGAATTTCGCCCACTACTCTTTCTTGGGCGTTGGTCAACTTAAAAGGCAGCATCTGACGCAGCTTGTCTAACAGCGAATTTTCAGGAATTTTGACCGCGACAGTGGTTTTTTGGCGCAGCTTTTGGCGACGATATAAAAAACCGAGTTGAAGATAGAAAAATTCATCAAATACTAAGCGACGACGGGCGCTGTCTTTAGCCTCTGTGTCATCAGGGAAATGAATATTGGCGATCGAGCCAGCCAATTCTGCCAGATGATATTTTTCCCGCAAATCCAGCGGTAGGGTTTCAATCAGCAGTTGAGCCGAAGGCAAAGCGGCCATCGTCGATCGGCGAATTAACTCAGCGCTAATCCCTTCTGTCAGAGGATACACCGGCAGGATGCGACCTACTCGCAGAGAAGAGGGTGATTCTTCGCCATTACCGAGTACTTCCATTTCGGGGTTATCGAGGGTGAGTCCATATTTGCCTTGGTTTTTTACTAATCCCGAAGCTGCAACTAAAACACCAGGGGAAAAGCGCTTTTTCATGGATTCTTGCCAGCCCCGGTTGCTGTAGCGACTGCCTGCATAGAATCGCCCCAGGCGAATTTGGCCAGTAGGGTCACTGAGGACTAGTTCAAAGATGGTAAGTTTTTGATTTTTGGGGGTGGTGAAGCAGTTGCAACGCTTTACTTTGCCAACTAATGTGACAGTTTCGCCTTCGGTGAGTGATCGAATATCTGCCTGTTTGGCATAGTCAATATAGTCGCGAGGGTAGTAGTAAAGTAGGTCTTTAACGAAATATAAGCCCAATTTGGCAAGGCTGTCAGCGGTCTTGCTGCCTAGTTTAGGCAGGTCTTTGATGGGTCGATCAAGGCCAGTAATTGCGGTGGCAGATTCTGGTTTGGTTTCAGAGACAACCGGGGAAATTTGTAGTTTTTGGCGTTGCTCTAAGGCTGCTTGGGGATTTTGAACCAGTTGAGAAATGGTGTTTTGGGAAGCGTTGAGAAGCTTTGCGGTTCTGGCTAAGAGTTGCTTGCGATCGACGGCCAAAAGCTGCATGTAGCCATCAAATTCGCTGGCTAGGGCGCGCCACTGCTGTTGGTCATTGGTACTGAGTGCGGCAGGGGGTTTTTTAAGGGTGAGAGAAAAGAACTCGCTGAAGCGATAGCGCTGGCCAACCAGGTCGGTAAAACCATACTGGGCTTCTACTGCCAGTGCTTTTTGCAATCTCGCCCAATCGATCGATTCCGCCATTTTCCTCGCCTGCCTACCATCAAGGCAATTCTACATCATCAGGAATTTTCTGGAGATTGTGCCTGGAATACTTCAAAGACTTGGCGGCAATATTGACGAAGCTGTTCGGCTCGTTCGGGGGCAGGTTGGACTTCGCCTTCTACTTGCCATTGTTCGATGGTGGAGAGTCGCCATTGTTTGCCTCGGTAATCGAACCCGGCGGCTTCAAGGCCAATGAGTTTGCGTGATTCTGACTCGCCATAGAAGCGCAGTTGCAGCAAAATACTGCGGCTCTGCCAGCGGCGGCTCCAGCCGGGGAAGTGAAAGGCGATGTCGATCGAGTCGGGGTCAACTAACTCAGTGGTGTCCCGATCTCTTGACCAGGGGCGTAGATCTACTCGTGCATCGGGAAACTCTGATCGAAACAGGCTGACGACTGAGGCGATTTTTCCGGCGAGGATCAGGTTGGTGGCTTGTTCGGCAGCGTTCAATGTCTCCGTAACTCCTTGTACCAAAGTCCTTTTTAATTTAGCAGAAAAATATGGGATCGATCACTGAAGGTGCAGCCTGCGGAAATAGATCTCAGTTTATTTTGTCAGCCAAGCAGAAAACAATAATTTATTCCACACCAAGTTGCTATTTTAGATACAGAAACATACTTTAGTGCAACACTCCGGACAGTTTTATGAGGAGTGGCGAGAAAAGCTATCCAGCGAGTAAAATACAGTCAAACAAAAAAAAGAGACTGTTCAATGGATAGCCTTCAAGATATTTTAACCGACGCACTGGCATCAGTGGGTCATTT
>JANYHM010000076.1 GCA_025359065.1 Synechococcales cyanobacterium GL140_1_metabinner_5_sub | reverse complement strand
GCTTGTAGCTCTTTCTATTCTTTCTTCTTTTTGTGCTATCCTCTAAGTAAATAAATTTACCTGGAAAATAACGATTTATTTGACGAGTTTGGTTTCGTTTCTGTCTTTCAGACTATTCTTTTTTCTAGGTTCCTTGGCTGCGAAATTAGCTCCACTAAACCCTTTCAGGTCTTCGCTTAGGCCGGTTTGTTTTCGCCGCTTATCAAGCATACGTCACCTTCCCAATTCTGTCAACTATTTTCTTTTTATTATTTCATTTTTGTTTCTTTTCACCTTATATCAAGGCTTTCAGACAATCTTCTTTTGGTTTATCACTTCACTCAGCTAAAAAAAACCTGCGTTTATTACTAGGGTTCCATCAATAGATTAGTAGGTTTGACATTAAGGAACTTGGGAAAATAGAAGCTGGCGATGATGGCGATCGACATCCACCACAAGATATTGATATCAGGGCGATACCATACGGTATCAAAAAAACCTTGGACGGCAAGGCCGATCGAACCAGCTAGGGCACCCAATAACCAAAAATATTGACGATCTTGGGTTTGGCGGAGATTGGGCAGAGGCAAAATGCCATTGAGCCAAGATACAAAGATCATCCAGAGAAAGGAGGCTAGACCCAGGAAACCCATTTCTACAATTGTTTCGAGATAGATGGAGTAGGCGCTAAGGGCGCTGTATTTGGGGTTAATCTGGAAAATGGGATAGACTTTTTTAAATACTCGATCGCCATAACCAATACCCAGCAAGGGATTTTTTTTGATCATTTGGCCGACGGCCTGATAGACATTGAGCCGGAAGCTGTTACTGCTATCGCCGCGTCCGGTAAAAATGCTGCCGACCCGTTCACGCAAGATTGGTACTACGATAACAGCACCACCCACCACAACCACCGTGGAGACGATTAAGATCGGCAGCAACCAAATTTGCCAAAAGGAGTTGAGCTGTGGACGAATCCAGTAGAAAATTCCTAAAGCCATTACCAGAACTAATCCAACAGTAGCAATCCAACCGCCACGGCTTTGGGTGGCATACATACACCAAAGATTAGCAACAGTCATGACAATGGCTAAAGTTTTGGGATAGATTCCTGGCCAGATAAAAAAAGCGGCAATACTCAGAGCGATCGCCGGCAGTAAATAAGCGGCAAGGACATTGGGATTACCTAAATAGCTAAAAGCGCGGGTGGTTTTGGAGAGCGGAGATTCGGGATCTACCCAAGTGGCTAAGGCTTTAGCGCCAAAAATTGATTGCTGAATACCATAGACACTGATAAACAATGCCACATGTAAGTAGGCTGTCACGACCCAAGTACGCAGGCGATCGGCACGAAACAACCGCGCCATCACGACAAAAAACATTAGATATAAGGTCAGCTTCGAGATGCCCTCACTGAAAGCAATCACTCTTAAACCTTTGATTCCTAAAGATTTTTCTGGAGCTAGAGCCGAAGCTAAAACAGCCACAATCCAAAAAACTCCTACAGTCAAATGAATCGGCGTAAAGCCTTGCGGTCCATCATCAGCGAGAGTCAAAATAAACCAGAAAGCCACAATAGCCACCAGAAAAATAGCTAGCAGATTGTTACTGATAAAAGGTGAGGAAGTCAGGATGGCTGCTACAGCAATGGCTCCGATCGGCTCTCCCCACTGCAAAAACCAACTGGCCGATCGCCAACTTTGCAGGCGGCCAATCCAGCCGCTAGCAACATAGCTACCTTGCTGCCAATCATTTATAGGCAGGTTTTTGAGAGCGAGGCTATCTAAAAAATAATTCACGAGTCCAAGCAGTTCCAGCAGGTAGAATTGCCCTCGATCGTAGCATAGAGAGCAACAGGCTATTTTTCTTCTGCTTCTTCTAGGGCACCGGCAATTAAGGGCAGAGAGAGACAGTGGCCTTTTTTACCGACCTGTTCTAGAGTGCCGTTGTGGATTTCAGCCAAAATATGACCCAAGATTAAACCTAGTTGAGTGTGAGTAGAATCGACGCTCATATTCAAGCCGTGGTTAGAGCTATGATTGGCGGTAGGTAATATTCGCAAGTTAGAAACATTATTGCGACTGGGCAAAGGTTCAATATTGATTGTGAGAAGGTTAGCATGGGTGGCCACATGCAGGCCAATTGTTTCGCCAGGAGCTGCCGTAGACATAGTGTGCAGCAACAAATAGTAAATAATTTGACGAACTTTATCGCGATCGAGCAACCAAATCCGGCTGGGGCTAGTTAAGATCAGCTCTACATGTTGACGGCGCTGCTTGAGGGCAGATTCTAAATCACGAATCGACTGCTGGCAGAGCATTTCAATATCAGTGGCTTTCATGGTGAGCTTATGATTGAGCTGCTCTTGACCAACCAAATTAGTAATTTCATCAACTAAGGTCATAAGCTGAACGCCGCTATGGTGAACTACTTCCATGTAGCTCTGTTGCTTCTCGTTCAGTGGGCCATAGAGTTCGCGCTGCAATACGCTGGTCATTCCTAATACGGCGGTTAACGGGGTACGCAAGGATTGAGATAGGTGACTGAGTAAATTGTATTTGGCTTCAGCTTCGATCGAACTTGCTCTATCTGCAACCACTGGCAGATTATCGGACAAGTTAAAAAAACTAGCCACCTGAGCTTTGAGTAAAATTTCTCTTTCTAATTCGCACATTAACCAATTAGCAATGGTGATTAGGATTTCTTGGTCGCACTTATCAAATCGATGCTCGACTCGATCCATCACCGCCAGAGTGCCCAAGCAATCACCGGCACGAGTTAGTAAAGGCACGCCCAAGTAAGCCACAATTTGCAGCTCTGATCGATCAAAGTACTGACTAGATGACTCTACATCGTTAATTGAAAGGCATTGATGACTGCGCTCTATATAGCTGCTACAGCCTTGAATGCCCAACGCACCGATCGTAGATTTGGCAGCAATAAGTTCTAAGCCGATCGAAGCTTGCACGACTTCGGATTCACCAAATACCGAAAGTACCGCCATGGGCATCTTTAGAATGCTGCTGGCTTTTTCTACGGCTTGTTGATACAGAGGCCGACCAGCCGCAACTGAATTTGTCTCGGCGGCAAGCTGTTGATGCTTTCTGGATCGGTGGCTTTTGGTCGGTGGGCTGAGATCTGAATTCAACATTTAACTGTCACTTAGACGTGACATGAGTGAGAATTTTTGGGGATTAATCCCTTACCTAAGATGCCCGCAGGCAGAGGGGAAGTAACAAGCGTGAGCAGCTAAGGTTTACAAAGAATTATCCCAAGCAGGATGAACCATCAAAGCTGCCATAGTTCTTACGCCACGAAGCTGGTTAGAAAGGGGCAAATGCCCACGGGGAGCGCTGAGATCCCAGGTGAAGCTACCGGGATAGCGAGTCCAGGCTAGTTCTTTCTTCCAGCCGATTTTTGGCCAAAATTTATCCCAGTTTTTTTTCGTGGCCATCCAGATATCACGCTGTACCGAGAAGCCAAATTGGCCTTCAGAATGGACGACCCACAGCCGATCAATCACTTGTAGATCGGCTGCCGGTATAAACTTGGGGTCGGTAAAGTATAGCCATTGGCGCTGCAAAGCTACTGAACCAGCTAGTTCACAGAGTTTGAGATTGGTTAGTTTATCGGCGGATTGCCACTGGCGATCGATCAACAACTTCTGCAACTCTTGGTAATCTACACCCGCTGTAGATTGGAGTGGAACGATGCCTTCGGGAAAATTGGCAGCCAAGAATTCTTTGCCCGCATGATTTTCATATAAAAGCTGAAAGACTTTACCTTGAATAACCGTTGGCCAAGCGCCGTTAGTAGGTAACAGTGATTTCAGAAATTCCAATGCTGAGTCATCAATAACATCAATGCCCGCTAGCAAAGCCAATTGACTTTTTTCGTTGGCAGCATCAAACTTTTGTTTGAGAAGTAAAAAATCTGGTGCAGCGGGAGAGTTAATCATGGAAGTTGACGATAGGATATAAATACCCTGATGAAGAAAGGGATTGATTTATCTAAAGACATCATTCTATCGAAAAACTGGCCTGATCGGCGCATTATTAGCCTGAAATCACCGCACAGAAAGGAGTATGGATGCCCCGCTGACTAAGACGACTTCAGATTCAAAACACCAGCAAAAAACCCGCTAATGCGGGTTCTTGAACAGTAAAAGCAAAACTTACTTGTTGGGTTGAGGAGTCATCCGCAGGTAAGGCTTAATTTCGGTAATACCTTTAGGAAACTTTTGTTTCGCTTCTTCGGTGGAAATACTTGGTACTACTACGCAGTCGCCACCATCTGTCCAGTTAGCTGGAGTGGCCACACTGTGATTGTCGGTAAGCTGCAAGGAATCGATTACCCGCAAAATTTCGGTGAAGTTACGACCGGTGCTAGGAGGATAAGTGAAAACAGTGCGTAGCTTACGGTTGCTATCAATAATAAACACCGATCGCACGGTCAACTTAGCGTTGGCATTGGGGTGGATCATGTCATAGAGATCGGAGACCTTTTTGTCGGGGTCAGCCAAGATCGGATAGTTGAGCTTAGTGCCTTGGGTTTCTTCGATGTCACCAACCCAGCCGTTGTGAGAAGCCACATCGTCTACGCTGAGGGCGATCGCTTTAACATTGCGCTTGTCAAACTCAGGTTTGAGCTTGGCCACTTCGCCTAGCTCCGTGGTGCAAACTGGCGTGAAGTCTGCGGGGTGAGAAAACAAAATCACCCAGCTATCACCTGCCCACTGAAAGAAATCAATATCACCGTGGGTAGAAGCTTGGGTGAAGTTCGGAACCGTGTCACCTAGTCTTAACTGCATAAGGAGTAACTGGATAAACTACATAGAAGAATTTAGAATGATGCCACAAAACGGTCACTTTGCCGAGTTTGTCTCAATCTTTATTCACGAATGTTGAAATCACACAGCAAAGGATTAAGCTGCTGGGTGAGCAGCTTGCAGAACTTCGTCATGGTTATCGGCAACATCGGCCACCAAAGTAATAGCGCGGGATATTTCGCCGGGAGATAGTTCTGCGACAGTGCGGGTAGACATGGAAACGATCGAGTTATCAAAAATTGCAAACCGCGATTCTAAGGTGCTAGCCCAGTTCATTTGCAATAATTTATCGAGTAGCTCTGGCTGATTTTTTACGGGCAAGGCCATAACTTTTGACCAGACGGTCAAAACATCATCGTCGGTGTTACCCGTAAGCTGCACAAACACTTCGACACTGCCGTAGGTGAATTTCCAAATATGGCCACCATCGCCTTTACTAACCATAGCGGTGTGATTAGGATCGAGGCTACCAATAACGGTCTGGATCACTTCAGCATGTTGAATATCCAGGATTTCGTCTAGCTCGGCACTGGTGGGAGCATTAGAAATTTCGGTGTTGACCATGATTATTTTGGTTTAAATGGTTTAGATTTGTCTGCGCTACAAGGTCAGTTTAAACCTTTTGTCGATCGATCTAAACCAGGATTACTATTGCTTAACAGTCTGGTCTGGGCTAGGACTTAATTTCATCCTGTATTACGCCAGTAAATCGGAGCAATCTCGCTGCCAGACTCAAAATCAGCTAAAAGTTCCGTGGTTTCACGGAGTTAGAAAAAATTTAATTTGGGAAGTCGCGTAGATCAACGGTATTTGGAAAAGGGTGATTTCGAGAGAATGATGGAGTCGAAAAAACACCGCACTAAATCACGTCTACCCCAACCAAATGGCTACTAAACCTTCCCAGACCGTTAACGAAACAGCTACCAAAACCGAAACTGAGACTATCCCAGAAAATGCTGCTAGCCAAAGGACTGCTGAGTCGATGACTCTATTGCTTTCTTATCACGAAAATCCTAACGTGAGAGTTCGGAATAAATTAGTTTTGTTGAATGTCGGTTTGGTTAGACAAGTGGCGCACCGCATCAGCCGCCAGTGCGTTGAAACTTACCAAGATTTGGAACAGATTGGTTACTTGGGTTTAATTAGAGCGATCGAGCGTTTCAACCCTTACCAAGGATGTGCTTTTAGCTCTTTTGCTGTCCCCTACATTCGCGGCGAAATTTTGCACTTCCTTAGAGATCGCAGCAACGTTGTTAAGATTCCCCGGCGCTGGCAAGAGCTACAGAAAGAAGGCGAAAAAATGACTCAACATTTGACTTTGATTCTCGATCGCAAGCCTACTGATATCGAAATTGCTGATGCTTTGCAAATTACTGTGCAAGAATGGCGTGAAACAAAGGCTGCTGAACATAATCGCCAAACATTGAGCCTTGATGCTACCGTTGGTCAAATGTTAGACTACCCCGTTACATTAGGTGATAGCCTGCCTGATACTCGCGATCGGGATCGGCAGTTCATGGAAGAAGAGCGTCAGCAGTTGGCTGGCATGATCGGTCAATTGGAACCTAAGACTCAGCAAGCGATCGAATACGTTTACATCAAGGGTATGCCTAGGAAGGAAGCTGCAAAAAAGATTGGTGTTAGCCCCATGACTGTTACTCGTCACCTGCAACGTGGGGTCAAGCAACTCTCTTCGATGCTGGAATCCGATCGAAATGTGGCTGTTTAATTAAGAACTCTTGCCAAAGGCTTCTTTCAAACGTCTGAGAAACACCTGCAACATATCTAACTCAGATTGATTCAATTGACCAAAGCATCGCTGCAAATAGGCCATGTGCATGGGAAAGACTACCGCAAAAATCTTCTCCCCTGCGGGGGTCAGTTTTATAATTATCATTGGTTTATCTGCGGGGAGATCACGAGATATCAGCAAGTCATCTTCCAGAGAATCTAACAATTGATTAAGATCAGAAAGATTTAACAGGGTCTTTTGACCCAACTGCACCAAATTAAGACCAGAAGTGTTGCCTAAAGTGGCAATGATGTCGAATTGCTCGATCGACAGACCAAATTTATTCACGTCAGCCGAAACCCCGTGATAAAAAGCATCATAGGAGTTTACTAACTCACGCAATGCCCCAAAGGGTCTAATTGTCAGTGGAGATGATTGATGAGTAGACATAATAAAAAGATAGACCGAGATTCTAACCCAGAGATTCAGAATACCCAGATGAGCGAAGCAATTGATTAAGATTGAAAAATCTTCAAAAGTTAATCAGGAAGTGGGTTCAAGAATTTTTAAATTCGCTAAACCCACTTTTCGGAAATTTAAACGCCGACGGCTTCTTTGGCGGCGTACATTACTTCTAGAGTAATTTCGGCCATATCTCGTTCCCGAGCAAATTTCTCGGTGTTGCGCTTCACTTTTCCTCGGACAAAACCAGGGATTTTGTTCAGCTCACCTTGAGCTTCACGGCTCCAAGATAAATCACCATCAGCCGAGATGCCCTTAGTAATTACTTCCTTGGTATCGTGACCACCAAATATCTCTAACAGATGATCTTCCATACCCAGAGTGAAGGAGTTGTAGATTAGATCAACAATTTGGTTGCTTCCTTCGTAGCCCAAGAAAGGTTTGTAGCCGATCGGGTAGTTTTGGATGTGAATTGGTGCCGAAATAACACCGCAGGGAATATCCAGACGCTTGCCTACATGGCGCTCCATCTGGGTGCCAAAGATTGCCGATGGTTCTGACTTGGCGATTGCGTCACCCACCACCGCGTGGTCTTCGGTCACAATAATTTCGTCACAGAAGTCTTTAACTTCTGCTCGGAACCATTCTTCATCGTGCTTACAGAAAGTACCAGCCCAGACGACGTGAATGCCCATTTCTCTGGTCAATATTTTAGTAATAGCAGCGGCATGAGTAGCATCGCCGTAGACTACGGCTTTCTTGCCAGTGAGGTTCTGACAGTCGATCGATCGAGAGAACCAAGCTGCTTGCGAAACATGCAGAGTCTGATCTTCGATGTATGGCTCGTAATTTACGTCAGCACCTTGAGCCACCAAGATTTTTTGGATTGCGCGAATACATTTAGCTGTTTCCACAATCCCCATCGGTACGATGTCTACGTAGGGCATTTGGAATTCGGATGCTAAGAACTGGGCGGTTCCTGGGCCTAATTCCCGATAGGGTACTAAGTTAAACCAGGCTTGGGGCAAGTTCTTTAAATCTTTGACTGAGGCTTTATCGGGCAAAATGGCGTTGATCGTAATCCCCAAATCAGCCATCAACCGCTTTAGCTCGGTGCAGTCATGGTGATTATGAAAGGCCAAAGTGGAGATGCCAATAATATTCACCGAAGGCTTTTCGGTTTTGGTCAAGCCCAAGTTGCCCTGCTTACGGGCTTTGGCAATATAGAACTGGACGATCTGTTGCAGAGTTCGATCGGCAGCCTGAAGTTCATTAAAGCGATAGTGGTTCACATCTGCCAAAATCACGTCGGAGACTGTATCCATCGCCGCACGTTCTACGAAATTAGCCAGGTCTTCTTGCAGAATGCTGGAGGTACAGGTGGGTGTGAGCACAATCAGATCGGGATGCTCTTCACCATCTTTGCGAGTGATATTGTCTACCACTTTTTCTTGAGAGCCACGAGAAAGCACATGCCGATCAACCACGCTGGTAGTTACAGGGGTAAAGTCCCGCTCACGCTCTAGCATCGATCGCATTACATTGAAGTAGTCGTCGCCTAGGGGTGCATGCATAATTGCATGGACATTTTTGAAGGAGGTGGCCACGCGCAAAGTACCGATGTGAGCGGGACCGGCGTACATCCAATAGGCTAGTTTCATATAAAATCTTCTCTTAGTCTGGACAATGGAGTGTGTCTTATTTTCGCAAGTTGACAGGAGATCGATCGAATTTGAGACAAAAGTTATAACGATCAGATAAATTGACGAATATTGATATTAAACCTTAGAATATCTATCAATCCTGTATTGCAATTCGAGCATGTTCTATAAGTCATTAGTTTTAACGTTAACATCTTCCATTTTAACAGCAGCATTTGCGCTGGTATCTATGAACGGCGCAGCAGCCGGAGAAAAGAACTACGTAGGAGCAACCCTTGGCCTTCCTGGTGGTGGCACATTGATTGGTGTAAATGGTAGGTTCGGTGTTGCTGATAGTATTTCAGCTAGACCATTCGCTCAGTTTCTTAGCTCTGGTGGAGCAACTTTGTCGGTTTATGGCGTAAGTGGTACTTATGACTTTAAACTTCCTCAATCTGACCTTACTCCTTATGCAGGAATCGGAGTTGCTGGAGCATCACTTTCTGGCAATGGCTATACGTACAGCGGTGGTTCTGGTGTATATGTTGAAGCTGGCGCAGACTATAACTTCAGTGATAATTTTGTGGCCAATGCAAATTATAAATTCAACAGCTTGGGATATCTAAGCCTAGGAGCTGGATACCGTTTCTAGATTGAAGCCAAGGAGATTCATCTTGCACAATAATCTAAAAAATCGACCGGAGCATCTCTAGAAAACCACGTATACATAGGTGGTAGATGCACCCTGATTAACCGCTCTAGCGCCACTGGCACTAGGGCGTTTTTTTATTTTTTTAATGTCCCGGTAGAGACTGATCTACCACGTATACATAGGTGGTAGATGCACCCTGATTAATACCTCTAACCTGCGGGTTGGGGGCTTTTTTTTCTGCAAAATCATCAGGGCATGTGGATATCTGCACTTTAACCGCAGGTAGCCGATCGCTAGATTTTTCAGGATAATAAAATGAGGTCATCACATTGATGGAATGCAAGCACCTCAGCCCCCGAGAATTTTCATGAACTCTACCGAAAATAGCGCCATCGCCTACAGCCAAGAAGATATCCAGCAGATCTTAAACTTGGCACTCACCAGAAAGAATACCACTGGCGATTTAGAATTCTCACGCCAGCAACTAGTCGAAATTGCAGATGAAATGGATATTGATCTTAACATGCTCCAAGCTGCTGAACTAGATTGGGCAAACAGTCAGACTAGTAGTCAACAAAGAGCCGAATTCGATCTCTACCGACAGCAACAGTTTCAAAAAGGCTTAGGTCGCTTTGCTATCACCAACACTTTTTTAGTAGGCATGAACGTAGTAGCAATTGGCGGCACCGGTTTTTTGTGGTCGGTAGCAGTATTGGGTTTTTGGGGTATCGGCGTGGCACTCAACGGTTGGAATGTCTATCAGCTCAAGGGTGAAGAATACGATCGCAAGTTCCAAAACTGGAACAGCAAAAGAAAAATCCGCAAGACTATCCACGGTACGATCGCCAAATTTCTTCCCCAATAAAAATAGTCCTGACTGTTTACTGAGCCCATCTTACATTCAGCCCTCTATCCATGTTTGGAATATATTTACTGTAAAATTCGCTACTGAAAAATCTGATATATTAAGCAGACTATACATAACGCAACACTAATCTTCCTCATTCCAGATCTACAAATATGAACCAAGCAAATTCTCGCCAAAATAGTCAGTTAGCGCCACATCAACAGACTTACGATGGCCAGAGATGGCTGGTAGAAGAAAGGGATGCTTGCGGGGTAGGGTTTATTGCATCACCAGCCGGTCAACCCACTCATAAATTAATCGAACAGACATTAACAGCTTTGACCTGCATGGAACATCGCGGGGGCTGTAGCGCCGATCGAGATTCTGGAGATGGCGCAGGAATTTTATCGGCAATTCCCTGGCCACTGTTCACCGCCTGGGGTGAAGAACAGGGCTTAGACTTAAGTGGCACCTTGGCAGTGGGCATGGTATTTTTACCGCAAGATGCCGAGGCTAGATCGATCGCCAAAGCTGCCGTAGCCACCACTATTGAAAACGAGAAACTCAGATTGGTTGGTTGGCGAACTGTGCCGGTGAGACCGGAAGTGCTAGGTGTACAAGCCAAAGGCAACTGCCCTTATATTGAGCAGGTGGTGATTTCTGGGGAGTTGACTGGGGATGAATGGGAACGACAACTGTATTTGGTACGCCGCAAGTCTGTAAAAGCCTTGAAAGAACACGCCGCAGTTGTTCCAGGTGATAACTTTTACTTCTGCTCGCTGTCTGGACGCACTATTGTCTACAAAGGCATGGTTCGATCGGCCATATTGGGAGAGTTTTACCAAGATTTGACCAATCCCTTATTTACCAGTAACTTCGCGGTATATCATCGCCGGTTTAGCACCAATACTATGCCCAAGTGGCCACTGGCACAGCCAATGCGGATGGTAGGTCACAACGGCGAGATCAATACATTGCTGGGTAATATCAACTGGATGACCGCGAGAGAAAAAGATTTAGACCATCCAGTGTGGAACGAACGGCTGCAAGAGCTGCAACCAATTTTGAACTTAGATAACAGCGATTCTGGCACTTTAGATAACGTGTTGGAACTGATGGTGCATTCTGGCCGCAGCCCGATCGAAGGATTGATGGTGATGGTGCCTGAGGCTTATAAAAATCAGCCAGAGTTAGATCAATATCCAGAAATCATAGATTTTTATGATTACTACAATGGCCTGCAAGAATCTTGGGATGGCCCAGCCTTACTAGCTTTTAGTGACGGCAAGATTGTGGGAGCTGCTTTGGATCGGAATGGTCTGCGACCTGCTCGGTATTGCATCACCAAAGATGGTTACATTGTGGTCGGTTCCGAAGCAGGGGTGGTGGATCTGCCGATCAATACCATTGCCGAAAAAGGTCGCTTAGGTCCGGGCCAAACCATTGTGGTGAATTTAGAAACCCACGAAGTGCTGCACAACTGGGAAGTGAAGCAGCGAGTAGCGCAGTCGCTGCCCTATGGAGCCTGGTTAAAACAATATGGTCAAAAGCTGGAGCAACAGACATTTGAAACTAAAAGCAGGATAGATCCCGAAAAGCTAGTGCAGCAGCAGACTGCTTTTGGCTACACGTTAGAAGATGTAGAAATGATCGTCAACGACATGGCAGAAAACGGCAAGGAGCCGACTTTCTGCATGGGTGATGATATTCCTTTAGCAGTGCTGTCTACCAAGGCTCACCCGCTGTATGACTACTTTAAACAGCGCTTTGCCCAGGTGACTAACCCAGCGATCGATCCTCTGCGGGAAAAGCTGGTGATGTCTTTAGAGATGTCTTTGGGTAAAAAAGGCAATTTGCTCGAAGCCAAGCCCGAAATGGCTAACCAGCTAAAGCTCCAAAGTCCAATATTGAACGAAGCAGAACTGGAGTTGATCAAGGTTTCGTCGCTACAAACTGCGGTTGTTTCGACCCTCTATCAAATTGATGGGGATTTAACGGCCATAGTAGCCAGAGTCCAAGCAGAAGCATTGGTTGCAGTGCAAGCCGGTAAACAGATTGTGATTTTGAGCGATCGATCCGCCAATGGACTAGATGCCAACACTACCTATCTGCCACCAATGCTGGCGATCGGGGCAGTTCATCACCATTTAATCAAGTCTGGTTTGCGTGGTCAGGTTTCGTTGATTGTGGATACGGCTCAATGCTGGAGTACTCACCACTTTGCTTGCTTAGTAGGCTATGGAGCTTCGGCAATTTGTCCTTATTTGGCATTGGAATCGGCGCGGAGCTGGTGGCATTCAGTTAAGGTACAAAATGCGATTCAACGGGGTGAAACTACAATTTCGATCGAGCAAGCCCAGGCAAACTATCGCAAGGCAGCAGAAGATGGCTTGCTGAAGATCTTGTCGAAAATGGGAATTTCCTTGTTGTCTTCTTATCATGGGGCACAGATTTTTGAGGCGATCGGCATTGGTGGTGATTTGTTAGAAATGTCTTTCCGAGGCACTACTTCTCGGATTGGTGGTCTGACCTTGGCCGGTGTAGCTCAAGAAACCCTACAGTTTCACCACCGGGCTTTCCCAGAAGCTACCAAGAAACTAGAAAACCTGGGATTCTTTAACTACCGCCCCAGCGGTGAGTTCCACATGAACAGCCCCCAGATGGCCAAGGCGCTGCACAAGGCAGTAGATGCCTACCAAACCCAAGAGGGCTACGATCATTACGAACTCTACAAAAAATATGTCCAAGATCGCCCAGTGACAGCGCTACGAGATTTATTAGATTTCCAGAGCGATCGCCCGCCCATTTCGATCGATGAAGTGGAGTCAGTGCAGGCGATCGTCAAACGCTTCTGTACTGGCGGGATGTCTTTGGGCGCTTTATCACGAGAATCTCATGAGGTACTAGCGATCGCTATGAACCGCCTAGGAGCCAAGTCTAACAGTGGTGAAGGCGGCGAAGACCCAGTGCGTTATAAAGTCCTTAACGACGTGCAGGATGGCATCTCTGCCACATTGCCCCACCTGAAAGGTCTACGCAACGGTGATACGGCATTGAGTGCAATCAAACAGGTAGCCTCGGGGCGTTTTGGTGTTACTCCTAAGTATTTGATGAGTGCCCAGCAGATCGAGATTAAACTTGCTCAAGGAGCCAAACCCGGCGAAGGTGGTCAGTTACCCGGCAAGAAGGTCAGTCCTTACATTGCGATGTTACGTCGATCGAAGCCAGGAGTTACTTTAATTTCTCCGCCGCCCCATCACGATATTTATTCGATCGAAGATCTGGCTCAGTTGATTTTTGACCTGCACCAAATCAACCCTGCTGCTCGCGTATCGGTGAAACTAGTGGCCGAAATTGGAATTGGCACGGTGGCCGCCGGGGTCGCTAAAGCAAATGCCGATATTATTCAGATCTCTGGTCACGATGGCGGTACCGGGGCTTCGCCGTTGAGTTCGATCAAACATGCGGGTACTCCTTGGGAGCTGGGTTTGACCGAGGTTCATCGGGTGTTGATGGAAAATAAATTGCGCGATCGAGTGCTGCTGCGAGTTGATGGGGGCTTGAAATCTGGCTGGGATGTAATTATCGCGGCTTTGATGGGTGCAGAAGAATTCGGCTTTGGCTCGGTAGCGATGATCGCCGAAGGCTGCATCATGGCACGGGTCTGTCATACCAACAACTGCCCAGTGGGCGTAGCTTCTCAGAAAGAAGAACTACGCAAGCGGTTTCCTGGTATTCCAGAACAAGTAGTGAATTTCTTCTACTTTGTTGCCGAAGAAGTGCGCAGTTTGTTGGCTACTTTGGGCTATCGATCGATCAACGATATCGTTGGTCGTGCTGACCTGTTTGTAGAACGCCATGATGCGGCATTAACAAAGGTGCCAGGATTAAACCTGAAATGCCTGACTCAGTTACCAGATACCAAGGTCGATCGGTCTTTCTTGCAGCATGGCAATGTCCATTCCAATGGGAACGTCTTAGATGACCAGATTTTGGCAGATGCAGATATTCAGGCGGCAATTCAGAATCAAGGAGCAGTCAGCAAGAGTTGGGAGATTGTGAATACCGATCGATCAGTGGGGACACGAATTTCGGGGGCGATCGCCAAGAAATATGGTGATAGCGCTTTTGAAGGACATCTCACTCTCAATTTCCATGGCTCGGCAGGTCAGAGCTTCGGTGCCTTTAACCATGCGGGGATGTCGATGATTCTGACGGGCGAAAGCAACGACTATGTAGGCAAGGGCATCAACGGCGGTGAAATCATTATTAAACCGTTTGAGGGGAGTGTGTTCGATCGGAGCAAGAATGTGATTGTTGGTAACACTTGTCTCTATGGTGCTACTGGTGGCTATTTGTTTGCCAATGGTATTGCTGGTGAACGGTTTGCGGTACGAAACTCTAAGGCTACAGCGGTTGTAGAAGGTAGCGGCGATCACTGCTGCGAATATATGACTGGTGGAGTCGTAGTGGTTCTGGGCAGCGTGGGCAGAAATGTCGGTGCAGGGATGACTGGTGGTTTAGGGTATTTCCTAGATGAAGATGGGACTTTTACGGCCAAGGTGAATCCTGAGAGCATTAATTTGCAAAGGGTTGCTTCAGCCGCTGGTGAGCAGCAGCTTAAGCAGCTTATTAGTGACCACGCTGAAAAGACTGGTAGTCCAAAGGCGCAGTTGATTCTCAGCAATTGGTCGGAGTATTTGCCCAAGTTTTGGCAAGCAGTGCCACCATCAGAAGCAGAGACTCCAGAAGCACAAGCCCAAGAACTACAAAAAGCATAGATTAATCGTGAACTGGTAACAAAAATCACAGTTTACGAGCAAAAAGCCCCGTCCAAGACGGGGCTTTTTATTTTCAGATAAATCAACGGTTAAGCTTTCTTAGCCATCACGGCATAAAAAGGATCCGTAAGGCTCAACCAAGGCAACATACCGCCACCTCGATGTGCTATCACCTTCGGCTCCCCAAAACCAGGAGTCGATAGCTTTGCTTGCGCCTTCAACGATCGAAAATAACTCGATACCAACTCCAGATGCTGCTCATCAGTGCCATCCCGCCAAGCATTAATTGCTTTATGAGGAAACATCCGATTCGAGAAACTGATGATTGCCACCCCACCCGGTTGCAGCACTCGTAGGATCTCCGCAAAGATAGCATCTGGAAACTGTAAATATTGCACCGACACTGTATTTAGTACAGCGGCAAATTCAGCGTCTTCACAGGGCAGCTTCAGGTCTTTATTGAGGTTTTGGACAAAGTATCGATCGAGTCGAGGATTCCGAGCCAGCTCAGCCTCATTTAAGCCATGACCCACCACTTCCGAGAACTTTACATCTTCAGGCAAATGGGAAACCCAGCTACTCATCAAATCTAAAATCTTGGTATCGGGCTGTAAAACCTGTCGATAGAGAGCAGTTAAACGTTGAATGAAAGCCGTGTCTACATGGGTCACAAACCGAGGTTCGCTGTAGAACATCGCATCATCAGTCAAATCCATCTTGGAACGTTGGTCAGGAGATAGAAGCATAGTTTTAGTCAACAATTAGAACCGAACACCAACTTGGCCATTGATGCCACGTATAGAATGATAGCCCGCTCCATAAAACATGTTTCCAGGAGGATAAAATTTCACACCGCCAGAATAAGCAACAGATTCTTTACCGGAGTAGTAGCCAAGGCCAACATAGGGCGACACAAAAGGAACGCTAATAAACTTCAATACATCAACACCGGTAGCACCTTGAGGACCAGTACCAAACTCAGCACCTAGATCAAAGATTTTTACTCCGGCACTGTAAGTGACAGCAGAATCCCTTGTTCCTATAGATACCCATGGTTCGGGGAGTAGTTGGGCTTTTGCAGAAGTAGTAGTCATCAAACTAGCTCCAGCAATGGAAGCTAAGGCGATCGAAAAGGTAGAAAATTTCATAAGTGTGCTCTAGGGAAAGTAGAAGTTTCAATTATATGACGTAGCAACTCTAGTATTTGAGCCAAAGCGAAAGTATTCATTTAGGAACGAGGGAAATTTAATGGGCTTGTTCTTTTGAACAGATCTAAATTTATTAACTGTAAAAAAAATACCGATCAATATTGATTGGCTTTAAATCTATATCGATCAAATTAGAAATTTTAGAATTTAGAAATTTTAAAATTTTTGTATATATATCAATTTTTTCATATTTGAAATTTTTGCAGTTATTAATAATCTTCGCGATTAAAATAAGGATCTAAAGCCCAAAGCTAAAATTTTTAAAAATCAAAGCTTCAAGAATTCTCCAACAGCTCTGATTTAATCGAACCAACTATTTTCTCCAAACTTTCCAAGCCGCTATCCTTTCTCCAAATCAACCCAATATCTTTTTTAATAAGACTTTTCTGTAAGCCCACATAGCATACTCCCGACTTCTTAAAACTATAAAAAGCAGAATTTACTATAGTGACACCAAGATTCTGAGCCACTAAAGATAAAGCAGTCTCCATTTTAGAAACCTCTTGGATTTTCCCAGGCTTAATATTAATTTGATTCAAAACCTCCAATAATCTAATTTCTGCAAAGTCTCCCCATTGTTCTTTAGCCAAAATAAATGTTTCGCTATTTAAAGTATTTACCGATAACACAATTTTAGAATCTGTTATTAATTCTCCCGAGTCCTGATCTTGAGATGGTAAATCTTTTGCTGTGGAATCTAACTGATCAAATTCCCGAGTGAGTGGTTGAATTGAATATTGCTCTGACACAGCCAGATAGAATTTTTCTGAATGAATGGCTTTGATCTCTAATTTATCTCTTTGCAACAGCGTCACATCAGGTAAATATCCCAGCGCCAAATCTATTTTATTGCCCCGAAGTGCTGCTAATTGTTCCAAGCCATTGAGTTCTTGCAGTGAAATCTGCAATTTTGGTATAAAATTTTCCAGTGATGCTAAGACTTTTGCGAGAACTTGCTGCGCGGGTGTACTGAAGCCGATCGATATTTTGGCCGCCCCACCCTGATGAGCTTGTTGAACTCTGGTAACAGCAATATTTACCTGAGCCATTACCAGCCGCACCTCTTTCAAGAACACTTTTCCAGCTTTTGTCAGTAATACTCGCTGTTGATTTCGCTCAAAAAGCTTCACTTCTAGTTCTAGTTCTAAGTCTCGAATCTGTTTACTCAAAGGCGGTTGAGCGATTCCCAGCCTTTCCGCAGCCCGTCTGAAATGTAATTCTTCTGCCAGAACAATAAAGTATTTTAGATGTCTAAGTTCCATATCCACTCTGTTGGTATTTGAGTTAGTTAGATAGTTTTGATACTTTTTTAATATCAGAAATATTATTACTGATATTAAAAAAGTATTGATTTATTTATTATGTCATTGGATATCGCTAATATTTCGATTACTAGAGATCAGATCAAATATATAGATTGTCCTAGATCTGCCAAAAATATTGAAAAGTTGTTTTTTTGATATATATCTAAAATTCGCAAATTCTGTTTTTTGAATTTTTGCAAAATCTGGGTCGTGATGAATTGGCCTGACCAGAGGAGCGATGGAGATATTGTTGGAAATCGATCGGGCGGCGGCGGCGCACAGCAAAATCAATAACGTAGGGGCGGGTTTATCCACAAATGAAAAACAAATCATTAACCAAAAATAAAAACCCGCCCCTACTACGTTTTCATCTGTATACAAGGAAATCAGCGGATTTTAGATGATAGTCAGTGGCGGGGGATTCGGCTTCGCTTACTCACCGCCTATCCATGAATCCCTTTTCCTCAAAAAAACAACGCTGTGCTTACGGCTGAACAACGGCGATCGATGAATAATTTTGTGCTCGCTCGTTCGATCACCTCAATCAAAATCTTTGAATGCGCTTATTCGTGACTCCGTAAGCATTGCCCACTCTAAAATGTCTGAATTTGTCGAAGTTCAGCACTTTCTGATCTGTCCAAGTGCTGAAATATCTCTGCACTTATGACAATTTATAAAATTAGTTTTTTGCAGGGTGGGCACTGCCCACCAATAAATTATTTATGCTGGTTGATGGTTCGATCGCCTCAGCCGAAATTTTTGACTGCGCTTATTTACAGCTTCGTAGGTAGTGCCCACCCTACAATCTCTGAATTTATCGAAGTTCAGCACTTTCTGAGCTGTCCAAGTGCTGGAACGTTAATACACTTATGACATTATTAACTAATGTAAATAGTTTAAATCGATTTTATCTGACCGCTGGTTTGTTGTGCTTGGAAATCTCTGCTGGTATACGATACAGGCTAATTTATTTACACTTATGACGTTTTAACTAACTTAAATAGTTTTGTGAAGTGCTGAACTGATTGTTCACTTAATACACTTGAAAGTCATTTATAGCACTAACTCGTCAAATTTTTTTTACACTTATGACACTTTTAAACTAATTAAAATAGTTTATCGAGTGCTGAACCAGTTATTCATTTATTACACTTAATTAAAAAATAATAATGTCCAAGTGCTAGAAAAGCCTTACACTTATTACAGTTATTTCTATTTTATCAAAAAATTCATTGAATCAATTTCTAAAGGAAACCTATGAAAAGGCTGCTAGCAGCGGTTTTTACACCCGCAAAAAACGACCCAGCACTGCAAACCTTAAAAATAGCTTTGGCTACTGGGTCGGTGCAGCTTATCAATAAGCAAGGCGAAGTCTTGGTTTTGCCGACTTCCGTGCAGAATGCCCTGCATTACTTGGTCAATATCCTGAGTCGCGGCCAAGCTGTGTTGGTTATTCCGCAAGTGAAGTATCTGAGCTGTAATGAAGCCGCCGAAATTTTGGGCTGTTCTCGTCCTTACATCTACAAACTATTGGATGAAAAATTAATTCCCTATCAGTACGTCGGTAGTCACCGGCGAATCTGCTTTGAAGATGTAATTATCTACCGCGACAGTTTATCACAAAATCGTCAGCAGCAAGCTTCTGAAATTGCCGAAATTACTGCCAAAATCAAAAGCCGCCATACTAAATAAATGATGTAGCTAGCGCAGAAATTTTTCTAGTTCTAAAATTGCCGGTGATGGTGTTTTGGGGCTAAGTTTCGATCGAGCATTAGTGTGATCAAAGCTGCTCCAACTAAATGGTGCCTCTCGCTCTGCGGCCATCCACAATAGTTTCTTTGCTCTGGTCATAGCTACATAAAGTAGTCGTAACGATTCGGCACTTTTGAGAAACTTAGCCCGGTTATAGGCTTCTACTGTCGATGGTACCTCTCTGTGATGAGCATGGGCGCGGATTTTGGTGCGGGCAACTTCGCCGATGTTGAAGTCTCCTAAAAACTGTTGGCTAATAGGAATCCAAGATGTACCAGGAATAATATCTTCGCTCAAGAATGGCAGAAATACTGCATCCCAATCTAATCCCTTCGATTTGTGCATAGTCAATATAGTTACTTGACCCGTAGCTGTGTAGGCATCTTGTGATTCTTCGTCGATATTGGCGAATCTCTCAGACAGCACAGTTTCTTGTAAAGCCGCGATGCTTGCTTCAATTGAATTATTCCCAAAAGTCTGCTTCGCCACCAGCTCTGATAACTTATCGGCTGTCGCTAATTCCATCGCCTGATATTCTAATTTATCTGCCAAATAACTAATTAACTGAAAATGGGGCAGGTTAGTCCTGGCACCAATTAATTCTCGGCAATAGGTCTGGGCTACTACCGCATTTGGCGGAATTGGTGGATCGTTTTGGTGGGGGTATAAAAAGCGCTCGGGTAAAATCGCCAAAAAATTAGTATCTTGGGCGGCAATTAATTTGCGTTCCAACAACACGTCCAAAGCTTTTTTGAGATTATCTGGAGAATGGGGACGAGCAATGAATTGCAGTAACTGCAACATATCTTGCGGAATTTGAGATGCCCGATCGCCGCTGCTAGCCGCGCTGATTTTAATCTCCGATCGACCTTTCAATATTTCCCCTAACTTTTCTCGCACAAACTTAGCTTGACGGTTATCCCGGACTAAGATGGCCATACTCAGATCAGGATCTTGCTCATGCAAGCCAATGATTTTTTCGCCAATTTGCTCGATCGATTGAAAAATAGTTTGGGGACGATGAATCTCAATGCCTCGACCAATGGCGATCGGGTTGGGTTGAGGATCATCTAATTCTACTTTCTGAATATCTTGCGCCCAGAATACTTTACCCAGTTCTTCTTTCGTCGCATCGGGATGGAAAGTGCGATTGCTCCAGTGCAATAGATGATTTGCTGCTGCGATAATTTCTGGAGCGCTACGTCCGGCCTGGGTCATTCTGGCTAGTTTGTCGTTGTTGGCACATCGATCGCAAAAATCCCGAAAATCTGTCGGGTCAGCCGAGGTGTAGCTAGAGTTAATCGATTGGTTCGGATCGCCAACCCGAATTAAGTTGGGGTTTTCGGCACCGCCAGCCAATATTTGTAGCAACTCAAACTGAAGTGGACTAGAATCCTGAGCTTCGTCTTCAAATACTCCATACACCTGGCTTTGCCAGCGCTTACAAGCCGCCGGGTTCTCTAGAACTCGCAAGGCTCCCAAAATCATTTCGTCATGGTCTAGGTAGCGCATTTCGGTCAAGAGGCTTTGATATTCTTCGTACAGACCGGCGCAGATATTTAAAATGTCGTATTCATCATTACTCTGGGCTGCAATTTTCCATAGCTCTATCGTGGAAATCCCAGAGCTTTTGGCTTCGCTCACTGTCACCAAAGCCAAATTGGGCAATAAATCACTCTTAATGGCCGACTGTCGCCGCATTCTTTCGGTTTCTTCCCCATCAAAGCCCATCCCCGCCAAGAGAGTTTTGTATCGATCGGGATTCTTTGGCAACCAGCGATCGACCACTGTCCTCACCAGCTTATGGTTGGGCTGGGGAGTGATGACTGTCCGATTGTTTGTATCCACCAAAGATAGTTCTGGATAGCTGTTGGCGATGTTCCAGGCCAAGCTGTGAATAGTGCTGACACTGTAGCCGGTGGGTGGTAAACCCAGATCGCGTAATCGATCGTCGATTTTCTTTTTGATGTTGGCCGCTGCTGACCGGGTGAGAGTGACAATAATTAGCTTTCTTTTTTGGTGCAGCTTTTGGCTGGCTATGGTAATGGCCGCTGCCACTGCCATACTGTGAGACTTCCCCGCACCAGGAACGGCAGAAACCGCCAAGGCACCAGTTTTCCAGTTACAAAGAGCCTGTTGGCCTTCTCTGAGACTTTGGCGCAGTTTCTCAATGCCAATTCTCTGTAGCTCTTGTGAGTTGGTGTTCATAGGGATTTTTAATATTACTATAGTAAGCTATTTCTCTATTTTAAAAGTAAAATAAGAGCGATCTTTTGATTTTGAGAAAAGAATAATTAAAAGCGCAAATCATTACAAAATGTAAAGTAAATTTTGGTGATCAAGGGTACAATTTAGCAGTGAGGGAAAAAGTTTTATAATTTTTTAACCTTGGATGTCGGAAATCACAGTCGAACCCCTGTAATAAGGAACATGATCGATTGATCGAACTTCATTCTATTAATCAACGGCCCTAGGTTAACCTGTATGCTGTTTCAAGAACTGTCTGTTGCTACTACTGTCCGCGTTTTCTTCAGCGCTTACCTTTACTCCTGTTTGATATTAATGGGTTTGAGCTATGTGGGATACATTGTTATCCAACATGCTGAAAAATCTCCCAAGCATTCTCACTGGTTCGGCTAAGCTCTTCGTAAAAGTTTTTATCTGGAATCTGGGATGATATCTTACTGTAGATACCCTTTGGATAGCCAGTGATGACCGAAGATTTTCAAGTTTATGATCGAGATTTAGATGCTGCGTTGCTCGATCGATACCTGCAAGCATCGTCGGTAGCCGTAGACACCGAGACGATGGGCTTAAATTATCAGCGCGATCGGCTTTGCCTGGTTCAGCTTTGCGCTCCCGGACTCGTTACTATTATCCGCATTGCCAAAGACCAGACTGAGGCTCCATTGCTAGCGAAGCTGATGACTGCGCCGCAAATTACTAAAGTATTTCACTTTGCTCGTTTTGATGTGGCACAACTCCGCCACCGGTTGGGTATTGAAACCAATCCAATTTTTTGCACCAAAATTGCTAGTAAGCTCGTTCGCACCTATTCTCCCAAGCATGGTCTGAAGGATTTAGTTTTTCAGCTCGAAGGAGTAGAGCTAGATAAATCTTCTCAGTCTTCGGATTGGGGCAATGCCGCAAATTTATCGGAAGCACAGTTAAGCTATGCCGCTAATGATGTACGGTATTTAATCAGTGTAAAGGATAAGCTGACTGTGATGCTTCAGCGGGAAGACCGTTGGGATTTGGCACAGCAGTGCTTTGCAGCTTTACCCACGATGGTTTCGCTGGATATTTTGCAATATGGCGATATTTTTTCTCACCATTAGATATTGATAGCGGTTGAGTCTAGCGGATCAACAACTTGTATGTTTAGAACGTGCCGGTAGAGAAATAATAGGGAGCTGAAAGCCTGATTCTGAGTTGAAGCAGCAACATTTTCTTGTTGAGCCAAGTAAGTCAGAAAAGCTTCAATTTCTGGAACACCCATATCTTTAGGGTGACGTTTGTTATGAAACAGAATGTAACGTCGAATCCACTGGACGTAGGTTTGCTCTGTACGGTAGGAGTAATGCTTGAGGCGGATGACATCACGGACTTGATCAAGCAATTTTCTAGGTGGGGTTTCCATAGCAATTAAAACAAACGAACTACTAGATTTGTAAAGATTTTACAGTTCTACTTCGCTAAAACAAATAGGGTGTTATGCTGAATCTTGTCTGCCTAATATGCTGATCAAGGGTATTGGGCAGACATATTTCCGTCTAATACCCGTTTTTAGGTGTGTTAGGCAGAAACATTTCTGTCTATGATCCTGTTTTGGGGTGTTAGGCGGAATACCATCAGTCTAATGAGTAGTTAGCTGATAATAATTCCATTAATGGATTCAAATGGATTCAATTATAAAACTCATTGAAGCATTGGCATCCTCGGCATGGCCTGCTATTGTTTTCTACGTGATTTTCTCTTACCGCCGTCAGATTTCATCTTTAATTGAGTCCGCAAAAAATCGGGAGTTTGAGATAGAAGTGGCTGGTCAAAAGCTCTCAATGAAAGAAGCTAACCAGCAACAGCAAAAATTTATTACTGATCTGCAAGAACAAGTGATTGAACTACGCAAAAAAGTCGAGGGATTTGGAGTATCCCCCGAAGTCGAATTTACAGAGCCGCCAGATTTTTCATCACCATCAACAGAAATTAGATCATCTGTATCTCATTCAAATGCCGTGTTGTGGGTTGATGACAATCCGAAAAATAATAGCTACTTCATCGATCTCCTGCAAAGTAGAGGTTATCGAGTAGATTTAGCTGTAAGTACATCCGATGCCCTATCAAAACTTAGCAAGAGTAACTATCGATTAATCCTTTCTGACATGGGACGAACGGAAAGGGGGCAATATATTGAAAATGCGGGTGTAAATTTACTTAAAGAAACCCGCCAAAAACATGCGATTGTGCCTTATGTTTTTTATTGTTCTAGTCAAAAGGCAAGTCAGTTTCAAGAACAAGTCAGGGAGCTAGGCGGACATTCTATGACTTCATCCCCGACAGACCTTCGAGCTATTCTTGATGAGCTGACTCCAGACACCACCAGCTAACAAGCGCTTGCACGCGGAACGGTGGCATACGCTATTAGTTGTGTAGCAAACTCCATTGCCGTCCGGTGAAGCGCAGGCCGTTAGACCGACATAAGATTCCTGTTGAATCTGTCACCCCTGGAATACTGGTAACAGAGGCTGACCCAACGCCAGATCGATGCTCATGTTAGTCATTGCTAGGTTCTACTTTGACACCAGAGATCACCGCCCTGAGCTAAAATGGAATGGTTAAGTCGCAAAGAGGTCAAGCCAATGACAGTACGACAGCCCCGCCATAGCAAAGAAGAGTTTGCCCAACGAGGTGATGCGCTCTATGAAGCTCAGATTCGATCGCAAGTCGAAGAAGGCAATCATGGCAAGATTGTGGCGATCGACATTGAAACCGGAGCCTTTGAAGTGGCAGACGACATACTGCCTGCTACCGATCGCCTGTTTGAACGTTTTCCAGATGCCCAGCCTTGGATTGTCCGCATTGGGCATCGAGCAGTTGATCGCTTTGGCGCGCGCAGCCTCAGAAAAACTCTATGATTCACGGTGTAGTAAGTAGAAACCGTGAGGCCACAATTTCGCTAGTCATTGTCAATGAAAGCCGTCAGACAAAACTGATCACTGCCGTCATAGACACGGGGTACACTGGATTCTTAAGCCTACCAAGTGAGATTATTGCCGAGTTGAATTTGTCTTGGACAGGGATCGATCGGGGCACACTGGGTGATGGCAGTGAAGTAACTTTCGAGGTCTACGCTGCCAAAGTCATCTGGGATGGGGAATATCGTGACATTCCCATTAATGAAGCTGAAACCGATCCACTAGTTGGAATTAGTTTGCTTTATGGCTATGACTTGCACATCCAGACCGTTGAAGGTGGCGACGTGACAATCAAGCTACTCTCATGATCTTGGTCGATTGCAGTCTAACAAGCCGGTTGGAGCGGACAGTTGAGAGTCTTTCCCTTCATCCCGATTTATCTGCTGCTGCTCAACCGGAACGTTAGGCTGAAATGTTCATCGTCAAACTAGCATTAAGCCTTTGTTAATTTAAGGAGATTTGCTATGTCTGATCTAAATCATGGTGCCAATCATTGTGGTTTTATACTGCTTTAAGTTACTACCCAAAAAATCTACGCTCACGTCAGTTAATGCTGAATTTTACAGTGTAAAGATTCTTTGGCTGAGACTTGACTCCACTCGGTAGTCTTCTGATACTCTGGGCGAAAGGTGGTGAGTTTAGCAACATGAAATTTGAGTGGAACGAAAGGAAAAATAAAGCTAATATTGATAAGCATGGCTTTGATTTTTCCGACGCTTATCGCATCTTTGACTTGCCTATGGCAGTCGAGCTTGATCAGCGTGACGACTATGGCGAAGATCGATGGATTGGGGCTGGACTACTAGATGGGCGTGTGGTGGTAGTAATTTACACCGAGCCTGATGGGCAAACAGTTCGTATTATTTCACTCAGAAAAGCTCTATCCTATGAAAGGAGAAATTATGAACAACACCTCAAGAACGGATTGGGATAGAATTGACGCAATGTCGGATGATGAAATTGACACGTCTGATATCCCACCCCTTACGGATAAGTTTTTCTTAACTGCAAAATTGCGAATGCCCTCTTCCTCTTTAGCAACTGTTGCTATTCGTGTTGATTCTGAAACATTGTCGTGGTTCCAGTCGAAAGGCGAAGAAGCTGAGCAACATATGGCTGCGGCGTTGCGCATCTATGCAGAAGCTCAGAAAAACGTTGCTGACATACGTCAGTCAGCCTAACAAGCCCGTTGTACCCGACTGTGCTGATGGCCTTCTAGTGAATCAAAAAGATTGTTACCAGCGGGTGAACGGGAACGTTAGACCGACATAAGATTCCTGTTGAATCCGTCACCCCTGGAATACTGGTAACAGAGGCTGACCCAACGCCAGATCGATGCTCATGTTAGTCAGTGCTAGGTTCTACTTTGACACCAGAGATCACCGCCCTGAGCTAAAATGGAATGGTTAAGTCGCAAAGAGATCAAGCCAATGACAGTACGACAGCCCCGCCATAGCAAAGAAGAGTTTGCCCAACGAGGTGATGCGCTCTATGAAGCTCGGATTCGATCACAGGTCGAAGAAGGCAATCACGGGAAAATTGTGGCGATCGACATCGAAACAGGAGCCTTTGAGGTAGCTGATACGTCAATGGCAGCAGTTGATCGACTTTATGAACGTGAACCCGATGCTCAGCCATGGGTGATTCGGATTGGACATCGATCAGTTTTCCGTTTTGGCAGCCGCAGCCAGAGGAAGCCTGCATGATTTTTGGTTTGGTTAATAATAATTGTGAGGCGATCGTCAAAGTTGCAGTGGGTGGTGTCGATTCACCTAAAATAGCAGTTGATGCCGTCATTGATACAGGATTTACTGGTTTTTTATCTTTGCCACTTTCTGTAATTAAAGAGCTTGACTTGCCTTGGCACTACCGTGATATTGGTACATTAGGTGACGGGAGTGAAGTGGTTTTTGAAATATACAAGGCATCAGTGATCTGGGATGGCCAGAACCAAGTTATTGATGTGGCGGCTTCTGAATCAGATCCGTTGGTAGGAATGAGCTTACTATACGGTTTCAAGCTTCAGATCGAGACAGTTGAAGGTGGTCTTGTTACGATTGAAGCTTTGAAGTAGAGTCAAGCTGTTAGTGAGGTGCAGTCTAACAAACCTGTTGCACGCCGACTAACACCAAGTTAACGCTACTAAAGATCCTTTAGTAGCGGGTGAACAGGAACGTTATACGGCTTTGTTTCTGGGTTGTGGCAGTTGATAACCGTTGTCTGTGAGTATTCAAAGTTAACCAAGCGATTTGCCAATGAACAAAATGTTGTATCTTGTGAGACATTGTCAGGCAACAGGGCAAGAACCTGATGCACCCCTAACTGAACTAGGAAAACAACAAGCCATCGCGTTAGCTGACTGGTTAGATGAAGCAAAAATTAATCGAATTATTTCAAGCCCATACGTCAGAGCTTATCAATCGATTGTTCCTCTGTCCAAACGGCTTGGGTTAAAAATTGAAGTAGATGATCGATTAGTTGAGCGCGTACTGAGTCCAACTCTATTCGCTGATTGGCAGGAAAAGCTGGCTGAGACATTTGTGGATATTGATTTGAGTTTTGCAGGAGGTGAATCAAGTCATACCGCGATGAGTCGTGCCATTGGAGTAGTCAATGAAGTGATGCAACAATCCGAAAAGCCAGTTGCGATCGTCACACATGGAAATTTGATGACACTGATCTTAAAGTTTTTTGACGAGCAAATTGGTTATGCAGATTGGGCGAACTTACAGAATCCTGATGTGTATCGAGTTCAGATTGGAGATGGGGTTGTAAAGATTTCTAGTATCCCCAACAGAGAAATCAGAATATCCTGATGCTGGATGGCTATGAGATAATAGAGAAGCTTATATTGTTAGATGTTGGGTATGAGTTGTGTCGCTGAATTGAAATCATGTTAGCTAAAAGAATTTTGCCTTGTCTAGATGTAAAAGCCGGTCGGGTGGTTAAAGGAGTAAATTTTGTTGGCTTACGCGATGCTGGCGACCCGGTAGAGTTGGCTAAAACCTATAATGCTGCTGGTGCCGATGAGCTGGTATTTTTAGATATTACGGCTAGCTATGAGCAGCGTCAGACGATCGTGGATGTGGTGTATCGCACAGCGGAGGAAGTGTTTATTCCGCTGACGGTGGGCGGTGGTATTCAGTCGGTGGACGATATTAAGACTTTGTTGCGGGCAGGAGCAGACAAGGTGAGTTTAAATTCGGCAGCAGTGCGCGATCCAGAGTTGATCGATCGAGCCAGTGACAGATTTGGCAACCAGTGCATTGTGGTGGCGATCGATTGTAAACGGCGGCAGAATCCTGATGGTTCGGTGGGTTGGGATGTATATGTGAAGGGTGGCCGAGAGAATACTGGCTTGGATGCAGTGACTTGGGCGATCGATGTGGTGCGTCGAGGGGCGGGGGAGTTGTTGATTACGAGTATGGATGCAGATGGTACTAAGACGGGCTACGATTTGGCGCTAACTAGAGCGATCGCTGATTCCGTCGAGATTCCGGTGATTGCTTCGGGTGGAGCTGGCAATTGTGAGCATATTTATGATGCTGTGACTGCTGGTGGCGCGGAGGCAGCACTGTTGGCTTCTTTGCTGCATAATTGCGAGCTGACTGTGGCCGAGATTAAGGAGTACCTCGATCGGCAGAAGGTTACTGTTCGTCTCTAGTTCAGTATTGATAACCAACTAAAAAACCACAGGTACAACCTGTGGTTTTTAATCGCAAAATCTTATAGATTTTTATTCGTTTTCAGCAAAGCTCAAACCAGAAGCGAATTCTTCGCCATAGCCTTCTTCACCATGCTCATTGATATCCAAACCTTGATACTCGGCTTCTTCCTTGGCACGCAATGGCATCACCAAAGCTAAACCTTTCAGAATCACAAAAGTACCCGCAGCGGCAAAAACGTAAGTAGCAAGAATGCTGATTAATTGAGTAACAATTTGACCGCCATTACCATCTATCAAACCAAGAGCGATCGGCTTACCGTCAGCACCAAGACTTTCGTAGAACTGCTTAGAAGCAAATACACCGGTTAAAATTGCGCCCACAGTACCACCAACCCCATGAATGGGGAAGGTATCCAAAGAATCATCAAATTGCAGCTTCGCCCGCAAACTGACGGCAAAGAAGCAAGCCGTAGCAGTAATTGCTCCCACTAAAATTGCAGATAAAGGACTAACGTAGCCCGCACAAGGAGTGATACCAACCAAACCGGCTAAGAAACCACTGGCAATGCCAACAGCGGTTGGCTTTTGGCGTAAGACCCACTCCAAGATCATCCAAGCCAGACCAGCCGCAGCACTAGCAATCATGGTTGTAACAAAAGGAATCACTGCTGCTTTGGCACCCAAACCACTGCCACCATTAAAGCCAAACCAGCCAAACCAGAGCATTCCAATCCCCAACATTACGAAGGGCACATTGTGAGGTGCAGCAGGCTGAGTTTTGTAAGTACGCCGAGGACCAATTACCCAAGCCGCTACTACTGCCGATACACCGGAGCTAATGTGAACCACGTTACCACCGGCAAAGTCTAGAGCACCCATGGCACCCAACCAGCCTTTACCCCATACCCAGTGAGCCAAAGGAGCATAAATCAACGTAGACCACAGCGCCACAAACCAGAAATAAGCCTTAAAGCTCATCCGTTCTACAATCGCCCCAGAGATCAAAGCTGGTGTAATGATGGCAAACATCATTTGGTACACCATAAATACCTGGTGAGGAATAGTACTGGCATACTCTACGGCTTGAGTACCCGATACACCATTTAAGCCCAGCCATTTGAGGCCGCCAATGTATGGACTAATTAACTTGGCATCAAACTTCAACACATCGGTTGCTTTGGTAGCAACTTCATCGATCGGGTTGCTGAAAGCTAAGCTGTAACCAAATAGTACCCATGTAACTCCGACTACGGCCATCAGCACAAAGCTCATCATCATGGTGTTGAGAATGTTGCGGGATTTGACCAAACCGCCATAGAAAAAAGCCAAGCCGGGAGTCATAAACAGGACTAAAGCTGCCGACACCAACATAAATGCAGTGTCACCAGAATCGATCGGAACTTTCACTGGAACATCTTCTGCCCAAGCGTTACCCATCAACGGACCACTAAGCAACCACAAAGAAACTAATGATATTAGGATTATTTTTTTGAACACTGCGCTGATTTCCTCACGCCAGAATTAAATATAGGAATTGATGCGTATCACGGATGGACAATTTTGTATTTGATGCCACTAAGCATTCTGTATACTGCAATACCTTTCTGCGTAAAATAAGTTAATTTATCTGAAGTCATCATAATTGGCACAGTTATTTAGCGGTTATTTAGTTGCCACCACCGCTAGGTTCCAAGCATATTTGCGCAGAAATGGAAATTTTTTGAGTAACCGATCGATCCCTTCTAAGCGCTGATAGTTGGGGCGGAGCCGCTGATGCTCAATAATAATTTTTTTCCAATAGCGTTCTTGATTCGGGTTCACCCGCTCAATTAAATAAAAATGCAAGAAAATCCACAGGGTGGCCAACCAAAAAGTATCGTACTCAGTATAGCTAAACGTCTTTTTCACAAACTTCACAATGTCAATATGCAGGGGAGTTTCATCTTCTGTCCTGACATCAGTGGCCATCCTTCGATAGACATTAATCACCGGATTATGACGCAAAGGATCCCAAAAACAAGCTTTGCCTCCTGGCTTTAGTACTCGCTGCATTTCGCTAATACAAGCCTGTGGATCGGGCAGATGGTGTAGCAAATTTGAGGCATAGACAATATCAAAAGAATTATCAGGAAAATCTAGAGCCATGGCATTTATCGTAGCTCCTGTGACTTTCACCCCATTATTGACAGCCAACTCCAAAGCCACTTCTACCATTCCTGGCGAATAGTCGGAAGCAATACAGTCAGCACCTTTTTTGGCGAAATACACGCTATTTTCACCAGCCCCACAGCCCAGATCTAACAGCTTTTTGCCCGAAACATCACCCAAATGTTGCAGAATAAACCGGTTTTCGGGCGCTGTACAGACCTCAAAGTAATCTTCGACCAGAATCCCATCTACTTCGATCATCGCGGCCCATTCATCATGGAAACGCCGTTCTTTAGCAAACAAATCTTGGTCTTTCATAAAATTACTTCAGAGAATAAATCCGACCATCTACCAACATTAAAGAAATTCCTTTGGCCAAAAGGTGATCGATCGTCTTATAAAACACTCCACTATCGGGAACCTTAATCACTCGCTGATTGCGACTATTCGAGAAGCGTTTGGCTACTCGCTGATTATCAAATACCGGCAGCGTATTTTGTGGTGCATCGCCATTTACCTTTCCCAGCTCCACAAACTCCCGCAGCGGACATGCTACCAACTCAGCAAATTTATCTACCACAATATAACAAGTGCGTGGCAGAGTCGCCGAAGCTAGGGGCAGCACCTGCATTTCGGGAGCCACCAAAGCTGGAATAATTCGCTCTGTCCAGCCTTCGTCATCTGGTAAGTCATCATCATCGTCATCCAACAGATCAGACATTTCTTCGCCAAAAATGTCTGCTACTACTGACAGATCTTGCTGCATCTCCTCAATAGAGTCTGGCAATTCTGCTCTCATATCAGCATCACTAGCCAAGCGAGGCAATGCTCTTTGGATTACTACCTTGGGCGCTAGTGACTTCGGTGGAGTTTGGTCGAAGTAAGAAGCTGGAATGCTCGAAGTAATTGGAGGCAGCACTGGTGGTGAAGTTACATGTGGTGCTTCAGCTTCGCTGCCTGTATCCGTAAACTGATCAAAGGTGATTAGAGCATCAATAATTGGTGCATCGGTTGAATATTTTTGCGCTCTGGTAATGGGTTTGGAAGCACCAGATTTGGTAGTTTGTTCTGGGTTGACTTCATCTTCTGTAGCCGATGACCTGCGCCGCACTCGCCGACTACCTGTAGGAATTGCTGCTACCCGTAGTCGCGGAATTTCTGGGAGAGTTTCTTCGGCCATGTCACCGTCATTATTTTCCTCCAGACTAGTTAGGGTCTCTAAGAAAACTTCTTCTTCACCCCGCTGGGTACGCTTGTCAGAAATTAACGATTCATATTCTTCTTCAGGAATATTATTTTTCAACAGTCTGCTGATTGTCGAATTGCTCACGCCATACCGATCGGCTAATGCCGTAGTGCTCTCGCCAGAAGAGCGATAGGTGCTAACGATGGCTTTCTTATCGGCAGCAGTAAGTTTTCTCGGACTCATGTTCCCCGACCCCAAATTTAGCTTTTATATCTTAACCCATTGCCGCACCGGGTACTAAGCAGGGTCTGAATCAACCAAATCGGGCAAAACAACGAAATTACCAATGAAAGTATAGTAGAAGTACTATTAGCAACACAGAAATTCGACATCTAACCGAAATGAATTACCCCAAAATTGCCTTATTGGTGGCACTAGGATTGATGGCAACGGCCTGTGGGAACAATAATAAAGCTCCTAATGCCTTAAGCCCTTCTGCTCCACCCACTGCACCTGCACCTATTGATACATCACCAACATCTCCACCAGAGCCTACGCCAACTTCCACATCCCCAGTGGCTCCACTGCCAGGATCACCTCCATTAGTTCCGGGTACCATCCCCAACAATAGTGGAGTTCGTCCTCCGGGAAGCTCTTCGTCGGTGAATAATGCACCCGTTTCCACCGATAATCCACCACCCAGACGCAGAAAAGCTCGGATCAAAAAGGAACCTGCTCCTAAGGTCATTTATTCCGATACTCCTGTCAGGAGTAAGCCCACATCTAAACCTGCCAAAGAACGGGATGATGATGATGAACAAGTGGAAGCAAAGCCTAAAAAGTTACCCGTTAGACCAAACAAAACTGTCAAAGAGCGGGATGGTGGTTCTAATGAAAGAGTAGAAGAAAAGCCCAAAAAATCACCAGCTAAACCGGCTAAAACCCCGAGAAATGATGATGACGATGAAAAAGTGCCCGCAGCTAAACCAGCCAAGCCGGCAGATGCCGGTGTGAGCGAAAAAAAATCCAATAAACTGGTTAAGCCTGCCGAAGCTGATGTAACCGCAGACAAAAAGCAAAATCGATCGGCTCAGGACTCCGAAAGTAAAAACTAAAATATCAGCCCCAAATCTCAGATGAGATTTGGGGCTGATATTTTTAATCGTCAAATTTTGGGTTCGTCACCACCAGCATCGACCCAATCTAAAAATTAGCGATTCAGGAGCCGCTGCACCCGGTGAGCATTTTCCCACTCCAAGGCAGCAGCGATCGATAGCTGAACAAAACCCGCAATCCAAAAAACTTCTAGTAAGTCACCGCTTTCATAGCCGCCAGTTTTGGTCAAAAAGGCAAAGCGCATATCAGCTAAATAAATACAGGTCAATCCTTGGGCTACAATTTGCCAGGTCGTACCCATGCGGCCACCCCAAAAACCCAAGAATAAAATGGCCGCCATCACAATCAGGACTACGTCTGAAAATAAATAGAACAACCCAAAAACTTCTACCAGAGGCTGCAATAATCGGTCGATCGAGTTAGCCCAAGCTACCGAACCAGTGGTGGTACTAGTTGCTAAGTTAACGCTGCTCATAATTTGCATAGCGATAATCGTAGATGCTACCGCAACAATACCAACCATCAGCATGTGAATACGGCTTAAAGACACTTTTTGCTGAGCCAGGACTAAGCCCAAACCCCAGATAGTCAAAATATAGAACGCTACATTGAATACATCTGCGGGTGAAGCTCCAGATTTAATGCCAAAACCTAGCTCCCATATAATAGTTAGCATTTGGCTCATCAAAATAGCGATCGTTGCCCAACTAAATAATCCCCACACTTTTGGACCGCTGGGAATATGAATTTGGAGAGAATTACGCCAGCACAGAGAAAAAGTCCCAAGTAAGGCAATGGTGCTAAAAAAACTGGTGATGAATTTAAACCAAGTGGGTCGAGCAGTGCCTATTTCAGCTATGCCAAACATTAGGTAAAGCACCAGCACAAACACCAAAAAAACTGTGCCCCAAGCGGTTACTTTTCCACTATTCCAACGATTCTGAGATTTGATTCTGAGAATCGTTGTTTCGGTGCTGTTGCGATAGTCCATAAAATCCTTGAAATTTTGGCCTAATGAGGTTGATCTTAGAGTTATTAGTTAACTCAAAGTGGAATAGTGGAATTAAAATAACCGAGACATCTTGGGAGTGGCTAAAGGCAATCGATCAATCACCTCTGTCACCATGACTAATCCCACTTGATGACTTGCTATCTGCTGAAAGCGATCGATAATTTGGCGACCGCGATCTAGTTCTGTCACCTCAATAGGAGGTGGAGTGGCTTGCAAACAAGCTTGTAAATCGGCATCGGAATCGATCGGTAAATTACTAGCTACTACTTCACGGCCAAAGGCTTTCGCTCTTTCGCTACCACCCAAGTCGGTAATCACTAGCCACAAAGATTGCAATAAATGAATTGCTAAATTGGGCACCGCTTTACCTCGGGGATAAGGTGACTGTAGAACAGTTTTTCGTGAAGACAAAATGTGAGATTGTGCAGATAAACTCTGCTCAATCTCAGGGCTACTTGATAGACCCAAATATAATTTAGGGGCATCAACTAAAACCCATAGGGAGTAAGCCGATGGCTCTGTTACTAATAAATAGATGGTACTGGTATTATCTGTTAAATGGCACCAGGCATTTTCTGCTTCAGTCTTTTGGCCTAAAGAAAATGTGGTTTGATGGTGGTATGTATTGCCAAGATACGACAAGCTGTGTATTGAATCACCACCAGTTGCTAATAACTGGATATATTCAGGTGTGATCTTAAACATGATAAAAATACAGGGAAAGGATGACGGTAGATCGCCCTTCTGCTGTGCCTCCCCATCAAAAAAGACGGGGTGTATCCCGTCTTTTTTGATTACTTTGCAGCCATAGCAAAAAAACTATTCGTAAGTTTTTTTGCCTTTGAATTTGACAGTTACTGGCTCGGGATTGCTACCAATATTTCTATCTATCTTGCCATGAAATTCCCGACCTGCGTTAACTTTTTCAGAAAATACGCCATCTTTCGGATGAAGTAGATCGGTGTCTCCGTTGGGCAATACTCGATAGACTTTGTAATCTTCGATTTTGGGCTTGAACTTGGTGCGCAATTGGGTTCCCAATGCTAAGCACTGCTCCTTGCGGGGCATGTACAAAAGGTTTTCACCTGCATTCATGGTGGCGGAACCGCCAGTAGGTAGTTCAAATACCTGGGCGCTTTTGCTAGTCCAGGTAATTGCGTACTTTTCTTCGACATCTGCTTTGGATAGCAAGCCGCCAGTATTGCCACCGTAGACCGGGGTTTTACCAGTTAGTTGTATTTTGTCCGCCATAATTTTGTGATTATATGTGGGTTTTGAGGCAGATCGTACCACTGCTGCCAAGCCACTCAGTCTACTCTGTCAAGAACTGTAACACTTGCGGCTCTAATCCTTCACAAATGTTTAACGCAGTCCTAGCCAGGTGATGATGTCTTGCTTGGTAAAAAGTTCGATCGCCAGCAAGACCACGAAGCCCACCATGGCAAAGCGCCCGTTAACTTGCTCGGCGTAACTTGTCCAACCAAAGGCCGGATCAGTAGGGTTTTTAGGAGTCTCTGCTGGCGCTTTTTTTTCGCTCATGGATTTTTTTAAATTCCGGGTGTTCAGAGGAGATTATACCCTAACAGTTGAAGTGAAGATGATCGCTCATACAGAGGCTTTGCTTCAAAGTGATGCTGCTACAAACACAAAACCCCTAAACCATCAAGGTTCAAGGGTTTTTGAAATTAAACTGACCGCTAGCTAGGCAACAGCAGGAGCATAAACGCTCACTTTTTTGCCATTCTTGCCACGTCTTTCAAAAGTCACCACGCCATCAATCAAAGAATATAGCGTGTAATCTTTGCCTACGCCCACATTATTACCAGCATGTACCGAAGTACCGCGCTGACGAATAATAATGCAGCCCGCAGTTACCTTTTGGCCACCAAACCGTTTCACGCCCAGCCGCTGAGCGTTAGAATCGCGACCGTTTCTAGTACTACCCGTACCTTTCTTACTTGCCATACATGTGCCTCTACTTTTAGGTTACAAATTATTTACAAAGAATCAATAGATTACTTAGCGATGATCTCATCAACCATCCAACGAGTAACTTCCTGACGGTGCCCGCGCTTTTTGCGAGTCTTTTTCTTAGGCTGCATCTTGTAGACAATCACCTTGCGATCGCGGAAGTGGCGCATCACGGTGCCTTTTACTACCGCACCAGCCACCAACGGCTGACCAATAGTCACAGTCTCACCATCGCCGATGAGCAAAACTTTATCGATATCAACTTTTTCGCCCTCTTCAGCGGCAAGTAGCTCGATGTCATAAAAACGTCCGACTTCAACGCGGATTTGTTTGCCGCCGGTTTCAATAATTGCGTAGGTCATAATTTAGGGATAAGTTGGCCGTAGGGGTGGCTACTAGAGTAAAACCCATAGTAGAACTTGGTTTGAGTAAATAAACCCGTTCCGAGCCTGTAAAGTAAACAGTTTTTTATTATGGCCTATTTGGCGATCGAGAGTCAACACCTAATAATTCAATCATCTTTGATGGCTAGAACCCAATGCAGACCTGAGATTTATCGTGTAATATATAGGAACCATAATCGTAGGGCACTAGTATTCCTGCTGCTGGCTAACGCCCTGAAACCTGCGATCGATGTCTGACGAGTTGCGACTGCACCTTCATCAAAAACAATAAATATCTATGACGGAAGAAAACATCAGTTTGGGCAGAAAAGAAATTACTGATGACCTCAGTAAATTGCTCGACATTTTACCCGCATCAATCCGTCAGACTATTGGCGAACATCCGCAACAAAGCGACTTAATTGAAATAGTCTTAGATTTGGGTCGCTGCCCAGAAGCCAGATTTGTGAGCGGGGCAGAGTATTTGAGCGAAACAGTAGTTACCAAAGAAGACTTGCAATACTGCGTTGATCGAGTAGGCATGTTCAGCGGCGATAACCGGGCAGGCATTGAACGCACCCTGCACCGGATCAGCGCCATGCGCAATCGAGCTGGAGAGATTATTGGTCTTACCTGCCGGGTTGGTCGAGCGGTGTTTGGCACCATCAATATGATCCGAGATTTGGTGGAAACCGGGCAATCAATTTTGATGCTGGGACGACCAGGAGTTGGCAAAACCACTGCCCTGCGCGAGATCGCCAGAGTGCTGGCCGATGATCTAAACAAGCGGGTGGTGATCATCGATACCTCTAACGAAATCGCTGGAGATGGAGATATTCCGCACCCGGCGATCGGCAGAGCCAGAAGGATGCAGGTTTCTAGACCCGAGCTTCAGCATCAAGTGATGATCGAAGCGGTAGAAAACCACATGCCCGAAGTAATTGTGATCGATGAAATCGGTACAGAGCTAGAAGCTCAAGCCGCTCGCACAATCGCTGAACGGGGGGTGCAGCTAGTGGGTACTGCCCATGGCAACCAGCTTGAAAACCTGATCAAAAACCCTACGCTCTCGGACTTAGTGGGCGGCATCCAAGCCGTCACACTTGGCGATGACGAAGCCCGTCGTCGTGCTTCTCAAAAAACCGTGCTAGAGCGCAAAGCTCCACCTACTTTCACGATCGCCGTAGAAATGCAGGAGCGCCATCGTTGGGTAATTCATGATAGCGTCGCCGATATGGTAGATAACCTGCTGCGTGGTCGGCAGCCCACACCGCAACTGCGCACGGTGGATGAACAGGGCCATGTGACTATCCAAAAAGAAATCGCTTCCCAGAAAACTTCTACGGTTGCTCCCGCAGCCGCGAATCCCAGTAGCTCTCCCGGAGGCTGGCGGGCTAGTGGCCGCATGGAGCCGGTGCCGATCACTACTCGTCAATACGCCAGCCGCGATCAGTCGATTCGTCAACCTGATCGAGTCACAGTAGCAGCAACTTCTGAACGTCTAACTTTCCAGGAAATGCTGAATCAAGCAGCCTGGGATGGCGAAGACCTGATCGATGGCGGCGCTAAGGGTGATGATTTGCCACTACACGTTTATCCCTATGGGATTAGCGTTCAGGAGCTGGATCAAATTATTGAGGTGCTACAGCTCCCAGTGGTATTAACTAAAGATATGGACAGTGCCGATGCGGTATTGGCGCTGCGCACTCATATCAAAAATCATGCCAAGCTGCGTCAGGTAGCTAAGGTGCGCCAGTTGCCAATTTATAGTGTCAAATCTGGGACTATTCCGCAGCTTACTCGTACTCTGCGCCGGATGCTGAATATGGATGAGCCATTGCCTGCTGATGCGGATCTGCGACTGTTCATTAAAGATGGTAGTGATGATGAAATTGAGGCTCTAGAAGAAGCACGGTTGGCTGTAGAGCAAATTGTGATTCCTAAGAATCAACCGGTGGAATTGTTACCTCGATCGAACAAGGTGCGCAAGATGCAGCATGAATTAATTGAGCACTACCATCTCAAATCTGACAGCTTCGGCGAAGAACCCAATCGTCGCCTGCGAATTTATCCTGATTAAATAAAACCTGCAACCAGTCAAAGTTCTATGGAATTTCCGTAGGCGTTATTTTGACTGCTGCTTTACTAGATTGAGCAAGATAAACTCCTCCGAGCACTACTACAAAGCAGATCCAATCTGCCAAGGTAATTTGTTCACCAAAGATGAACCAGGCAAAAATTGAAGCAATAACAGGTTCTAGCAACAGCGTAATCGCCACAACACCAGATGAAAGCTTACTAAGACTGTAGGCCAAAAGACCTTGCCCCAACACTTGACAAAATAGAGCCTGAAAAATGATTAACATCCATCCATTCTGGGTTTGAGGCAATAGCCTATCTTCGATGAAGGGCAACAGCGGCAGCAAAAATATCGTGGTAGTTCCACAGCGCCACATCATGATCGTGGAAGTACTAAAGCGGCCTTGCAGTTTTTCGATCAGAATTAGATATGTAGCAATAAAAATAGCGCTAATAAATGCTAGCGCATCGCCTTGAAGCTGGTCAGCACTAAACTGGGCTTCGCTAAGTTCAAAAGCCACCGCACCAGCTATGGCCAGCACTAACCCAATTACAAATCGCCGATCGAACTTTTGGCCAAACAAAAAATATCCAGCTAGTCCCACAAATATCGGATTTAAGTTTGAGAGCAAAGCCACATTGGCCACCCCCGTCTCACTCAAAGACCAAGTCCAAAGCAGCAAAGAGGCAGTAGCTGCCGTACCAGTAACTAGCAACAGTCCTACCTCTTCTTTGGTCATGGGCTGTTTTTTGATACTGTCTACGGATTGGCCAGCGATCGCTTCGGGTATCATCACCTCTGAGGCTGCTTGGCGATCGCGGGCAGCTTCTTTAGCAGATAAAATGGCAAAGACAACTGCCGCAATCCAACTGCGGTGGAAAGCAATGGCATTTGGGCCAATTTCGTGCTCACTCAACTTGGTGAGAGCTGGCGCTAAAGAGATGGGAATTAAGGCAAAGATTAGTGCCACAAAACTTACGAGAACTGGTGTTGCTGGTAGTTTTTGCAGAATTGCTGGTTTTTCGGCTAGTTTAAAGCTCATTCGTAGTTTGTGATAGAGCTAGGTTTAAAAATAAAATATTCGACGGTCATTTTGACCATCCGAAAAAAGTTGTTGTTTAGATACAGGATGAGCGGCTTGGCTATGGCGATCGATCAGGCGATCGGTATTAGAAAGAAGTTTCGGGCCTAACTAAATCGATAGCCCCAGCTTCAAACCAGCAGCGGCATGAGCCAACATCACAATCAAAATCGCGCTGCCAAAATAGGCGTGAGCTTTGCGCACCGCTGGATTTTGGCCAGCGAAACCAGTAAAGGAAACCAAGGCGTTTAAAAACAGCATGAATAACACAGTCATACCGGTAACAAAATGAGGGCTTTCCATGACGGGCTGCTTTTGAATTACTAAGGCCAGAATGCCGCCAGTGGCTCCGATCGCCATAAACAAGGCCATGCCACTCATTACTTTGCTGTGCTCCGTGCGCAACTTGGCCGCTGCATCTTTGTCGGTTTCTCTGAGCAACCGCCCTTTCCAGCCTGCATACGCTCCATAGCCGCCCATAAAAAACATCACAATACTCATAAAAAAGGGATGACCCCAGTGAGTAAGTGCTTCGGGAAGGCTTAAGCCTCTAAAAATTTCTGCTAATGGCTCTAGTGCCTGTGATAACTGTTCGCCCATGATACTTAATCCATAACTCGTTGTAAATTATTGTAACGAGTTATGGTGGGCAACTCTCTCTATTTCCAGAGTTTGTTTTCTAATTCGCGCACTTGGCGCTCCAATCGATCAATCCGACCGCGCAATTCATCGGTCTCAGATTGGCGGGTCACACCCAAATCCTGCATGGTGTGGCGCATCCAACGCTGCATCTGTTCGTCTACTGAACCAGGGTCGAGTTTTACTTGCTTCATGATATCGTCCACCATGGTTTTGGCTTGATCAGGGTTGATCTTGCCGTCTTTGACCATTTGGTCGCCCATTTCTTTGATTTTGTCGGCAACCAGTGAGGTGGTACCGATGCCCATCATCACAATTTGCTGGAGCCAGTTGTTATTATCCATATTCAAGTGCGCAAGTTAGAAAATGAAGATTGCTTTCTTTAGTATAGCCAATGGCTGTCTAGCATTTAATTGCTGCCGATCGAGGTTTCCGCTGCTCTAAGGTGAGGATTTCCGCCTAAGCAAGCGAATTTAAGATATTCACTCGATCGCTAATTGCAGGGCAGTGTCAAGGCAGTCTTTTAATAATTGTTTGGGTTGATCGAACCTATAGAACTCATTTGGGATCTATCCATTGGGGAATACAGTTTGGCAAAATTAATAACTATGGTGGTCTGATTAGTTGCTTTGCCTTGAGTTTCTGTATTTTCAGTTTTAGGCTAGAATGGCAGAGTTGCGATCAAACTAAAAACTATGACCCGAGCCATTATTGAGACAGACAAAGGCACCATCAATATTCAATTCTTTGATGCTGATGCTCCTAACACCGTTAAAAACTTCGTAGATCTCTCTCAGAAAGGTTTCTATGATGGACTAATTTTCCACCGGGTAATTCCTAACTTTATGGTGCAGGGTGGTTGCCCTCAAGGCAGTGGGACTGGTGGTCCCGGTTACAAAATCAACTGTGAACTCAACAATAATAAGCATGAAGCTGGTAGTCTATCGATGGCTCACGCTGGCCCAAATACTGGCGGCAGCCAGTTCTTTATTTGTCACTCTCCTCAAGGACATTTGGATGGAGTTCATACCGTGTTTGGTAAAACTCCAGACATGAGTGTGGTGAATGCCATTCAAAAAGGTGACAAAATTATCTCTGTCAAAATTGAACCCGACGCATAGATTTTGCTGAAAAATTTTGGTGCGTGGTAGGCTGAATTACTTTGAATTTCATTAGCAGCCTTGTCTATCATCTAAACCTGAAATCCTTGTGGTGGGCAGTGCTCACCACACAATAATCTTTACTAAGCTATTCTTTATGATCGACTCCCACGTAAATCCATGAAACTACCTCAAAAAATCATGCTCCTTGGTGCCGGGGAACTGGGCAAAGAATTTGTGATCGCTGCTCAGCGCCTGGGATTGTATGTGGTGGCGGTCGATCGATACCCCAATGCCCCAGCTATGCAGGTCGCCGATGCTAGCGCAGTTATTTCGATGCTGAATGGAGATGATCTAGAGCGAGTAGTACAAGAATTTCAGCCAGACATCATCGTGCCAGAAATCGAAGCCATCCGCACCGAAAAACTGCAAGAATTTGAAGATCGTGGCATCACAGTGATTCCGACTGCCAAAGCCACCGACTACACCATGAACCGCGATCGCATTAGAGAGTTGGCCAGTAAAAAGTTGGGAGTGCGCACAGCTCATTACGCTTATGCCACTAGTTTAGAAGAATTAATTACCAGCTCCGCAGCCATTGGTTTTCCTAACGTGGTAAAGCCAGTGATGTCTTCTTCTGGGAAAGGTCAATCTACTGTCCACAGTGCTGCCGAGGTAGAAAAAGCTTGGCAATATGCCCTAGAAGGCTCACGAGGTGATAGTCCTAAGGTGATTGTGGAAGAGTTTATTAACTTCCAGTTAGAAATTACGCTGTTAACCATTAAACAGCGCCAAGCCCCCACAATTTTCTGCGAGCCGATCGGCCATCGTCAAGAGCGAGGTGACTATCAAGAATCTTGGCAGCCAGCGATATTGACCGAAGAACAGTTGCAGCAAGCACAGTCGATCGCCACCAAAGTAACCGATGCTTTGGGCGGTGCCGGGATTTTTGGGGTAGAGTTTTTTGTGACTCAGGATGAAGTGATTTTCTCGGAGCTGTCACCGCGCCCTCACGATACCGGCATGGTAACTTTGATTTCGCAGAATTTGAATGAGTTTGAGCTGCACCTCAGAGCTATTTTGGGTCTGCCGATTCCGGTGATTCGTCAAACGGGCTGCTCAGCTAGCGCGGTGATTTTGGCAACAGAGCATTCCACGAGTATTTCTTACAGCGGAGTAGAGCAAGCTTTGGCCGTAGCTGACGTGGATATTAAGCTATTTGGGAAACCGGACAGTCGTCCTTATCGACGGATGGGAGTGGCTTTGGCTCAGGGTGGATCGATCGAGGAAGCTCGCAGCAAGGCCATAGCGGCGGCTGGTTTGATATCTATAGCCTAAGTTTTATGTGATGTGGCTTACCAAAAACTAATCGCCAATTCCAAAGCGGCCAGCTAAATCGGGGGTAAATGGCAAGATGGTAGCAATCATCAGAAACAGCGCCAGTAGAGTTATTGCTGCTCTGGTGTCATCTGGTTCAGTTAGCTCATCTAAAGAAGGCTTCTCTAGACCTCTTTGCAAAAAGCCCACCAGCAATGCCCAATAAAGAATTACTGAATTATTGGGATTTGTGAAAGAGATAACTGCCAGCAAAATAAGCGTCGCCACCGTAGTCCGTTGAGCAATCTTGCGACCATAAATCGCCTGGACAATTCTGCCGCCATCCAACTGTCCCGCAGGCATCAAGTTCAATGCCGTAATCACTAAGCCCAGCCACCCAATGATTACCAAGGGATGAATATTGACTAAATCTTTGTGAATCTGTGCTCCTAGAATTACTTTGGCGATCGAGCCGACCAGAATTGAACTTTGGAAAAACTGGGAAGGAATCTCTAGTCCACCAGTGGGTTTAGATAACACCAGACCAGTCAGCAGTAAGACCAGGGAAGTAATGCCACCCGCAGCCGGACCAGCGATCGAAATATCAAACAAAGTAGTGCGGTTCGGTAACACGTCCGCAAAGCGAGTAATGGCACCAAAAGCCCCAATCTGAGCTGTGGGTAGAAAGCTTGGCCAAGATAACTTAATTTGCCTAGATTTGGCCACAAACCAGTGACCAGCTTCGTGTGCCAACAAAATTGTCCATAGACCCAGAGCCAAAGGGGCTACCTGTGGCCACTTGGGTAAGTTGCTATAAAAATCGAAGCCCAAAAATACTCCAGCGGTTTCTAAGGTGCTGGCGATTGTTGCCAACAACAGCACCACTGCCAAGACCTTCTGTGCCACGGTCATCTCTAACGCATCGCCCGCTGTTGGCATTACCAACACCACTGGACGCTCTTCTGGGCCTTCAATTAGGTATAGACGATACTTGTCACCAAGAATTTTTTTGAGGTTGGCTTGCAGCCGATCGTGAGAGGCCGCCGCTTCACCTCGTAAATTGCCTTTGAAAATTGCGCCTTGCTGATAGGGAATAGTCTCGGTAGCAAAGAATGTATCGATTCCAAAAATCCCCCGAATCTTTTCTAGGTCTTCTCCAGCCAGATGAGGCATTTCTGGGATATCTTTGATAGCCTCAGCACTACCAGGATCAGACTGATAGCGATTCATCTTTTTTGCCAGATCTCCTTGAAAATTGGGATCTTGGACAACTTTGCGTAACCGGCTACCCAGCCAAATATATAGACCAGTAGAGCCAACCAACAGCACCAGCACTGCTGCTAAATTAATGTAAATTCCTAGAGCAAAGCAGCCAAAAAACACAATCCAGGGCAGCATCAAAGCCGCAGACTGTAACCAGGCTAAGGTTCCGAGCTGGCCATAGCCGCGATTGCGATAATACCCCCAGCCCAACATGCCGATGGCCAGAAAAAAGATTGCGGTGGTTGCGTAGTTTTCGACAGTAAACATAAATTTCCGAGCGACAGGAGGATTTGGCCAGTCTGATTAGTTTCCAGCTTAAGCCTAGCGCCGAACAATTTCAATCTGTCCAAATAATAAGCTCCGCAAAACCTGAAGACATTTCCTCCCTCACTGCCAAATTCCTGTGACAGCGCGTTATAATTCTTTACTGAAGGTGTAATTGATCCAGTAGCGATTTAGGTAAAAATGTCTGATCCAACCGATAGCTTTTTTGTTGGTCGTGCCCTTGCGCAGGCCATCAACGACAAATTTTCTGAAACCCTAACGATCGGCCTGAGCGAGTTGGGCAAGTTTGATGCCGAACAGCGGGAAAAGCTGAAGACTTTTACCCAAGAAGTTTTGGCCAGAGCAGAACGGGAGACTGGAAATGGGCATAGTAACTCTAGCGCTGCAACTCCTGATTTGCAAGAGACGATCGATGACCTCAGAGCCGAAATTGCCAGACTACGGGCAGAACTCCAGCGCTATCGCAACAAATCAGCAAGTTGATCAGTCCATCAAACTTTCCTTTCTGCACCTAAAATCCAGTGACTGCCACATCTCCACTTATTCTGCCGCCGACTGAACACATATCTACAGACCACATATCTACAGATCAAACCCGAGATCCACAATTGGATATGCTGGACATGCCCAAAAATATTTCTAATGGTGAGAATCAATATCGCTGGAATCGGGAAAATTACTCTCGTCAGCGCCGCTACATCGATATCTGGTCTTTTTTCCTGACTTTTTTGAACGGTTCTTGGATCGATAACCGGAAGTGGACTTACGTGGGTGGCTTTACTGAGGCTAAGCGCAATGCCCGCCGTCGGCGGCAGGCTGTTTGGATGCGAGATACGTTTTTACAGCTTGGTCCCACATTTATTAAGCTGGGACAGTTATTTTCTACCCGTGCTGACTTGTTTCCGGCAGAGTATGTAGAAGAACTAACTAAGCTCCAAGATCAAGTGCCAGCTTTTGGTTACGATACGGTGGCTGCTACTATCAAGCGTGATCTGGGCAAAAGTGTCGATGAACTGTTTGCGCATTTTTCACCCTTGCCCCTAGCGGCAGCTAGTTTGGGTCAGGTTCACCAAGCGCAGTTGCATACCGGCGAAGAAGTAGTCGTAAAAATTCAGCGCCCAGGGCTGAAGAAACTATTTACGATCGATCTAGAAATTTTGCGGGGCATTGCCCAATATTTTCAGAACCATCCCAAGTGGGGCAAAGGCCGTGACTGGATGGGGATTTATGATGAGTGCTGTAAAATTCTTTGGGAAGAAACTGATTATTTGCTAGAAGGCCAAAACGCCGATACTTTTCGGCGCAACTTTCGTACCGAAAACTGGGTGAAAGTGCCTCGGATTTTTTGGGGATATTCTTCGCCCCAGGTTTTGACTTTAGAATATTTACCAGGAATCAAAATTAGTGACTATGAATCTTTAGAAAAAGCTGGCATCGATCGCAAAGAAATCGCCTTACTCAGTGCCCAAGCCTACCTCCGGCAGATTTTAGCCGATGGCTTTTTCCATGCCGATCCACATCCCGGCAATGTGGCCGTGAGCCAAACTGGCCAGCTAATTTTCTACGACTTCGGGATGATGGGGCGCATTGCTGGTATGACCAAAGGCAAGCTAATGGGCACACTGAGTGGAGTAGTACAACGCAATGCCGATCAGGTGTTGAAATCATTGATTGAGTTGGGAGTACTGGTGCCTACGGGTGATACTGGCTCTCTGCGTCGATCGATCCAGTACTTGCTAGACAATGTGATGGAAAAATCTTTCGAGAGTCAGTCCATCTCCCAGATTAGTGATGACTTGTACGAGATTGCCTACGACCAACCTTTTCGGTTTCCGGCTACTTTTACCTTTGTGATGCGGGCTTTCTCAACGATCGAAGGAGTTGGCAAGGGTCTAGACCCAGATTTTAACTTTATGGAGGCGGCGCAACCTTTTGCCCTACAGCTTATGGCCAATAACAATTTGACTCCCGATGCCGGTGATTTTTTAGGTGAACTGGGGCGGCAAGCTGCGCAAGTTAGCTCGTCGGCGCTGAGTTTGCCCCGGCGGATTGAAGATACAATTGAAAAGTTAGAACGTGGTGATTTACGAGTAAGAGTGAGGTCTACTGAGACCGATCGGATTATTCGTCGGATGACCGCGATGCAGCAGGGCACCAACTATGCCTTGATCACAGGTTCTTTTGTTCTATCTGCAACCTTGCTGTTTGTAAACAAATTTCAACTTCCGGCAGCAGGAATGGGTATCATGGCATTGTTCATGGCTATTGTCTTGATCCGTCATTTGCGCCGCATTGAAAAATCGGATCGGATGTTTTAAAAATGGAATATTTGTAGAATGGGCTATCCAACGGTACCAATCTGGCATAATATTCGATTTGGCGATCGCTTTTGATGAAAGCTGTCAACATCACAATTGTCTACTCTCAACGCTCCATCTCTTTGGCTTAGAAGCAACGTATGAAGTCCAACTTTTTAACTGGCACCGATAAAGGCATGGTTCGTGCCGGTAATCAAGATTCCTTTTATGCCGACCCCAGCGGCAGGTTTTGCATCGTAGCTGATGGCATGGGTGGTCATGCTGGGGGTGAAGAAGCTAGTCGGATTGCTATTGAGACGATCGTTGACTACATGAACCAAAATTGGCAAGATAGCAGCGAACCAACCATTTTATTAGAAAAATCCATGCTGGCTGCCAACGAGGCGATCGTGGCAGACCAACAGCTAAACCCCGCTCGATCGGATATGGGCACCACCGCAGTCATGCTGTTGTTTGAAGAAACTAGAGTTTGGGCTGCCAATGTGGGCGATTCTCGCCTGTACCGCTTTCGAGATGGTGTACTGACCCAAATCACCGAAGATGATACTTGGGTGGCTAGAGCCATGAAAATGCAGCAGCTCACGGCAGAAGAAGCCCGCACTCACCACCTGCGTCATGTGCTCTCTCACTGTTTGGGTCGCCGAGATTTAGATTTGCGTCCAGAATCAATCCAGACGATCGATGTGCGTCAGCATGATTTGATTTTGTTGTGCAGTGATGGTTTGACTGAGGAAGTTTCGGATCAAGAAATTGCTAGCTTGATGAAGACGGTACCAACTAGTGAGTTGCCTCAAGCTTTAATTGAAACTGCTAAAACCAATGGCGGCAGCGACAATATTACGGTGATTTTAGGAATAGTCCAAGGCGGCGATCTGCCAGATCAGGTAATTGAGTCGGCTCCTGAAATTAGTGGAGCAGATTCATTTAAAGACGAGCCGCTAGAAGAATCAGTTACTGAGCAAGCATAAAATATCCAAAAGTTTTGGTGCCAATCAAAAATCCCTGTACTTCTCTAGATATAGGGATTCATTTTCTGGCGCTCATCTGGGATTTCAATAGCCGATCGATGACACCGAGATCTTCAAGCCACAGATCCTTATTGATCGTTAGTCGTGGGCAGTGCCAGCTGGAAATCAACGTAATTCTGGATTCTTGGATCGCGGTGTAGGCGCAGTAGGAGGCAGTGGCAACACAGAAGGGCTAGGAGCTTGCTGAGTTTGAGGCGGAGCAGGTGCATATCCAGGAGGCAAGTTAATTACCGGTGCTGGAGTAGCCTCAATATTAGTAGTGGCTAGCGCCACGTTGTCACCACCAGCTAATCGCAGCAAATCTAAAATTTCCATAACCCTTTCATAGCGTACCTGCTTAGAGGCATACAGCACGATCGAGCCATTAGGAGTATTGGCGCGATATGCTTTGGTGGCCTGATAGAGGGCTTCTACTTGGGGGTAGCGCTGTTGCTCTACAAATACTTGGCCTTCTTGATCTAGGCTGACAATCATCATTTGGCGAGTTTGACTCTCGGCTGATTTGGCCTTGGGTAAATCCACATTAATCGCCTGCTGACGAGCCATTTGCAAACCAGAAAGCAAAAAGAAGGTCAAAATACAAAAAATAATATCGATCAGCGGTACAACTTCTACCCGAGGAGCTTCGTTGTTGTTGTCTAGGTTAATTTTCACAGCAACTCCGTTTCTTCGTGGGGTTTAGCAGCCTCTTCTCGAATAGGAAGACTGCTCCGACCAGTGCGATGATAGCGCTCTCGATAAAGCAATTCCAATTCATTACCCGATCGACGAAAAATATTTACCTGTTTAATCAACAAACCCTGAAATATCCAGTAAAAAGCCACGCTGGTAATCGCCACAATCATCCCAGTGGCCGTGCTAATCAGTGATTCACTAATTCCTAACGTAACGCCAGTACCACTGCCACTAGCGAGATCGGTGAGCTTGATGCCATTGAGCGATCGAATCAGACCCAATACTGTCCCCAGCAAACCCAAAAGGGGTGCCAGGGCGATCGCGGCCTGTAAAATCTTTTCACCCCGGCGCATGGCGTGGAGTTCTTCTTCTGCCGAGGCTTCTAACGCCAGCTTAAAAGTCTCTGGGTCAGGATTTTTGCGGCGCAGCGGCGCGTATAGAAACCTGCCGATCGGACGATGGCGCGCTTCACGGGCAACTTGCACCGCCCGATCCCAGTTGCCAGTGTTGCTGGCATCTAGCACTCGATCGACCGTTTCTTTTTCCCGGCTGAGTAAACCCAGCCAGAACCAAATGCGTTCTAAAATGGTGCCCAAGGCCAGCACTGACAATAAAGCCAGGGGCCACATGGCCACTCCACCTTTCTCAAAGAGTTCGGCGATGGTCACAATCTTTCTCCGCAGTATTCTAGATATTTCTAGATTTCGCACTAGATTTTGCAAAGTTCATCATAGCAAGCCTCGGACGTTTTGCCCGCAGATTTGTGCCAAATGCGACTGTTCAACTTGCACCAAAGGCGATCGATCTGTGGCAGGATCGAGGAATCATAAAGTTACTTCAGCTCCACTGCCTTCAAACTACACTATTTAAAAAACAGTGCCTAAAAAAACAGCATCTCAACGCTCCCCAGTAATGTCTACCGCATTTTCTACTGGTCAAACCACCACAGCTTTAACAACCGGTTTGCAGCTACCTAAGCGATCGAAGAAATCCACCGTTCTTAATTTGGTGATTTGGGGTTCGGTTCTTACTACCTTTGGAGCCGTGCTGTCGCCGTTAGGAATTGCCTGGTGGAATAATAGCGGTATTGGGAAGGGAGTGAACCTCCCTAGCGATCAGATGACCCTGTTGCGCGATCGCACTTTTGCAGCCGAAAAAGTTTTGTTTGGACAGCCCGATAATCAAGAAGCCCTCAAAACCATTGCTAATTCTAAGTTGCAGTTGGCTGATATTAAAGGTTCGATTAGCTCTCTAGAAAGATTGGCGGCATTGAATCCAGATGTGCCAGAGTACGGGGTGTTAGCTGGTCAGTCTCACCATTATTTAGGCGATCGAGAGACAGCAGCATTAAATTACCGCAAGGCGTTGGCCAATAATCCCCACCATATTCCAGCATTGCAAAGCTTAGCTAGTTTGTTTGTAGATGCTCAGAAGCCTGAGGCGGCGATCGGCTTAGTTCAAGAAGCAATCAAAACTCCAATCCCTCCGGGCAAAACTGCAGATTTGGGTGGCCTGAAGCTATTGTTGGCACAGATCTACGTCAGTCAGCAGCGATACGCGGAAGCGTTTCCTATTTACGATGGGCTAACTCAAGCTGACAGCCAAGATTTTCGGCCTTTGTTGGCGAAGGCGCTGGTTTTCAAGAAAATTGGTAGTGTGAGTGAAGCCCAGGCTTTGCTCGATCAAGCTACTGAAATCGCTCCGGCACAGTACAAAGACCAAATTCAAACTTTGGCCAAGTCTACTGCTCCACCTTCACTAAAGACTCCACTTTTGGGGACTTCGCCAGTTTCGCCCAGTCCCGGTGCAGCTCCTAGCACTGCTGAACCCACGGTGATGCCGATTGCCCCGGTGCCAGTACCCTCGGCTTTGGCAACACCAAACACCAAGTAAATGTTTTGGGTGACAGGACTAAGATGAAAAGCAGCAATCTAATTATTACAATTCGATCGCTGCTTTTTAGTAACATCGTCCAATTCATTTTGAGGGTCAGATCATGCCGTACAACAATTTTACTGTTGAGGAAGCTGAGGATAAATTTGGATTGGTTTTCAGATCTAATCATTTTATTCCTGAGCTAAAGCCAATATTTCCCAGTGACTGGCTAACAGAAACCTTGTCGAGAATGTTACCCGTCGCCAGAGTTGCAGGTTCCGAAAAAGCGCGTTCTGAATTCATCATTGCCCCCATTCTGATGGAACTCAAGCGGTTAGCCAATGATGAAATTAGTATTTTTTCTGGGAAGGAATTTAATGTAGACAAAGAACTTGGACTGAATGGAGTTTGCGATTTTCTAATTAGTAAATCTCCCGATCAGGTCAAACTAAGTGCGCCTATTTTAGCGTTGGTAGAGGCCAAAAAAGGGGTTCTAGAAGATGGTTGGGGTCAACCTGCCACTCAAGACTCGAAGGAAACCTTCGAGCAAAGTGTCGCAGTATGTATCGCTGAAATGTTTGCTGCCCGAAAGTTCAATGAAAGCAGAGAAAAGCCAATTGACTTCATCTATGGCATTGTAACAAGTGGATCCCTGTGGCACTTTTTGCAGTTACGAGAAAATCTGATTCTTTTTGATCCAAACGAGTACTCGTTGTCGCCGATCGAACAATTGCTAGCAGTAATGAATTGGATGGTCGGCATCGATCGAGACAATTTCGAGGGCAAAGATGGGTAGAACTTTCTTTCTTTCTTAGTTGGAGGGAGCCTCCAGCTCCATTACTTTTCCAAGGGTTTTGTCAGCACAATTTTACCGTTTACTCTGAGCGGGCTGTTTCTAACTATGCCTGTTATGAACTTCTATGTCGGACAGTCTACCTTCTAATAGCTCATATTCATCCTCTAGTAGCCAAAGCTGTGCTCGATCGTAGGTTTCACAGCTTGTTACTAACTTATACTGCTCTGCGGGATCGAAAATATGGCAGATACCAGATTCATCACCTAGTAACAAGAGGAGGTAGGGAGGAAACTGCATGGGATCTACCCAGACTTCTAGGAAGTTCCAGTTATTCTTCACTGGGTCGGGTGCGGGGAAGGGGATGGTATTGGTTGTCTGCATCAATTTTTACCTCGCCATAGAATAAGGGAATGGTTGAACCGTCTGGGCTAATGCGAAGACCAATCGCGTCAGAGAATAGCAGTCCGTAGCGATGATAACCTCTGGCAAAGCCTGTGTATGTGCCAGCCTCTATGATAGCTTGGGCTACTCGCAGCAGGCAGGGTAGCTTCGTCGTTGAACATATGAGCTGCTCGGCCTCTTTGCAGCAGCCGTTCGCTCTGGGGCGTTCCAGATAAGTGCTTGGCGATGTGCCGACGATCAAGCAAGATCTCACGTTCAATGCCACTCATTATTGGCTTCTGTATCCTGTTCATTCAATAGAGAAAACCATACGACAATCATACCCACAAGAACAAGACTGAAAACCATCCAGCTTCCCGCTCAGTTTGTGGGTACCTAAGCTTGGAGCAAATACATCTGCTTCCATTTGTTGCAGCGTATCTTCAATGCGTTGCTGAAGGTCAGCATTTCGCTTGGCAAATTTGCGAAATGCCCGTTGGAATTTGGGCGTTAAAACCAATGCCCTCATGCTTCTTCTGTCTCGTGCAAAGACTGACGCAGGGTTGTGATAACCTCTGCGGCTGATTGGCTCCGGAATTTGCCGGCTCGGAAGTCAGTCAATGTCTGCTGAGCATCTGTGGCTATTTCTGTCCGACGATTTTCATGGTGATGATTTTGCAACAATTGCAGTAGCCTTTGCTGTTGGTTATGGGGTAGTTGCAAAGCATTTTCCAGTAATTGATCCTGCTGTTGGGTCAAGTTGTCAAATTCCAAACTCTCTGCTTCCACATCTACCAACATTTTTTGATTCACTGCGCCCTCTTGGCTTAAATCTTTGGCCTTGATGCCCTTGCTGATTTTAATGCTCACCAGCATTTGCTGCATACGCTCTGGCTCTGCTTGCTGGATCTTGGCCACGATCGCCGCTAACTCCGATCGAAAATCTTCATCCTCCACAAATTCCGCCGCTAAAACAGTCTCCACCTTCTCTAACGCCTCTGGATTGTTACCCTGGGCTGCGGCGTTCGCGAAAGCGTCTCGGAGAGAATCGCTGCCAAATTTTCCGCCGTCTTCTTGCGCCCTGCAAAACGGTTGGCGATCGCATTCCACAACTGCTCCACTAGCTTCTCAGCCGTTTTACCCGCTGCCCCCTCCGCAAACTTCTGCGCCGCCAAACCCACAATCAAAGCAGTAGTAATCGGTTCTGCCATTGCCATACTCCTGACATTAAAGTTCCCTGACAACAGTGTAACCGATGGCTCGCCGGAGCATATACCTTCCCTACAAGAAGATCCACCGGAAAATAATCATCGTTGTACCATCCCCGCCAAAATCAGTAGCAGGAGAATTTTTCTTGGGATAACAACTATACTTAGGTCAAAGGACTGAGAGCCTGAATAAGAATGCGTAGCAAATCTTCTAGATCGTCGGTAACACGATAGAGATCAAGACCTTGATCGATATGTTTGGTGGCTCGATCGAGGCGACCAAATTGCCAGATTTGCCCGGTGGTAATAGCGCCAATAATTTGGGGCTGTTCTGGGGTGCGCGGCCATTGATCGAGAGCAATCATTTCGGCGACTAGCTGGCTAAAACCATAGTCCAGATCTTCTCGTTTGGCTTCGATAACCAATAATTCTGTCGAGCCGCGCAGCAGATAATCGAGGATGCCCTGTAATTGATCGCTGACTCGGATTGGATACTCAATTTTAAGCTGAGCCTTGGTATGGCGCACCACGGCAAAGATCACCTGGGAGATCATTACCTCTCGCCGGGAGGTTTCGCTGGTGAGGCTGACGTAGGGCATCAAGGATTCGATGCTTTCCTTGAGCATTGGTATTTCTGGTAAGTCGCCAGTGTAGCTAGGTAAGGATAAGCGGGTGCGCTGTAAGCTATAGCCTAGCTCATTTGCTAGGTCATCAGCTTCAATTTTTAGCTCAAATAATTTGCTGAAAGTATAAGATTGATCGATCGCTAGAATGTTACTCATCAGAATCTTTGATAAACTATCATTTAAGGTGATTGTAGTCGGTTTTTCGATACAGCTTATCTGATCAGATTAAGTAATTGCATTAAGCCCAGTGATTATTCAGGCTTGAGCATCTGCTGTTCATTTCAAACTCCAGATTTTAAGGTCAATCGAACCCAAGACCGTGACAGATCTGCCGACCAGCATTACTTCTCATAAATATTCTAAACAGCAATTGCCAAATCTTTGGTTTTTTTGATGTTTTTATTGCCTAGCTCTAGTTTTTCAATGTCATTCAATAATTCAATCAATGAACGACTAATCGCATAAGCTAAATTAACCGGAACGGCATTGCCAATCTGTTTATATTGAGCTGTCAAGGATCCAGAAAAACTCCAATCATCAGGAAAAGTTTGCACACGAGCGTATTCCCTGACGGTCAAAGGTCTGGTTTCTTCAGGATGACAGCGCTCGGTTTGTTTTTGTGCTGGTGCACAGGTAAGAGTAAGACTTGGTTCATCCCAGGCTAACCTTCTGGCCATCCCTGTTTTTCCACCCCCCAGAAAGTAGCTTTTCTGCATGTACTCTTGCTGTAGTTCATCAGGCAAATCTCGCCAATAGCCACCTTGTGGTATTAAAGAAAGTATTTCGGCTTTCCGTTTGGGATATGTTTGCCCTGGAGAAGCAGGAACGTCTGTGGCAAATAATTCACCAGCTTTTAAAGCATCTTTCATAGTCATAATTCTAGAGTATGGCGATGGCCAGCAGAATTCTACCTGCGGGGCAAGATCTTTTCTGATCCCAACAATAATTAGTCGTTCGCGTTTCTGGGGAACCTGATAAAAAATTGCTTTTAGTACTCGTGGTGATACTAACGTATATCCAAGTTCGTCAATAATACTGGTGATTGTTTCGATGGTCTTTCCATGATCATGCTTGAGAATGCCGCGCACATTTTCTGCCAAAATCACTTTAGGGTTAGTTTCTTGAACTGCTCTCGCAAATTCAAAAAATAAAGTTCCTCTAGTATCTTCAAACCCCAGCTTTTTACCAGCATAGGAAAAGGCTTGACAGGGAAAGCCACCAGCTAGAATGTCTACTTTGTCTTGATAAGCTGAAAAATTCACCTGAGAAACATCACCTTCTACAACATTCCACTGTGGCCGATTAGTTCGCAAAGTTTTACAAGCATCTTTGTCTATTTCATTCAGTAGCATGGAGTCGAATCCGGCTTTTTCCATGCCGATCGCTAAACCACCGGCTCCAGCAAAAAGCTCTAGCGAAGTATAGTTACGATCAGGCTTGCTCTTCATTTCAGCCTCCCAGTTGCTCATAAATAGCAGCTTAGCCTGCTCAAAATGCTCTAGCTGAGAGCGATGATAAACAACGTTGTTTTGTAAGCAATGAGCTGGCACTAGAACACCGCTGCGATTCCATTTATGAAGAGTCTCTTTAGAAATACTCAGAATATCAGCTACTTGGGCAACGGTATAAAATTCAGGCAGCATCAGTTTACGTGGATGGAAATAATTGTCATTGTATTTACTAATTAAATGTCCTCACTCCCTCATCTCCTATTCGTAAGTTGCACTTCAGATTTGAATCGGCGACTTTAACTCTACCAAAAAATTAGCACTCCCCTCCCTTTCTGAAAGTCTTTCACGTTAAAATACAGCAAAACTCCTTCACAAAAGTTTATAAAATGCCAGCCATCCTCGAAACCCTTGCCGCCATTGATCAAATCGATCGACAAACCTGGAAATGGCGCGGCTACGATATTGTCTATACAGTCAAAGGCGCTGGGCAGCCAGTGCTACTCATTCATGGCTTTGGAGCATCGATCGGCCACTGGCGCAAAAACATCAATGAAATTGCTGATGGGGGATATCGGGTCTACGCCCTAGATTTACTGGGGTTCGGGGCTTCGACGAAAGCACCGATCGAATACGGCATGGAACTCTGGGCCGAGATGATCGCCGATTTTATCGATACCCACATTCAAGAGCCAACCTTTTTGGTCGGCAACTCGATCGGCGGTCTGATCACTCTCACCACCTTAGCAAACCGCCCCGATCTTTGTGCCGGAGCCGTACTGATCAACTGTGCTGGTGGCCTGACTCATCGCCCGACTGACTTGAACTGGTTTGTGCGACAGATTATGACCATTTTTATGAACATTGTTCGTTCTCCAGCTTTTGGGCCATTGATCTTCGATCGAATTCGCAGCAAAAAAAATATCCGCAAGAGTCTAGGTCAGGTTTATTTTCGTAAAGAAGCAATTACAGATGACTTGGTAGAACTGCTATATCAACCCTCCTGTGACCTGGGGGCACAGAAAGTTTTTGCAGCCGTAATTAGTGCAGCGCCAGGAACAGAGCCAAGAGATTTATTGAAATCAATCAACTGTCCGTTACTAGTAATTTGGGGCGATCAAGATCCCTGGACTCCGGTAAAAGGCATTGAAACCTTCCGCAAGCTAAAAGATCAGGGCAAATCAGTAGAACTGTTTACCATTCCTGGTGGTGGCCATTGTCCTCACGATGAGTACCCAGAAGTGGTGAATCCGGCTATCCTAAATTGGTTAACGAAGTTTTAAAACCATGACTATTCCATCCATTGCCGATTTGCGGAAAGATTACACCCAAGCTGGCTTAGAACAAGGAGATCCCAATCCCTTCCAACAGTTTGAGCTATGGTTTAATCAAGCATTGGCAGCAGATTTGTTGGAACCAAACGCCATGACCCTGGCCACCGTGGCAGACGGCAAACCAAATGCTCGGATTGTGTTGCTGAAAGGCTTTGATCCCAGAGGGTTTGTTTTTTATACCAACTACCGCAGCCAGAAAGGCCAAGAGCTAGCAGCCAACCCTTATGCTGCTTTGGTGTTTTTGTGGGGAGATTTAGAGCGACAGGTACGAGTAGTTGGTCAGGTAGAAAAAGCCACGGCTCTAGAGGCGGATACTTATTTTCAGAGTCGGCCTTTGGGTAGTCGATTGGGTGCTTGGGCTTCGACCCAGAGTGAGGTAATTGCTAGCCGGGAAGTTTTAGAAGCACGGATGGCGGCTTTGGAATTGGAATATCAAGGGCGCGAAATTCCTCGTCCAGACCATTGGGGTGGTTTTAGAGTGGTGCCTAACGAAATCGAATTTTGGCAGGGGCGACCGAGTCGGTTGCACGATCGGCTCCGTTATCGGCTACAAGAGGGTGAGTGGGTGATCGATCGACTAGCACCATAGTTATACCTAGATGTATTTTTGACTATGGCTAATTTTTTAGCGATTTAGTAATTCGGCAATCTGGTTACAGACATTCTCAAAATTATTGATGACTTCATCGTTGGTGAATCTGATAATTTGTAGCCCATATTTTTCGAGTTCGATCAATCTTTCGGCATCGTGGGCTTGGGCGGCTTCAGAAAAATGCACAGAACCATCCACTTCAATGACTAGGCGAAGAGCAGCGCAGTAAAAGTCTACAATGAAGTGGTCGATAGGTCTTTGGCGCAGCACTCGATGGGGAAAGGTTTTCAGGTATTCTTCCCAGAGTTTTTTTTCGGCAGGCGTAGGGTTACGCCGCATCTGCTTGGCTCGATCAACCAATTTAGGATTGTAGGGGAGGTAGAAGGGGGATTTACTTAAGGGCATGGTTGATGGAATGGAATCCCCCTAACCCCCTTTGGAAAGGGGGAACTGGAGTTGAATGCTATGAACTCATGGTTCCCTGGTAATTCTTTGAAATCTACAAGTTCACTGTTTGTTAGTAGCAAATGATCACCACCAATACTCAACCATTCCGGCTCCCCCTTTGTAAAGGGGGCTGGGGGGATCGCCCACTCTATTCGCAGCTAGCATCTCTCGCTGGTTTCCGACTCCAAGATCGCCTACCCTACAGTTAACTTAATCCCATCTGCTGTTTAGCTATACTCGAAAGCAACTGAGTAAGGACTCCAACGGCAACACTTCCACCTTTCTCAGCTATAGTTTTCCGAGCCTCTTTCCAGATGGATTCATTACGAGCATTATCTAGAAATTCATGACCCTCCCATAGCATTCTGACTATCAAAATGTAAGTATTAGGGCCATTGTCATGCTTAATAGTTGCCTCCAGGAATTTAGCGTCAACCAATAGTTGCAAGTGATATTTGATTTGAGCGATATTCCAATCACCTGCAATTTCTAGATCTTCAGCCCAGCATTCAGAAGCATCTTCTCTGGATTCAATCGCCATCATTAACTCTCTAATTAACTCCATATCTCGTTTCATAATATCCACTCCAGATTTGAATTGACGTACTTATACTTTTCCCTAAAAAATCTTAAGCTTCTCAATGATTTTGACTTTCTACCCAAGTAAAAGCTACAAGTATATACAAATCATAGTTGCTATCAATTTTGAATTCTTCAAGCAGGCCAAAAAAGTATTACAGATGATACAAGTAGGACAGTAAATATAATTAAATAAAAGCTTTGCACTCCATCTATCTTATTCCAGCTTTTATTTACTGACTTCTTGATTTTTGTACTCAGTTGAAAACTTGGAAATTTTTTCTCGATTTCGATCGTTGCATCTACTGCACCTGATAGAAGACGGCTGTAATAGCATATATCTAATATCCATACTGCTATCCAAATTATTAGAAGGGACAGAAATATATATCTAAGTGAATAGATATTATTCTCCTTGATGATAGTAGTTGCTAATGTTCCACTAATACTTACACCTCCAAGTATCTGTATTCTCAGCCTAATAAGAAGATCGTTAAAATGTATCGCAGTATCTTCATACTTTGACCAAAGTTTGAATACATCTTCAAATGTCGTAGGGTTAAGGTATTCAGCAAATGTATCCATGTTGTTAGTTGGCGGTTTCTCTTGAGTAAGCATAGATTTAAAATTTCTCTGATAGTATTTTCTTTTGGCAATTAATTATCAATAAATATTTACATTTTTCTTCCTAGAATTTTCTTGGGGTAATACGACAAAATGCTGATCGCGACAGGTCACTATTCCGCACGGCAGAGGCTGGGCAGTTTGCACTGCTGAAGAAAAAGAGCTGGATTTATTCATGCACCCCGTGACTTCCCAAAATAGGGATGTTCAAGTTTTGTTATACGCCTAGAGTGCCCTTTGTTTTTTCTAAAACAACAAGAGAGGCTCAAACAACCTCAGTGAGCTACAAGAATTGATACTGTGGGATAGTCCGGACTGTCGATCGACACCTAAGTTTGGGCATTATTTATTTAAGAGGATGTTTAAAAGCGATAGCCGACAGGGTGTCAGCAAAACTGCTTGTCTATCACCGGGCGACGGAGAGCAGAGAATAATCCTCAAAATTGTGCTCTACTCTCGTCAGAGGATTTTGATATGAAAAGACGATCGATGATTTCTTCATCTTTATTGTTTGCCCTGAGCTTATCAGCTACCGCCGGATGCAAAAAAAAATCCCAGCGTTGAAACACAGGCCGTAGCTAAATCTCTAGGCCGTGCCAAATTAGGCTTTAGTGCGTGGCCAGGTTGGTTGCCATGGCAGGTAGCCCAAGATAAGAGCATTTTTCAAAGTAACAATATTAATGTTGATCTACAATGGTTTGATAGTTATGCGGAATCGATCAAAGCCTTAGCTACCGGTAAAATAGATGCTAATTGTCAGACTTTGGCCGACACGATTAGCGCGATCGATAGTGGGGCAGACCTAGTAATAGTGCTGACCAATGATAACTCTACTGGTAATGACAAGATTATTGTCTCAAATCAAATTAAATCAATCACTGAACTCAAAGGCAAAAAAGTTGCCGCCGAAGAAGGCACTGTTGATCACTTTATGTTGGTGCAGGCTTTGCAGAAAGCAGGCATGTCAAGCAAAGATATCCAATTTATTCCGATGGAAACCAGTAAGGCTGCGGCAGCTTTTGTTGCTGGGGAGCTAGATGCTATATCAGTTTTTGCTCCTTTTACCACCACAGCGCTCAAACGACCTGGCAGTAAGGAGTTGTTTAGTTCCAAAAACTTTCCCGGCTCAATTTCTGACCACTTGGTCTTCAACCGCAAGTTTGTACTTGCTAATCCAGAGCAAGTACAAGCATTTGTGAATAGCTGGTTTGCCACCTTGGACTATATGACCAGTGGTAATAACTTCAAAGAAACAGATCAAATAATGGCTAAACGAGCTGGAGTATCATTAGCTGAATATCAAAACTATAAAGACGGTACTAAAATTTCTAGCCTTGCTGAAAATATTGAAGCATTTAAAAGTGGCCATGATATTACGTTCTTATCGAAATCTGCTCTAGAAACGAAGAAATTTTTATTAGAGAGCAAGTTGATTAAAACTGACGTAGATATCAGCAAACTATTAGACGATCGATTCATCACCGCCTACTCCAGCAAAAAATAAGCTTTGGTCCGCTATGATATCCAGAAGTCTCCCAGAATACTGCTGACTATGCCAGTTCTCCTTACTACCCAACTCCATCACCACAGCCAGCTATTGGCAACCGATCGGCTTTCTCTCACTGCCGAAGAACGCAGCAAATCGCGTCATCCTTTTATCACCGATGGTGGTCAAGAAGTTTATTTACAACTCAAGCGCGGAACAAGCCTGCGCCAAGGCGATCGACTACAAGCTGCCGATGAATCATTGGTGATCGAGATTTTGGCCAAGCCAGAGCAAGTAATGGTGGTCAGTGCCCAGCACCCTCTAGATTTGCTGCAAGCAGCCTATCACCTGGGCAATCGCCATGTGCCATTAGAAATTACTGACGATTATTTGTATTTGTTGCCCGATGCAGTACTGCGAGATATGTTGCTACAGCGTGGTTTGATCGTAACAGAGACCGATCGACCTTTTCAGCCTCAGGCTGGAGCCTATGAATCTGCTCAGCACCATCACCACTGATGGATGCCACCGCTCTCTTAAAGCTCTTACAACTTACCAGCCCTGCGCTGCCGGTAGGAGCCTATAGCTATTCTGAAGGATTAGAGACCTTGGTTGATCGAGAGCTGATCCGGTCTGCTGCTGATCTGCAAATCTGGCTGACAGAATCGTTGGCTACTGGCTCGATCGGTATGGAAGCCGCAATTTTAATTCGGGCACAGCGAGCTATACAGCAAGGAAATCAGCCAACCGTGATTTACTGGAATCATTGGCTCTCGGCTACCCGTGAGACTGTCGAACTTCAGCAGCAAAATTGGCAAATGGGTCGATCGCTGCTCAAACTCCTACAAAATCTCTATCCCGATCGAGATTGGTCTGGTTGGAGTATGCAGGAAAACTGGAATCTGGCGATCGTCTTTGCTCTAGCTGCTGAATTGGCTGAGATTGATGAACGCACTGCCTTACTCGGATATTTGCACAGTTGGGCAAGCAACCTAGTGAGTGCCGGAGTTAAACTAATTCCGCTCGGGCAAACTGCTGGCCAAAAATTGCTGCTGCAATTGGCTGCACCGATTACGATTAGCGTCGATCGATCTTTAGTTTTGCCCGATGATCAGCTTTTTAGTTGTAGCTGGGGCTTAGCAATTGCTAGTATGACCCATGAAACTCAATATAGTCGCTTATTTCGCAGTTAAATTATGACTTCTCCCTTTCGTATTGGTGTGGCTGGTCCAGTTGGCTCTGGTAAAACGGCTTTAGTGGAAGCACTCTGTAAAAATTTGCGCGATCGCTATCAGCTAGCCGTAGTTACCAACGATATTTATACCCAAGAAGATGCCCAGTTTTTGGTGCGTGCCCAGGCGCTATCTCAAGAACGCATTCGCGGGGTCGAAACCGGCGGTTGTCCCCATACGGCGATTCGGGAAGATGCTTCGATGAATATTGCGGCGATCGAAGAACTAGAACAGCAGTTTCCAGATTTAGATCTGATTTTTGTGGAGAGTGGTGGCGATAATTTGGCGGCTACCTTCAGTCCAGAGCTGGTTGATGCCACTATTTATGTGATTGATGTAGCGGGCGGCGATAAAATCCCTCGCAAGGGCGGCCCCGGCATTACCAAGTCAGATTTGCTGGTAATTAATAAGATCGACTTGGCAGAATATGTCGGTGCAGACTTAGCTGTGATGGATCGAGATGCTAAGAAAATGCGTGTTGGCAAGCCCTATGTTTTTACTAATTTAAAGATCGGTGAAGGATTAGTAGAAGTTCTAGACTTCATAAACCATCAAGCGTTACTGTCGCAATAATAACCTTTAAATAAAAATTAACAATACAATGTATCCTGTTATACATTGTTGTGGAATTCATTTAAGTAGAATCCCGAACATCATTCAAGACATCATGCCGCTTCACTTCTTGGTTTCACGGCTTAGATAGTTGTAATTGCCTGGTCTTAATGCAAAAATCAACGCAAAATATATGGAGTGAGTGCCGCTCATGGCTCGCAAGTTTCGTCGGCGTGAAATATTAATTCTTGGTTCTACAGCAGCGGGAAGTGTCTTACTCAAAGCCTGTGCTCCAAATGCCCCTAGCGCTCCCAGCGCCTCGGGCAGTCCATCTCCCGCCTCGGCTCCAGGAGCTTCGCCGGCTGCCCCTACTGGAAATGGAATTAAAGTTGGTCTATTGCACTCCATGAGTGGCACCATGGCTATCTCGGAAAAGAGCGTGGTAGATGCAGAACAGCTAGCGATCGAAGAAATCAACAAAGCTGGTGGCGTATTGGGCAAACAAATTATCCCAATTTTGGAAGATGGTAAATCAGACTGGCCAACTTTCAACGAAAAAGCTAAAAAACTGATCGATCAAGACAAAGTAGCTACCGTATTTGGCTGCTGGACATCTTCTAGTCGTAAAGCGGTACTAGAAACCTTTGAAACCAAAAAACACATGCTGTGGTATCCCGTACAGTATGAGGGTCAAGAGTGTTCTCAACACGTCTTTTATACTGGTGCGGCTCCTAACCAACAAATTGAGCCTTCGGTAGAATGGCTACTCAAAACCTATCCTGGCAAACCCTTTTTCTTGGTTGGTTCAGACTATGTGTTTCCTAAAACAGCTAACTCCATTATTAAGGCACAGTTGGCAGCCAAAGGTGGCAAGGTAGTAGGCGAAGAATATATTCCCCTGGGCAACAACGAAGTAAGCTCAGTGATTGCCAAAATCAAAAAAGCCTTACCCCAAGGTGGCATTATTTATAACTCCCTCAATGGTGATACCAATGTAGCTTTCTTTAAACAGCTTCAAGGTGCAGGCATGGGGCCAGATAAATATCCTTCGATGTCGGTAAGTGTTGCCGAAGAAGAAGTGCAGGCGATCGGTGCAAAATATCTGAAAGGTCATTTTGCAGCCTGGAACTACTTCCAAACCGTTGACACTCCGGCCAGTAAGAAGTTTGCGGAGGCTTTCAAAGCTAAGTTTGGGCCTAAACGAGTAGTTAATGACCCGATGGAAGCAGCTTACACCATGGTTTATCTATGGAAACAGGCAGTAGAAAAAGCCAAGACCTATGAAGACTTAGAAAAAGTGCGGGCAGCAGCGATCGGTCAAACTTTTGAGGCTCCTAACGGTAAGGTTGTGATGAATGCTAATCACCACATTTCTAAAATAGTCCGCATTGGCAAAGTGCGCGAAGATGGTCTGTTCGAGATCGTTAACTCTACGCCTGCTGCGGTGGAGCCAGAACCCTGGAACCAATATGTGGCCGAAACAAAGGGCTTTTCTTGTGACTGGAGCGATCCAGCAAAGGGCGGTAAATTTAAAAAAGCCTAAATTTAATACAGTGAGGGTGTTATGGCACCCTCACTTGGTCTTGATTAAGACTTAATTTTACTCAGGAGACAAAAATCTTGTTATCAGGTTTAATTACCAGCTTATTTGGCGGCATTAGTGTTGGCTCAGTTTTGTTGATCGCAGCTTTGGGGTTAGCGATCGTTTTCGGTTTGATGGGTGTAATCAACATGGCTCATGGAGAGCTAATGATGATCGGAGCATACACCACTTTTTTGGTGCAAAATGTTTGCAAAGGCACTCCACTCGCAGATTTGTATATTTTCCCGGCAATTATCGCCGCCTTTTTAGTTGCAGGCTTGCTGGGATTTTTTTTAGAGCGCACGGTAGTAAGGCATCTCTATGGTCGGCCATTAGAGACACTGTTGGCTACCTGGGGTGTGAGCCTTATTTTGCAGCAGTTTGTGCGCAGTGTGAGCTGGCAATTTATCATTGGGATCGGTATCTTTGGCAGTCTTTACTATGCTGGAAATCGGTTACTTGCTAACGGCAAAGCAGCTAAATTTGACTGGAAAAAATTGCTGCTGACCACGATCGCCAGCATCGCCTCATTAGTAATTTGTAATGTGCTGGGCGATATGTTTAAGCTGGCAATTACTCAGCCGTGGTTTGGGGCACAGAATGTAGATGTCACTGCTCCATCTTGGTTACTAGGCGGGCTGCCGATTGGGGATGATCAGTTGCCTGCCACCAGAATTTTTATTATGGTACTGACCGCTGGCTGTGTTGCCGGAGTTTATTGGTTCCTAAATAAATCAATGTGGGGTTTGCGCATTCGCGCCGTCACTCAAAACCGCGAAATGAGCGCCTGTTTGGGGATTTCTACCGATCGAGTAGATGCTCTCACTTTTGCCTTGGGTTCTGGCTTAGCCGGAATTGCTGGGGTGGCGGTGAGCCTTTTGGGTTCTGTGGGGCCAAATACTGGTACCAACTACATTATTGATACTTTTATGGTAGTTGTAGTTGGCGGGGTCGGTAAATTGGTGGGATCGATCGTGGCGGCTCTAGTTTTAGGTACAACTAGCTACCTTATTGGTTCTGATAGCTTCGCTCCGCTGTTGGGCTGGGCACCACCACTGGCTAATTTCTTTACCTTTTTCTCAAATTCCAGCATGGCCAAGGTGATGGTGTTTGCGGGAATTTTTGTTTTTCTCCAAGCTCGTCCAGCAGGGTTATTTCCGCAGAAAGGTCGCACTGTTGACAATTAATCTGATGAAAATTAATCTGGCGGAAATTGGTTTGTCGAGAATTAGGAATCCCTCGATCGCGGAGAATATATAGCACTCAGGAGTAAAGCATGTTCACTAAAATCATCCGCCAGCCTATCTGGCGAGAAATAATAATTGTCGCGGGGTTAGCGCTACTGTTAGCCACCGTTATTCCCCAACTGCTGTATGCGATCGGTCAAGGGTTTCGGGTCGGATTGCTGGGACGCTTTATGGCGTTAGGAATTGCGGCTTTAGGTATCGATCTGATTTGGGGCTACACTGGAATGCTTAGCCTGGGACATGGGATTTTCTTTGCTCTTGGTGGTTACGCTTTTGCGATGTTTTTGCTGTTGCAGTTGCCTGCCGGGAAGCTACCAGAATTTTTTAGTTTAAATGGAGTTACTGAGCTGCCTTGGTTTTGGCAGCCTTTTGCCTCTTTGCCTTTTACCTTACTGGCGGTGATTTTAATTCCGTCATTGGTGGCGGCGATCGTCGGTTATTTTGTATTTCGTAATCGGATTCGGGGAGTGTATTTCTCGATTCTGACTCAGGCTGCGCTGATCGTTTTTTATAACTTATTTAATAGTCAGCAAAAGTGGATTAATGGCACCAACGGCCTGAAGACCGACAGCGCGATGTTTTTCGGTAAAGTAGTGAGTTCGATCGAAGTGCAGTGGCTGTTTTATTTGTGCAGCTTATTTGGTTTAGTCGGTGCCTATGGCATCTGTCGCTGGTTGACTAATGGCCGGTTTGGTCGGTTGTTGATGGCCATTCGTGACGATGAGCCTCGGGTAAGGTTTTCGGGTTATGACCCCACTGGTTTTAAGGTTTTTGTGCTGGCGGTTTCGGCGGCTTTAGCGGGTATTGCTGGTGCGCTGTTTACCGTGCAGTCAGGAATTATTACTCCCAATGCCATGGATATTTCCTTCTCGATCGAGATGATTATTTGGGTGGCGGTTGGCGGTCGAGGCACATTGGTAGGAGCAATTATTGGCGCTTTGTTGGTGAATTTTGGTAAGAGTATTTTAAGTGAGCAGTTTCCGGCCTTTTGGCTATTTTTTCAGGGTGCCATGTTTTTAGTAGTAGTGGCTGCGGTGCCTGATGGTCTGGTCGGTTGGCTGCGGCGGACTGGGCAAGAAATCCAGCAACGGGGGAAAAGTAGATCGGCTACTTTCCCTCAAGTAGACCTAGATGAAAATCTGCAAAGTGAAAAAATACACCCCTCAGGTAAGTAGTTATGGACAGAATTTTAAACATTCAAGAGCTTACCGTTAGCTTTGATGGCTTTAAAGCTTTAAATGATCTGAACTTCAGCCTCGATCGAGGAGAGTTAAGAGTAGTTATTGGGCCAAATGGAGCCGGGAAGACTACTTTTTTGGATGTTATTACCGGGAAAGTAAAGCCCACTCGTGGATTTGTGCAGTTCAAAGATCGCAACTTACGCAATTTATCGGAAGACCAAATTAGTCGGATGGGAATTGGGCGCAAGTTTCAGACTCCACGCATCTATCAAAAACTGACAGTACGCCAAAATATTGAGTTAGCGGTGAATCCTCACAAAAGTCTGTTTGGTACTTTGCTGGGCAAAAAATCACCGACAAGTCAGCGGCAGGTCGCAGATTTATTGGGAGTAGTGGGGCTAGAACCCAAGGCCGATATTACGGCAGAGCTGCTTTCTCATGGTGAAAAACAGCGACTAGAGATTGGTATGTTGGTGGCACAGTCACCAGAATTATTATTGGTCGATGAGCCAGTGGCGGGTTTGACCGATGAGGAAACAGAAGAAGTCGGTCAACTATTGTTGAATTTGTCTGCCGACCACTCCATTATTGTGATTGAACACGATATGGAATTTGTGCGGCAACTCTCTGCTGGCCTTGGTTCTCAGCAAAATCGGGTCACGGTGCTCCATGAAGGCCATGTTCTCTGTGAAGGCTCCATGGCCGAAGTCCAAAAAGATCCCCAGGTAATTGCCGTTTACTTGGGTAGCGAGGAACAACATTAATTCAGCATCATATTCTGTTAAACACCAAACTTCAGAGGCTCCAGAGCCGATGCTCAGCATCCAAAATTTGAATGTGTACTATGGTGAAAGCCATATTCTGCGAGATGTAGATTTGCATGTGGCTCCGGGCAAAATGGTTTGTTTGATTGGTCGCAATGGTGTGGGTAAAACTACACTGCTCAAAACTATTATGGGCTTGTTGCCACAACGCAGTGGAGAGATTTATTTTGAGGGTGGTTCTTTGAGTAAAATGCCTACCGATCGACGAGTTAAGTCGGGGATTGCCTATGTGCCTCAAGGGCGAGAGATTATTGCGCGGCTGACTGTAGAGGAGAATTTGCTGCTGGGGATGGAAGCACGGGCTGGGGGTAGAAAAAAGACCGACAGAATTCCAGCAGAAATATTTGATCTATTCCCGGTATTGCAGCAAATGCTGAGCAGGATGGGAGGAGACTTGAGTGGTGGACAACAGCAGCAGCTTTCGATCGCCCGTGCTCTGATGGGAAATCCGCGTTTGTTGGTGTTAGATGAACCCACCGAAGGCATTCAGCCCTCAATTATTTTAGAAATTGAGGCGGCGGTGAAAAAGATTGTGCGCGAAACAGGGATTTCGGTGCTGTTGGTAGAACAGCATTTGCATTTTGTACGACAGGCCGATTGGTACTATGCCATGCAAAAGGGCGGCATTGTGGCTTCTGGTTCTACTGATGAACTAAGTAAAGATGTGGTGCAGAAATTCTTAGCTGTTTAGCTTGACCAGTGAGAGCAGCTTAAATTAGCCAATTAAAAAGCTCCTGAACAGTAAGATGTAGCTCACCAACTAGTGATGGTATTGGTAGGACTTGATTAGGTTCATCAAACACCTCTGTTTCCTGCTTAGGTCGATATACAAAGACGGTTTTCTCCGCAGGATCGATTAACCAGCCCATGAGAGTGCCATGTTTTAAACAATGCAAAATATTTTTTGTAACCTTCGTCTGGCCTTGATCTGGCGAGAGTATTTCAATTGTCCAATCTGGAGCAATAACAAACACATTAGCAATTTCACCGTTTTCGTCACGTGGAATTCGCTGCCAGCTAAAAACTGCGATATCAGGAACAATGGATCGATCTCCAAAGGTGCAGCGCAGCTCAGGAAACGCCCGAGCAATGCGCTGAGTCTTCACTACACTGTTAATAGCAGGAACAAATTCTCCTTGGATTGCGCTGTGTTTTCCTTTGGGCATTGGTTTCTGAATAATTTGACCATCAATATATTCACTAGCAGGTTTGGTTTCAGGTAAATCCAGAAACTCTTCTAATGTCAATGCTTCACGTAGTATTTGCATTCTATTCACTCTACATTTGCATGGGTTAACTTGCAACATTGCCCAAAATCGGTACAGCGTTTTCAATCAACTCCATATTAAGCCGAAATCACCAACAATTCGCAGTCCCCAAAAAGTATCGCACTATCAAAAACACCACAAGATTTTAGTATTAATCCAGATCCTTAAAACAGAAAATATCGCTGAGCCATAGGCAATACCTTTGCTGGCTCGCAAGTCAGCAACTCTCCGTCAGCGCGGACTTCATAGGTTTCAGGATCAACTTCAATGCGTGGCAGCAAATCGTTGAGTTTCATATCTCGCTTAGAAAGTTGGCGGGTATTTTTGACTGGCATAATTTGTTTTTGTAATCCCAATCGATCGCCGATGCCCTGGTCGTGAGCCACCTGAGATACAAAAGTCATCGCCGTAGCACCCACTGCTCGGCCATAGCTACCAAACATTGGCCTCATGTGAACTGGTTGCGGCGTAGGAATACTGGCATTGGCATCACCCATTTGTGCCCAGGCAATTGCCCCGCCTTTAATGACCATTTCTGGTTTTACCCCAAAAAAAGCTGGTCGCCAGAGACAGAGATCAGCTATTTTTCCAGCTTCGATCGAACCCACATAGCTAGCAATTCCATGGGTAATCGCTGGATTGATTGTGTATTTTGCAATATAGCGTTTAGCCCGCAAATTATCATTGCGATCACTATTTTCTACCTGACCACTCCCAGGCAACCAGCCCCGCTGTGTCTTCATTTTGTGGGCGGTTTGCCAAGTACGAATAATTACTTCTCCGATGCGCCCCATCGCCTGAGAATCGGAAGAAATCATACTAAAAGCCCCTAAATCGTGCAAAATATCTTCGGCAGCGATCGTCTCACGGCGAATTCGTGATTCGGCAAAAGATACGTCTTCAGGAATATTCGGGTCGAGATGGTGACAAACCATCAGCATATCTAAATGTTCATCTAGGGTATTTAAGGTGTAGGGACGAGTCGGATTCGTCGAAGAAGGCAGCACGTTGCTTTCTCCACAAACTCGAATAATATCGGGCGCATGGCCACCGCCAGCGCCTTCGGTATGATAGGTATGGATGACCCGGTTTTTAAAAGCGGCGATCGTCTCTTCTACAAAGCCAGCTTCGTTTAAAGTATCACTATGAATTGCGACTTGCACATCATATTCATCAGCTACATTTAGGCAATTATCAATCGTAGCTGGGGTAGTGCCCCAGTCTTCATGGAGCTTGAGGCCGATCGCTCCGGCCTGCACTTGTTCTACTAGTGCCTCTGGCTGACTGCTGTTGCCTTTGCCCAAAAAGCCAATATTCATCGGGAAAGCTTCAGCGGCTTGCAGCATTCGATACATGTGCCAAGGCCCTGGTGTGCAGGTAGTAGCACTTGTGCCAGCGGCGGGGCCAGTACCACCACCAATCATCGTAGTAATTCCCGAGGCGATCGCCACTTCGATTTGTTGGGGGCAGATAAAGTGAATATGGGTATCAATACCGCCTGCTGTCAAAATCTGACCTTCTCCAGCAATTACTTCGGTACCAGGGCCAATAATAATATCTACACCATCTTGAATATAAGGATTGCCTGCTTTACCAATTTTGGCGATTTTGCCATCGACTATGCCCACGTCGGCTTTGACGATTCCCCACCAGTCCAAAATCAGAGCGTTAGTAATAACGGTATCTACTGCTCCATTTTGATTGGTGATCGGTGATTGACCCATGCCGTCACGAATTACTTTGCCACCGCCAAATTTGACTTCTTCGCCGTAGCTGGTAAGGTCTTGTTCGACTTCAATAATTAGTTCGGTATCTGCTAACCGCACCCGATCGCCTACTGTCGGGCCATAGGTATCGGCATAAGCACGGCGATTCATTGAGTAGGGCATAGGAGAGTTTGAGGGAATTAAGGAATGGAGAAAGCTAAAAAATCATCACTACTTTAGAGTTTGATGCAGGTCTATCGTTCACGCAGTGTCTGCGAAGTAGAATCGAGAGCACCATTAATCAAACCATTAAAACCATAGATCTGACGGCTGCCAGCCAAGGGAATCAGGTTAACGCTGCGTTCATCACCTGGTTCAAAGCGGACGGCGGTACCTGCCGGAATATCTAGGCGCATACCTCGGGCAGCAGCTCGATCGAACAACAGAGCCTGATTAACTTCAAAGAAATGAAAGTGAGAGCCAACTTGAATCGGTCGATCGCCGCTATTAGCCACTAACAAAGTGGTGACTGTTCGACCGCTATTAAGTTCAATGTCGCCATCTGGAATAATCAGTTCGCCAGGGATCATAGTTGTTTACCTAATGGGTGAATGGACGGTTACAAGTTTGGTACCATCAGGAAAGGTGGCTTCTACCTGAATATCATGAATCATTTCAGGGATGCCCTCCATGACATCACTACGCTGCAACAAGGTGGTGCCATAAGTCATTAGTTCCGCGACGGTTTGGCCGTCTCTGGCTCCTTCTAAAATGGCGGCGGTGATATAGGCGATCGACTCTGGATGATTAAGCTTTAGTCCCCGTGCTTTGCGGCGTTCGGCGACTAAGGCGGCAGTAAAAATCAGCAGCTTGTCTTTTTCTTGGGGGGTTAACTGCATGGCTGGCAAGGGTAAGCAACTGGGCACATTTTAGAGGATTTTGCTCAAAAAGGCAGATTTTGCAATTTATCTTTGAGTTTCGACAATTGCTATGGTTGCCGAGAGATCTGGTGAGAATTAATCGATCGGCTCAGGTTATCACGCGCCCGCAGCTCTAATGTGTCCTGGAAATATTTGGTGCTGTAGATTCCGGGGGAGGATCGATCTAAAAATCCCTGTAATATTTCCTGCCGTTTCTGGCTAAATATTGGCTCTGGCACAAAGTGATATTCAGCACGAATCTGCTGCTCATACTCAGCAAAGCGCTCTGGAGGCGCTGCTAAAATTGCCAGGTCGATGTCTACCAATAAACGCTCATCGATTGTCTGGGGCAAGGCTGTATGACAGGTGGCCATGATTAGACTGTGGATGCGATCGATCTTTTCTGAAGATACACCAGCTCTAATTAACTCTGCTCTCGCCCATTGCGCACTTTGGGCTTCATTATCTTGACTAGCAGGATCGTAAACGGCATCATGAAACCATAGTGCGATTTCAACCTCAGCAGGATGAGTAGCTAAGTTCATAACCGATTCCAAGAGATCTAAGCATTCATTCAAATGCTGAAGAGTATGATATTTTCGATTTGATGCAGAATAATGGCTACAAATAAGTTGAAATAGCTCAGGTTCAGTACCAGCGCCACCTAATTCAGACCATCCTCTCTGCCAAGATTCTAACAGCCCCATGACATCCTCTTGTTTTAAACCACTCTAGTTCAAAATGTTCAGTTTAAGACCATTGCTTTCCAATTTTTACAGAGGATTCGATCAGTAGATATTTAACAATTATCGCTTGATACTACTTAAAATCTATTGGTATTCTCGTTAATGACAACGAAATTGGTTGATTCTGGCGGCTATCCAACGCTGTTCTGGGAAATTTAAGTACCTACCAAAACAATGGCTAAGATGCTCACCAGAAATCTCGCCTTTAATATCTACACAATGACTCATAAATAACAAACCTGCTGGTGAACTGCTAATACTCTTAATCGTATCCAATACGATTGCTTTGCGCACAAACCGTTTGCCAGATTTTTCTGCGACATGGGTTAGGCTATGACTATCGATGATAATTTCATGTCGAAACATCACAGAAAAATAATATGTAAATATAGAATAAAATGGCCAAATTAAAAACACCATGTAATTCCATAATGAAAGCGCAAACATAAACGCAGAAGTGTCCGGTGATAAGGTTTCCAGCTTAACAACAAAGAGGGCAAGTAGCACCAACAAAAATGCGATAGTCACAAAGAATGTTCGCTTACTACTTTTGGTACTCAAAAGAATTTGTGGAATGATAATGGTCAACGTTTCCCCCTCCTGAAAAATTTGGGCTAGGGCATTATTGGGACGATAATCGGCTATTTTTTCGTTGTGATGCAAACAATCTAAAGCAGTGCTGGCATTGATATAGCGATCTTCAGGGAATGGTTCTAGTAGCTTTTCTAACCAAGCCGTAAACTGTGGTGAGAATTTTAAGCGCGATCGAAAATCGATCTTCATTTGTTTGACTGGCAGATCAGCAGGATCTGCTCCGGAGCCTAGATACAATAATGTCGTCCCCAAACCATAGAGATCGGTAGCTAACACCGCCTGACCGCGTGTCTGCTCTGGAGCCATATAGCCATAAGTGCCCACGATCGTACTACTGCCAGCAATAGTTAGGTTGTAGGTATCTCGCACCGCCCCAAAATCTACTAAATAAACTTCTCTCGTCCCAGTGAGCAAAATATTTTGCGGCTTAATATCGCGGTGAATAATTGGGGGCGTAAAATCTTGTAAATAGATCAAAATTTCGAGAATCTGCTCAGCGATTTGTTGCAGCTCAATTTCACCAAATATATGGCCACTGGCAATCCAGCTACTCAGAGTTCGACCAGGGGCGAGTTCTTGGACTAAACACAGAGCTTCATTGCCCGCGATCGTCGCCCGAAAAAAATCTAAGTAGCGTGGAATAGCCCGGTGATTGAGCTGTGAGAGAATTTTCACTTCTCGCTCAAACAATTCTAACGTTTTCCAATCTGGCATCCCGTCGATATGAAGGATTTTGATGGCAACTTCATGTTGGGTCTGCTGATCGAAGGCTCGATAAGTTTTGCCACAGCCACCTTCACCCAATAAATCGATGATTTGATAGCGCTGATTTAAAATTTCTGTGCTCACTTTATTCAAAGTAGTATTTCTCATTATTTCTCTCATTTTCTTGAGCAGTTTATTTCTTGAATTGGCATTTTTGATTATTTTTTTCAGTCAGCCTAATTAATTGTGCTGCTGTCTCTTGTTTTTTATTGGTCTGTGCTGGATTCCAGCCTAGTTCAATCAGTCGTTTCGCATAAACCAAAGAGCTAGCCCTAGCCAAAATATGTAGTGCCGTGTCACCGTCTTTATTACTAATTGCGGTGCTTTTACTGGCCAACAGTTCAAAAACATTAGTGCTTAATACCGGATTCTCGACAAAACATTTATTAGAGCGCATTGTACTAGCTTGATTCGCTAGCTGATGCAGCGGAGTATCACCATTTTTGTTGGCAGCATTGAGATTGGTTCCTCGATCGATCAATAGTTTCATCAACAAGTAGTTGTGTTGATTCTCGTGATAACCTCTGAGAATCAAAAGATGTAGCGGTGTGTTGTTATAAGCATCACCAAGGTTAGGGTTTGCTCCTCGATCGAGCAACATTGTAGTAATACTTGGATTTCTGGAGGCATAAATTGCCTGATGCAGCGTAGAGCTATGCTTAAGCTTTGATTCTTTAGGAGTCATGTAAATATTAGGGTCAGCACCACTTTGCAGCAGCTTGGCAACCGCCGCAGAGTTCTCGGTGAGAATTGCACAGTGCAACAAAGGCAATATCGGATCACCTGCAATACTACTGGCTGGCATCTGAGCATTAGCGCTGCCGCCCTGTTTCAAATAGTCATCCAGAACCTGAAGATCTATGCGGTTAGAACAGAGGTTGCGAGGCTGCTTACCAATGAGCGTCAGGAAAGTATTGCGATGAGCAAGCGACAAACAAGTAGCTACTAACGAGAGGCTTACTATTGTTGTGGCAAGCCATACAGATTTTGATCTGGGGACAACTGGCTTGGGTTTAAAGGGCAAAGAATTTTCATTTTGTAGCTTATGAGCAGCAATTTTTGCCGTAGGAAACCGCTGCTCAATAGCTGGCTCCACCATTGCATCTAGCCAATCGGCAAAATGCTGAGAAATATTGACATGTTGGCGAAAGCTGGGCTTTAAACGCTCTTGAGGCAAATCGGCAGGCGATCGATGGGTCAACAAATACAAAATAGTTGCACCCAAACCATACAAATCACTAGCCGGTAAGGCAGAGCCTCTAAATTGCTCTGGTGCCATATAGCCATAAGTACCAGCAACCGTGCTGCCCCTCATAATCGTATTTTGATAAACATGCTGCACTGAGCCAAAATCTACCAAAAACACCTGACCATCATGATTGCGAATAATGTTGTGCGGTTTAATATCACGATGAATAATTGGTGGTGATTGCTGATGAAGGTATTGCAGAATCGCCAAAAGCTGCTGAGCAACATCTTTAATTTCTGCTTCAGTGGCGTGCCAGCCCGATTCAACCCATGCCGCCAGCGACTTGCCGGGAACCAACTGTTGCACCAGGTAAAAAGCCCGATTACTGGGGGTATCGATATGGAAATATTCTAAATACTGGGGAATTTGGGGATGATTGAGCTGAGCCAGAATCTCGGCTTCTCGCTCAAACAGTTCCAACTGTTTCCAATCTTGCAAATGTCGCAGAGAAAGCATTTTAATGGCAAATGCTGCTTCATCACTGGAACGAATTGCCCGGTAGGTACTGCCGCTACCACCGGTGCCCAACAGCTCCATCAGTTCATACCGACCAGCCAGATCACTACCGATCGATGCCCCAATCGATGTATTGATAACTTCCATATCTCTCCAGCAATAATCGTCAGCAGCTATTAATTATCTTTATCAAGATCAGGCTACCCAAAAGATCTCACCAAAGCTCAAAGCTGCCAGACCCGAGGGATACAGGCCGATCGATCTCGATATTGCCGACGCAGCAAATCCCAGACCGCAATAAACCATTCTTGTACAGCTTGCCGATCGCTCCCGCGATAACGACAAACCAAGCCAGCAGCTACCGCTGTCACACCCCAGTCTCGTAGCGCTGCCGGAGCCAGCAGCCTTGCTTGAGCCACAGCCTTAGCGTCTACTCTACCACCTAACCAGACCAAAACTCCCAGCAAAGGCTGACCAGCGCTAGCCTGTAAGCTCTGCCACTGATCGCCAGTGATGCGCTGTCGATCGATCCACAGGGGCTTACCTTCTTGCCAAACTTCCAGAGCATTTTGCCAACTGCCCTGGGTGAAGTTTTCTTGGCGAGCACTGCGCCCCAAACGCACGATATCCCAAGCACAAAAAATCGCCCCCGCAGCCAAATTAACCCGTAGATTTTGTTGATATTGGGCTTCATTAAAAATAATTGTGTTTTGAGGCAACCATTCTAAATAGGCATTAGCACCAAGGTTGATATTAATTTGCTGTTGAGCAACAGCGCCACTGCTGCGATAAATTTTGGCAGCAGCCGCAGTGGTAATCAGCGCTTGGCTAGTAGGAGCCAGATCAATTTGGTAGGAAAGTCGATCGCCGCCCACCATGCCACCAGCACTATGCAGTAAAACCGTATGACAAATATTTGGTTCTGGATAAAAAGGGCGTTGAATCTTCAGCGGCGCACGGGCATAGCTCCGCCGGAGAATGGTGTTTTCTTGTTCAAGCTGAAAAAGCAGATCAATGTGACCTTGCCAGTGCTCTGGGGGAATCATGGCAGTAACAACCTAGTTTCGAGACCCCAGCTATCCTAGCGTGCTCTAAGGCATTGGGCAATTTGTGCGGCTGTGCGATAATTTGGGAAGAAAGCCGCGATCAGTTCACATCGGCTTTGCGTAAGAATAATCTGGTGGCTTTTTGTGACCCTGTTTCAACTTTGGCTATACATCGCACCACCGGTAGTCGGCACCATCATTGGTTACTTCACCAACGACGTAGCGATCCAGATGCTCTTTCGCCCTTACCGCGCTGTCTATGTCGGCAAATATCAGCTCCCCTTTACTCCAGGGCTAATTCCGCGCAATCAAGAACGCATGGCCAAGCGAGTTTCAGATACCATCATGGGTTCATTGCTCACCCCCGCCGAGCTGCAAAGGCTGGCTAAGCGACTTTTACAAGTAGAACGGGTGCAAGCAGCAGTAGAATGGCTGCTGCAACTGGGCTTAGACCAACTCCAAGATGACAAAGAACAAAAGACAGCCAAAGTCCTGGCCAAGATTTTGCGCGACTTAGCGGGGGAATCTTTGCCGCGCTTGTTAAAAATTTGGAGTCGGCGACCCCAGTTTTTGCAGGGACAGATTGAGCGGATCTTCGATCGGGTACTGCTAGATTTTCAGCTTAGCAGTGACCAATCCAAACAGTTAACTGACTGGTTAGTAGATGGAGTGTTACCGCCGGAAGTTCTAAGGTCAGCCTTAATAGATTTTTTGACCGATCGAAATATTCAGGTAATTGACGACAGCATCCGCGAAAAAAGCAGCGGTACCTATTGGGTGGTGGCAAACTTGTTTGGGGTGCGCAATACCCTCCTGCGATTGCGCACTTTTTGTTTAGATGAGCGAGATGCTGCGAACAAAATTATCGTGGAACTCGTCACAGCCCTAGGAATTCGCAAAATCTTGCAGGAGTGGTTTCAAAACGTTTCTTTGCAGAACCTGCCGATGATCACCATCAAACAGTTGCGCACTACCGTCGCCGACAGCGTGCGCGATTACATCAAAACCCAGGGCATTGACCTCATTACGGGTCTAACCGATACGATCGATTGGGATGCAGTAGCCACCTTGGCGATCGGGCGCTTGCGCAGTTCGGCAGTGGTGTCTTCGTCTCTATCTACAGTGGGTAGTGAGCTGGCAGTGGTAATTGATCGCTATTTAGAGAAAGATCTAGAAAAGATTGTTGCCCAAGTCATCCCGATTTTGAGCATCGATCAGGTGATCATCGATCGGGTAAAAGCCACTTCACCTGAAGATCTAGAGGGGGCAATTCAGGGTATCGTCAAAACGGAGCTACAGGGCATTGTTACCCTCGGGGGTGTGCTGGGCTTTGCAGTTGGTCTCTTACAATCTGGCATTTTATACTGGCAAAACACCCATCCATGAAGCAAAAATCTTCTTACTGGCAGCTCACTAAATATCTGCGTCCTCATTTATCGACGCTCTTACTCGGTTTGTTTTGGACGCTGCTCTATACTTCTGTTTGGCCAGTTTTAGGGTACTTAGCCGGTCAGATTGGCACCAACATTGGCAATGATATGCCCAAGCTGATTCAGGTTGCTTTAATGGGCTGTGGCGCTTTTGTTTTTCAGGGGATTGCTCATTACGGCCAAAATACCTCAATGTCTAAGGTGTCATTTGCGATCGGGTCAGACATTCGGAACCAGGTATATGCTCATTTGTTAAAGCTGGGCAATGATTTTTTCTCTAGAACACCAGTGGGTGACTTGGCTTTTCGGCTGACTGGCGATGTCGATCGGATGGCCGATATCACGCTCAAAATTTTCCAGCAGTTTATTCCGTCAGTCTTGCAGCTAGTAGTAGTTTTAGGCTACATGATCTTTCTGAGCTGGCAACTTACAATTACCGTGTTTTTACTGGTACCAATCATTGCTTGGGTGGTCACTTGGTTCGGGCAAAAATTACAAAGAGAGTCGCGCACTAGTCAAAATAAGGCTGCTGATCTGGCTTCGATGGTGACAGAAAACTTCACTGGAATTAAATTGATCCAAGCTTTTTCCGCAGAAAAATTTAACATACAGCAGTTTGGAGAGGGCTCAGAAGATAATCGACGAGCCAGATATAATACCGAGCGCGCCAGAGCAATTCAGTATCCAGTCGTCAGTTTTTTGCAGGTCAGCAGTATTTTATTTGTATTTGTGCTGGCAAGCTGGCAAATTAGCTTAGGGCAGTTGACTGTATCAAAATTTATTTCTTATTTGACCAATATCGCTTTATTGATTGACCCAATTAATAACACTACCAACAACTTCAATGATTTTAAGCAGGGTCAGGCTTCGATTGATCGAATCCTAGAACTTTTGGCAGAACAACCCCTAATTCAAGAAAAAACCAATGCAATAGTGCTGCCACTGATCACTGGTCGAGTAAATTATCACGATGTGACTTTTGGTTATAACCCCGAGCAGCCGGTGTTGAGCAATTTAGACCTAAACGTAGCTCCGGGAGAAATGATTGCCTTGGTGGGTACTTCTGGGGCAGGAAAAAGTACGATAGTTAGTTTGCTCAGCCGTTTTTATGATGTGCAGGGTGGCGCGATTTCGATCGATGGCATAGATATTCGCGATGTGACATTGGCTAGTCTGCGGCAGCAAATTGGCACGGTGCCTCAAGAAACTATGTTGTTTTCGGGTACGGTGGCACAAAACATTGCTTTTGGTCAGACGGATTTTGATATGGCAGCGGTGGAGGAGGCCGCAAAGATTGCCAATGCTCACCAGTTCATTGCCCAGCTTAGCCAGGGTTATTCGACTTGGGTGGGTGAGAGAGGCACGAATTTTTCTGGGGGTCAGCGTCAACGGATTGCGATCGCCCGCGCGGTGTTTTTGAATCCGCGCATTTTGGTGTTAGATGAGGCGACTTCGGCGCTAGATTCGGAGTCGGAGTTTTTAGTGCAGGAGGCGCTGGAAAGAATTATGGTCGATCGAACGGTGTTTATTATTGCCCACCGTTTGGCGACGGTGCGCCGAGCACACCGAATTTTGGTGCTGGAAAAAGGTCAACTGATTGAGTCTGGGACTCATGATGAGTTGTTGAGAATGAATGGTCGCTATGCACGGTTCTATGCCCAGCAGTTTAGAAATTCTCAAGATGAAGAAGCTCTAGAATTATCTATGGTAAATAGTGTTGATATTTAAACTAACGACATTTATTGAGGCTAAAGTATGCTGTGGTCTGAAATCAAAAAAATTCATCAGTGGCACAAAGAAAATCCTCATATTCTCAAACAGTACAGAGGAGAATGGATTGCATTTACTGCTGATGGAGTTATTGCCCATCATCAGGATTATTGGGCAATGAAATCTCAAATCGATCCAGCTATCTCTGAATATATAATCGATCGTATCCATGAATATGAATTCACAGAAAAGCTGAAATTTTATGCCCTAAGATTCAGACATTTCAAAAAGCATGAATGGATGCCCAAATATCCAGTCCTCATCAACTCAAAGCCACTAGAAATGGTTGTAGATTCTGGCGCTGACATGAGTTTAATAAACTACCAAGTAGGGCTGGATTTGGGATTCACGAAATCATTGGGTGAATTGGGTGAATTAGCAACTGGAGTTGGAGGTGAAGTCACTTACTTAATTCGCACTGTAGAGATGTCGATCGAAGGTCAAACTTTCAATGTCAGGCTAGCTTGGTTACAGTCAGATCTAGCCACAGATAATCTTTTGGGTAGGGAAACTGTTTTTGACATGTTTGATATTGAATTCAAACAAGCTGATGAGGAAATTATTTTCCGCAGTCGAAACGACGGCAGTTTAAAATAACAACGTTTGTTGAGAATAAAACATGTTGTGGTCTGAAATCACAACAATATCAATGCTACAAAGAAAATTCACTGCATTTTTTACTTCGCCCAAGGACTCCAATCCAAGCACAGTTTCTGTCAGTAGCTACCCCACCCAAATCTAGGCTAAAATAGGAACCCATAGACGAAAAGGCAGGCAGCATGTCGCAAACCAACGCAGTCGCGAGTATTAATTCACTCCTCTTGCAGCTTCCCGAGCAGCTTCAAGTCGAGGCATTGCATTATGTTGAGTATCTGGCTTCTCGACGTGTTGGCGTAGCTGCCCAGATTGGAAATCACACTGCAAGTCCAAAACGCAATGGTTTTGGCATTCTCAAAGGCAAGGTCACTATTACTGATGACTTTGATGAACCCTTAGAAGAATTCGCTGACTACCAGTAATTTATGAATCTGCTCATCGATACTCATATTTTGATTTGGTACATTGCTGGAAATCCTAACCTGAAACCAGAGATGACAAATTTGCTAGAATCGACTGATAATGCTCTCTCTGTAAGTATTGCCAGTCTTCGGGAAATCGCCATCAAAATTGGTAAAGGCAAGCTCGATCTGGGCGTTGATTTTCATGAATTAGAAAGAATCTTGGATCGACTGAACATTCAAATACTACCGATATTGTTCGGTGATCTCAACGTTCAGCAAACACTGCCCTTTCACCATACTGACCCCTTCGATCGGCTCATTATCTCACAATCAATTAACCAGAATTTAGTGCTAATGAGTGCTGATTCCGTATTTAGCAATTATCCGGTGCGGAATATATGGTCAGAACTCTAATAGACCGCTGATAATCCAATCAGTTTCTTTCCCAAACACCTCGCAGCGTCAGAAATAACTGATTGTTTTCATGCATTGTCGAATTTAAATTGCCGATATGCTTTGCGAGTCTACTCCTGAATCTACTTCGGGAGATCCTCCATTACGAGTCAGCATAACGTTCCGATCGAGCGGCATAGACGATTTCCCCAGCCAGCATAAAATCTGCATCTTTTGCTGTATCCAGCAAGTCGGTGTAGGTATCACGCAAGCTAGGTAATAGCCAGTTGCAAAGGGCATATTTCGATCCAGTTTTCGAGTCGGTCATACGGGCAAGTTCCGCAGGATCTGCTGGCCCATCTGGGCGCATTTCATGAAACTCAAATCCCAAGGCTTCTATTTTAGGTTGATATCCTTTGTGAGTTGCAAAAATAACCGAATGTCCGCGCTGGCGAAGTTCGAGCGCGATCGCAATCTTAGGATGCAGATCGCCCAGGCTTCCAATTGTGGTGACAACAATTCGACTCACGATTTTGCCTCTCGGTTATCGCACTTCCATCGACAGAACTGCTCTATCTCAAACATTTTGAATCGCCTCACTGACAAAATCGAACTATCGTCTTCACCAATAATCGTAGCAGCCCAACGTTCGCGATCACCGGATTCAGAGAACTTTAGCTACTAGCCGTTTAAAGTTCCGGTGCATCGCGCTTGTTAGGCTGCGGCTCTCAACAGCTTACGGAAATTGGGCAGGCTGATAACTTCCGGTTTTGCGCTGGAACTTCCATCTCTTATTTTTCCCACCACATGGCTACCTTTTACTTGCAACCAATACTTCCCACATACTGAAATAGCTAACTCTCCCTCCTTTGTCTCATTATCCTTTGAGAGCGCCAAAACCCACTCCGTTCCAATTGGAAACTGGGTTACATAGGGTCGGCACTGTGCCCCATTATCTCCCCACACAGTGATTTTGCTTAGTTTTGTTGCCCCTTTATAAACTTCCTTGACTTCAACCATCATGGCAAGTGGTGTTGTTTTGTGTTCAGTATCTCCTTTGTTCCAGTAATACTCTACAACCTTTCCCCTCATGACTAATTCAGAGCGTTGGGTCAACTGCACAAATGAGCTTTTACTTGGAGCACAACTGCAAGCATATGCAGGCAGAGTTAACAGCAAAGTTGAAAATCCAATAATGATTGAGGGTAAGTACTTCATCTTAAAATTTGATTGTAATTTGCCAGGATTTAGATTTTTCATAGTTGCCTTGAACGATAATTGGAGCAACCTAACGTTCCGGTTAAGCAGCAGTAAACATTATATCTGAGTAAACTTTTGGTTTTACCGATATAAAGTAGCTCATTGGTTCTATGCCTGATTGCGTATATGCCTGGACGGGCTGGAATACTTTCAAATCCATGGGTTAGAGGTTGGCATTGTTCAAAGGGCATGAAAGCAATAGTATCCAAAATCTCTTGAGCTTGGATTTGCAGTTCAGAGTCATTCATCAGTATCAGAGCTATTTACGTCTCGAATGGAAGTAATTTTATCACCTAGAGTTGGTCGCATGAATTGAGCGAGGGATTGGGGGACAATTGTGTTCATCAAGCATATGCTTTCAGAAAGAAACTGTAGACAACATTCTTTTGGGCTTCAGCGGACGAACTTGCACTTTGAATCACAACCCTAGCTTAACACCCCGTTCCGTCGCAAGCCCTTGTTAGCTGGCCGGCTCCTGTCGCACTTTCTGCATAATGGACTGTATATACTCTGTCTTACCACTCGTATAAGCTTCTCGGTCAGTTAAAAACTGTTGAGCAAGATGTCGCTTCAACTGGGCATAGCGAAAGGCTTCATCTGGGTGTTCTCGGAGGTAATCTCGGAACAACAGCCGTTCCCGCAATATACTATCTGATTCAATGATGTGGATGTGATGAGTGCGCGGACTGTTTGGCGGTAAACCTTTGACAAAAAACATTCGCTGGGGATCAGGATTATTAAGCCAATAGGCATAACCCAATTCCTTTAACGGAGAAACAGCAACTTGCTTTGCCTCAACGAGAGAATGAACGCTCACCAATAGATCAATGATTGGCTTGGCTGCCAACCCTGATACTGCCGTACTGCCAATATGTTCAATGCAAACGACCAGAGCTCTACTCAAAACCTCGGCAATTCGCGCTTCTTCTTCTTCAAACATATTTGGCCAGCGTGGATCGTACTCTACGATAACAACTTCATCCATTGGTCTATCTGCAATGTACTCAGCTTTTAAACAAATATAGTACACCCTAATTCTGAGCTTTTTACCGACTCCCTCTAAACCACTGGTCTGGTAAGCTCATAATCTTTACTCGATTCTTTAGATTTGGGTAGAGGCGTACTGCCTACATGATGCGCGATCGAGCCAAACATCTGGCTAAAAATACAGACTTTCTTCCAATTGCCCTTCTTTGATTACCCTACAACCCTCGTAGGGATCGTTGCATAGGATGCGACCTTCTTTACGGTAAACCCCTGTCTGAGGGACGGATAACTGTAGCTGGGAGGCGGATCTTGGCTGGTGATACATCAGTCTAACGGCTTGGGTGTCAGCGGTGGCAAGTATTTTCGAGTCATTACCAGAGTGTTGAGGCCATCCGCTGCACACCCTGGTTAGGCATTTGCGGTAACAACCTCCACCATTTTTGATACTGACCAATTCTTCTTATCTGACACCTGCCCATCTCCCAACTCAACAAGCCGCAGTTCCCCTGCTAAATTTTCTACCACATCGACAGAGTAAAATGGTGCATCGATAATGCAAGCTATATCTTGTACCAGTTTAGGGATTGCTCCGTCAGATGAGTAGGGTATCCCATTTACTACAAAGTATCGATGTTCTGTACTAGAACGATAGCTTTCAAAACGTCGTATTGCAATGCCACCTTCAATTTCACCTCGATAAGTAGCAATTTGTTCAATAATATTGCGGACTTCCGATGGCGAATTTGCGACCGAACCTAGTTCGGCTGTATTGGACTTTACAAAGTCTTTCACAAAATATCGCTCCCACCCAAGGTCTTCTAATTTTATTTCAAGTTCTTCATCAGCCGCAAAAAAATATGTTTCTGCTGTGAAGTTTGAGCACTGCTGATACCACCCTGGTAAATGATGACATCGAAGATAGTCGTTATGAGAAGTTATCGGTATTCCGCCTTTACGTTCAATCTGATTAATCAGGGTTTCATATCTTGGCGAGTTGAGCATCCAGCCACGATAAAGCACTCGTTCACCAAACTGAATTCTAGGATGCGGCTTGAATTCGTCGAATGCTAATGCATCATAATCAAAGAGTGAGCATTGATATTCAGAACTGCTTACCACAGTAAATTCTTCGTGATATGGCTCATCTGCTTGTGTCTTATTTAGTGGATGCTCAGGATATAGCACACGCATCATTCAAATACCTGGCTTTTCAGACTACAAATTAGATGCCTAACAATTGGATATACTGACGGGTTCAGTATAACTCCCTAAAATCAGGCGCATATGCCGACATTTGTCCACATATACCCTAGAGAATTGGGGGGTTAGCCCGACATTCATCCACATAACACCCTGAATTGGGTGTTTAGGCTGAAGTATTTTCAATTTTAAAGTCCTTGCTCAAACTAGAAATAATTCCCTAATATTTCGTAACATTCAGTGGATTCCCAAATACTAAAGTTCCGTACCGTATTCTGAAGTGCTGCGCTGGTTATAGAAAGCTAAAGATCTAAAGCCAACTGACTCACTGCTTCAGGTGCAGCCTCCTGCCAAGGCAAATCATGCACCTCAATTTGCTGCTCCCGCAAAATCTTCTGAAAAAGACGAGCATTAGTCGGAGAAAGATCTTCCATTGGGCAATGCACAAACAAATAAATCTCCTTGCCCGCCAACAACAGCGGCTGTAAACGCTCTGCCCAAGCCCTCATAAACGGTTCATTAATCGCCGATCGAGGATGAGAAACATAGCGAATTAGCACCTTGTTGCCAGTGATTTCTGTAATCAGCGGCACATTGGGCTTTTTGCAAATAAACGGAAAATCTGGGTCAGAGGGAGTCTGATAAATCGGCTGAGTATCCAAAATCACCAGGTCAATGCCAAGCTGCGCCAACAGCTCATTCAAATCTGCCATATTCTGGCGCTCAAACCATTCTAGATTGCGCACTTCCAGCGCCAAGGGCACCCCAATATCGGCCAACCCAGTCAAATACTCTGCCAAATCATCCCAATAGTCGGGATTATACTTGGGTGGCAACTGGATAAACACCAACGCCAGCTTGTCTTCTAGCTTGCTCACTAAGTCTAGAAAATCGATCGACTTATACAACTGGGGCAATAGCAAACCGCTGTGGGTAAAATCGCGGGGCAGCTTTAGGCAAAACCGAAAACCATCAGGAGTCTCGGCTATCCAGCGATCGATCACCTTTTCTTCGGGCACCGCATAAAAAGTAGTATTTCCTTCCACTGCCGGAAAATAGCGACTGTAAAAACTCAAATACTTCTTCGATCGAGTACCTGCCGGAAAAATGTCTCCCTGCCAGCCAGGAAAAGACCATACCGCACAACCCACATATAAATTCGACATCTAGTTCAATCTATCTAAGCTCTTCGCTTCCACAGTAACGCAACGAGTCTTCTCAGATCGATGGTAAAATTGCCCTCAAATTGATCCGCAGGCCGCTATGCAAACTCTGGCTAACGAAATTGAGGCCATCTTATATCTCAAGGGGCAAGCCCTCAGCCTGGAAAACCTTGCCGAATTTTTGGGCTGCAACACCGATACCGTTGCCGATGGCATTATTGAATTAATGGGTGATTATGCTCACCGTGACAGCGCCCTAGAAGTTGTAGAATCTAGCGGTGGTCATTATGCTCTCCAGCTAAAAGAATCTTTTAAAAGCCTCCGCGACAAAATAATTCCCTCCGAAATCGGCACCGGTGCCTTACGCACTTTGGCAGCGATCGCCCTCAAAGGCCCGATCGTCCAGTCCGAACTAGTAGAAATGCGTGGTGGCAGCGCCTATCAGCACATTCAAGAATTGGTTGATCTGGGATTAGTTCGCAAAAAGCGTCAGGTGGGTAATCGATCGTCTTTAGTACAAGTGACTGATAAATTTCGCCAAACCTATGAATTAAGCGAAGAGCTTCAGCCTTACATGGGCAACGCCAAAGCTGAATTTTTAGGGCCAGAGCTGCCGTCAGAAGCGGATGCAGAATTAGTCGAAAGTTGATCGCCAAGAAAAGTTTTGTTAATATCCACTGAAATCGACTACAGTGGTGAAAGCATTAAAAAAATAATCGCAAAGAATTAAACCACAGTGTGGAGTGAACGATGACATCTAACTCAGATTTCCTCGAACCGAAGACCTCGGATGAAGTGCAAAGCAACCAATTACTCAAGTATCTTCAAACCCAATCCCCAGACGTATTGTCCCATGTGGCCAAAACAGCTAGTCCCCAAGTAAAAGATGTGATCTCCCACAACGTTCAGGGGCTGCTGGGTATGTTGCCAGCCGATCGATTCAACGTGCAAATCACCACTGATCGGGAGCATTTGGCACATTTATTGGGTTCGGCAATGATGACTGGCTACTTTCTGCGCCAAATGGAACAGCGGATGGAGCTAGAAGAAACCTTAACAGAAAGCTTTTGGGGCGACTGACTGTTACAGGCGGATTGGGCAACAAGTCGTTTAACCACCGGCAGCAAAAGTCACCATCACAATTACCGATAGTAGCAGCCCTGGAAGTAACAAAAGTCCGAGGGTCATCAGGTCTGGTAAGTTCATAATCTTTACTCGATTCTTTAGATTTGGGTAGAAGCATACTGCCTACATGATGCGCGATCGAGCCAAACATCTGGCTAAAAATACAGACTTTCTTCCAATTGCCCCTTTTTGATCACCCTACAACCCTCGTAGGGATCGTTTAGCATAGACGTGCACCTTCTTTACGGTAAACCCCTGTCTGAGGGACGGATAACTGTAGCTGGGAGGCGGATCTTGGCTGGCGATACATCAGTCTAAATATTCAAGAGACAGCAATCACCAAAACCCAACCCCATATCTCATGACAGATAATTATCGGCAGGGCAAAGACGGTGCCCAAAACAAAGGACTGCTTGCTTCTGGCTGGCGACCACTTTCGCGGGATTTAGATCTGGGGTTTTTGTGGAATGTGGTCTGGAACGACCCAATTAACCTCGCTAAAAAAACCCTAGACTTGCTTAGTGATGTTGCCGATGCTACCGGCAGACGAGAATATTCGCCGATCGCCAACTTTTTTAATTTATTCTCTGACCATATTCACTACGAAGTTAATGAGTTTTGGAACTTTATTACCCCAGAACCCGCTGCTCCAGACCATCGCCACAGAGAAACCCTGTCGGTAAGCACTCCGGTAGTGCAAATGGTCAGCCGTGACAGTATCCCGATCGACTATGTGCTCAACCGGCTAGAAGAAATCACAATCATGCGCAGCCTAGAAATTCTGGGCAAGCCCAGCTTGATTGTGCAGTACTACTGGGATCGCTACTTCTTTTATCCGCCTGATCGATTTACCACCTGGGAAAGATTAGAAGTCCTTGGTCAGGTCTCGGCTTACTGGGAAGAGCAAGATGTGTGGCTGCAAATTCAAACCTACGAGCGGGGCAAGCGCGAGTATAACCTCTATGCTAACGACCTCAGTCCGTTAGTAAGCAAAGCCACCTATAACTTGGCGGTTATTTTGAGCGGTTATAAAAGCCGAGTCGGACAGGTAAATAGCCAGTATACGCTGAATTCTTTTACCCCCGAGATCAAAGCGTTTACTGACGAAGTGCAGCAAGCCGTGTTTGACCAAGATCAAATTGCGGTGTTGGTCAGTGGTCAACCCGGTACGGGTAAGACCGCCTGGGCACAAGCTTTTGCCAAGGAAGTGATGATGCCATTGGGCTACACCATTTTTATTCTGGATCACGACGCGGTAGAAAACTTTGTACCGCCCACCTATCTAGAAAAAATCTGTCTGATCATTAATGAGGCCGACAATTTGGCCAAAAATCGATCGCTAGAATCAGCGCAAGACAATAACAAAACCGAGCATATCCTCAGTTTGTTGGACGGCACACTGTATCAGAGCGTGATCGATGAAAATGGCATTCAGATGAAGCAAAAACTGGCGGTGCTCATGACTTGCAACACCACCGAACGAATGGATCCAGCGCTGCTACGGAAAGGCCGGGTAGATTACACCTGCGAGTTCACACATAAGTTTGTTTAATATTTTTGCTTAATTCCCTTCAAAATTTTCTGAGGGGATTTTTTTTATGGCACCATAGCAAATACTTACCACCAAACGGTAATAGCCACAGAGCCGCGATCGTCCAATGGAACCACAAGGTCAACCACAGAGAGTTGGTAAAAAGGTAAGTTAAGGTGCAACATAGTTCTAGCAAAGCACCCAGAAACCACAGACCGGGCTTGCGGAACAAACTATTGAGATGTCCATATATCCAGGGATATTTTAAAATCGCAAGCAGCCAGCTCAACAGCACCATTGACCACCAATACCGAGTAGGCATCTGTTCCCACCTGCTAGGGATAACAGCCACTCGCAGCAAAATTTCTTCGATCGATAGCCACAGCAACAAGCCCACCATCAAAATAATGGCACGTCGATTGTTCCGCAGTCTCAAGCCATAGGCGTAGAGTTGCAGATTATACCAAACTTGAATGGTTTCCAAGCTAGCTAAGCCCCAATGCAGACTGGTAGGAATGGCGATCGAGCAGTACCCCGATAACAGCAGCCAAATCACCAATATTTGGGGCACAGTGGGTAATATAGTGGCGGCGAACCCAAGACGCAGGAAAATTGTTGATAATATCACCAATGGATTATTCCCTGAGGCGCTGCAAAATTATACATAACCATTTGTGATTTGCTCTATGGAGATATTTAAGCACAAACCTATTTATTTAGATCACCAAGCTACTACTCCTGTGGATGAGCGGGTGCTAGCAGCCATGGTTCCTTTTTTCACGGAATATTTCGGAAATCCGGCCAGCAATCATTTTTATGGTTGGACGGCAATGGCGGCGATTGATCGAGCTAGGGCACAAGTTGCATTGGCGATCGGAACCCGACCAGAGGAGATAATTTTTACCAGTGGTGCGACTGAATCAAATAATTTGGCGATCAAGGGAGTCGCTGAAGCTAGCTTACAGCGAGGTCGGCACATTATCACTGTGAGAACTGAACATTCGGCTGTATTAGCGCCCTGTGGTTATTTGGAAAAGCTGGGCTTTAGTGTGACCTATTTGCCGGTGGATGATCGGGGTTTGATGATGATCGCAGATTTGGCTGCGGCGATTCGCCCGGATACGATTTTGGTGTCGGTGATGGCGGCGAATAATGAGATTGGGGTGATTCAGCCGCTGGCAGAGATTGGGCAAATTTGTCGGCAACATCGCATTCCTTTTCATACCGATGCGGTACAGGCGATCGGCTATGAACCTATGAATGTAGATGACTGTGGGGTAGATTTGCTGTCGCTGACGGCTCATAAGCTTTATGGGCCAAAAGGAATTGGGGCTTTGTATGTGCGATCAGGGCAGGCTCTGGCTGCTCAGCAGCTTGGGGGCGGAAAAGAAAAGCGAGCGGGTACTTTGGCTACGCCATTAATTGTGGGCTTGGGGGAGGCGATCGAGCTGGGGATGGCGATGCGTGTTCAGGAATCTTTGCGATTGAGAACTTTGCGAAATTCTTTGTGGCAGCATCTGCAAGAATTATCCGATGTGCAGCTCAATGGTGATTTGCAGCAGCGGTTGCCTCATAACCTAAATGTTAGTTTTGCCGGGGTGCAGACCAGTGGCTTGTTGCTGGCGCTGCAACCTTTAGTGGCGCTGTCTTCTGGTTCAGCTTGTGCCAGTGGTCAGCCATCCCATGTGTTAGCGGCTTTGGGGCGGAGTAAAACTGAGGCTAATTTGCGTTTTGGTTTGGGACGGGGAACTACGCAAGTACAGATCGATCAAGTGGCGGAGGCAACAATCAAGGCCGTCAGGTTACTGCGCTGGGGGCGGTGATGGGACGATTTTGGAGGGGAGTAATCGTGTTTTTTGATTGCTTGTCTTTGGGACGAGGAGGTCTAGGCTTTGGAGGTCGTTGAGGGAAGGGAGAAGTTCGTTAAAGGTTATGGCTCCTAGTTGATCGAGGTCGTTGTTAGACAGATCTTCGTCAATGCCACCTAGTTGGTAGATGTTGTAAAGCAGGTGGCGGAGTTGGGGGGTAAGCTGTTGGACGATTTGTTCTTGGATGTTAGGCCAGAGGGCTTGGAGGGCTGGCTCATCGATTGTGAAATATTCTTGTTGGATGGCGGCAGATAGAAGTTTATCGCAGATAATATTGAGTTGGCGGGGGATGCCTTGGGCGTATTCCACAATGCGATCAAGAACTGCATCAGTAAAAGGGTGGCAGCCTGGGCTGGGATCGTTGCGAGCAGAGTTGAGGTGGTTGATGGCAATTTGGCGCAGGTCGTCATTAGACATGGGTTCTAGCAGCAGGTCTTCGCTGAAGATGCCGAGGGAACGGGTGGTGGCATCTTGGATATCAGTGAGGCGACGACCGGTCATGATGAAGGCTCTTTTGGAGCCTTGACGAAAGAGATCGAGGCTATTTTCTAGGATTTGTTGGACGATCGGATAGTCTCTTTTATCTAAATCATCGATCGCAATCACAACTCGGCTATATGATTCGGTGGCTTGGTCGAGCCAGAATAGGAGCTGCTGATAGACAGCGCTATCTTTCAAATCGATAGTATTTGCTTCGCGAGAGACTTTGGCTGTCATCACAAACAAATTTACACCGCCTTCTAGTTTGTTGCGATTGGCTTGTATGTTACTACCACCTAAGCTGTCGGCGATCGCTTTAGCTTCTGTGCTGTTACCAGCAAGTTGTTGGGTAATGCCTAACAGCAGGGTGCGATAGAAAGTGGCAATAGTCATTTCTGGAATGCCGCCGATGTATATAATCAGCATTTCTTCTTGTAGTTCGGCAACTTCTTGCTGAAGCTGTACCAGCATAGTTTTAATGAGGGCAGTTTTACCGATGCCCCAGCCACCGCGAACCATAATATTGCGGCCTTCGTAGAGGTTAAGAATGGCTTTTTCTAGTATTTCTTGGCGACCATGAAAGATTTTAGCTACTTGGGTGAAGTCGTCCGGAGGTACAGTACGAAAGGGGTTTTCACGCAAGCCACAGCTTTTAAAGAATGCTTGGCGTTTCTTTAGTATGGATGTCATGCGATCGACTCTGGGGTGGGTAGGTGCTGAAGTAAGTTTTGGATGGAAGCGATGCGATCACCGGCCTTATCATCATCGGCACGTTGATAATAAGCTAGAGCTGATTGTAGATGCTTTTGAGCATCTGTAATGTAGCCCATTTGCATTTCTAGGTTGCCAAGAGCCGCAGTGACAGCAGCTTCTTGCAAAGGAGAATCTAACCTTTTATACAGTCGAATACAATCTCTAAAATGCGTTCTGGCTTCGTCAAGTTGACCAATGTAGTGTAGAGAGCGAGCTAACTCGAAGATAGTTTCAGCAAGCAAGGTCATATCGCTGCGGCGAGCTAGTAAGTGGCTAATAGATATTTCCAGGGTTTTTACAGCAACGGTATAGTCGCCTTGATGCTTGATCGCAATGCGAGCTATGCCAAGTTGAATTATAGCCCAGTCACGCGGAAATTCATTGGCAGTAAACACTTCTAGGGCATCATGGTAATGTCGCAGTGACAACTCTGGCTGTCCTAATTGTTCATACAGACTAGCATAGCCCCTCTGGGTCATAGCCCATTGAATGGGGAAATCCTTTCGAGTTCTTACATTCAACACTTCATCATATCCTGTAATCGCTTTTTTCAGGTTCTCGGTTTCGTCTCCTTTGATACGATCACTATAAGCATTGGCCATGTTATTTTGAGTGCTTGCCCATTGAATGGGAAAATCCTCTCGGGTATATACTTTCAACACTGCATCGTACCCTGCGATCGCTTTTTCCAGATTCTCTGCTCTGTCTCCTTTGATCCGGTTAACGTAGACATTGGCCATGTTATTTTGAGTGCCTGCCCAGTCGATGGGGAGATCCTCTTGGGTATGGACTTTTAACGCTGCCTCATACCCTGTGATCGCTTTTTCTAGATTCTCTGCTACGTCTCCTTTGATCCTGTTGCTATAGGCACTTGCCATGTTATTTTGAGTATTAGCCCATTGAATGGGAAAATCTTTTCGGGTTCTTACTTTCAACGCTGCCTCATACCCTGTAATCGCTTTTTCCAGATTCTCTGCTATGTCTCCTTTGATCCTGTTGCTATAGGCAATAGCAATGTTATTTTGAGTGGTAGCCCAAATTTCCGGGCTATTTCCTTGTGTGTATACCATCAACACCGCTGCATAACCTGCCAGCACAATTTCTATGTTCTGACTACGATTCCCCAATTGAAACTCTGATAACTTGATAACGATATTCCCGATCAATCTTGCACAAGCTTCTGCAGTTTTTGAGTCGCCCTGCTTTAACCCTTGTTCCACTAGCCATATCATCATTCTTCCCAAACTGGGCTGCAATCGTTGAAGATTTTGAGCAAATAGCTGGGGCACTTGCTGCACATCTTCCATCTCGGCTTTCATCAGCAAATTCAGAAAGTCTAAGTCCTCTTGACCCATTTCCTCCGTCTCGTCATCTACCAACGGTAACGACATCCCCAATTTTTCAGCTAAATCCGCTGCAAAGTCCATCAGCCACTGTGCCGCTACCTGTGCCCCCTCTTCCTGCTGCTTACCCACCATCTGGGCAAAAGCCAAAGCTGTCAGCACCAAGCCCTCATCCACTAGTTCCGGCTGAGCCGCCAACATCGCCTCTTCTTGACCCTGCTCACACTGTAACAACACCTGAACTAGCTCCATATAAGCCTGCTGTCTTTGCTCATCCATGGTCAGCATCCTAAAACGATGGTTTACTTAAGTTGACATAGCTCCCTCGGAGCCGCCAAGGGTCTTCAAAATTCTTCAGATTCCCTCACTCACAAATAGCTTGGCACCCCACCACCCCTTTTTGCAAAAAGGCTTACGAGGAGAGATTTTTCCATTTCTGTAAATATCCGGGGATAAGGTCATGATAGCTGTTACAGATGATTATTCACAATTGACCCCGGCAGAATATTTAGATTGGGAAGGCCAACAAGAATTTCGCCACGAGTATGTGAAAGGTCAGATCTATGAAATGACTCTCGATCGACGAAGCCTTTGTGAATGTGGCTTTTTAGGTAGAATGATCAGAATTGGTCAACACCGAGGGAATATGCCAAACAACAACGCCCAGCACCTTCAAGAAATCGAGGCACATCTCGATCGACTCATCGAATCTCTCCAGCGCGGTGAGCTACCGGTGAATTTGCAGCGCACCAAGGAAGTCTTTGATCCGGCAGTAATGGCCGAAGTAGAGCGGTTGAGCATTCCTGTTGAGAAGTTTATTGCCATCTACAACGATGTACCAAATTTGTTTAGTGCTTATGCGATCGATGTCACCATCACGGCCACCAGCTATGACCATGCCGATAGTCCAGTGACTTTTGAGCGGATGACCCGAGGCAACTATTGGCTATTACCTTTGGCTGCTGCTCCCGATAATGCTTGGCTGGTGCCGAATCCTTTAAAGAAAATACCGTTCGATCGCACCAGCTCCATAAATCTGTGTTTCGATTTGCCCAAAGAATACGATGCAGCTAGTTTCAACCTACTACAACCGGCTTTAGTAAAAATGTTGCCGACGGTGCCGTTGACTTGGAAGCTGATGGATGTGGGTAAAATGGGGGCTTCTGTTTTGGCTAATCAATCTACTCGTTCTCCGATTCCCACAGCTCCACAGACTGAAAGTAGTTTGGTGGCTTATAGTGGCATGACGGAGGCTGAGGTAGAAAGAATTGTGGGACGAATGATTAATGATCGCATGAGTGCAATCACTAGTGGCATTGAGTCCCGAATCAGTGGAATTGGTAATACGGCGAAGCAACAGGCGGCGATGTTGATTGATAGAGTCAAAGGCCAAAATCATCGTGAAGATGATGATGAACCGAGGGAAAATCGTCGATCGGGTACAAAGGAAAATAAAGAACCTGCTGATCGATTAAATACCTGGAAAAAGTCACTCACTGACTTCATTACCCCCAAAGATGACTAAGATTTTAGATTTCCCTTTTTTTGGAGCTTTGTCCTGAAGCTTGATATACGCTAGCTTGCTCAAGTAATGTTAACTGTCGAATATTTGGGAGCAGCTCAATTGACTCTTGCATCATGATTTTTTGATAAGCGATATTTAAATTACTATCAGAAGAATCTTCGTCCATAAAACGAAAAGAAGATGTTGCTAGATATTGTAATTCGTTTTCAAAGGCTAACCAGTGGCGACCTTCAGCCTCAGCTACAAATCCGGTAGTGTTAGAACCAGCAAAAATATCAACAACCAGATCTCCTGGTTCTGTTAAAAAACGGATAAAAAATTCTGGCAGCTTGCTAGGAAAACGAGCTGGATGTGCTTTCAGTTCCAAACTTTTACAGCCTCGCAAATACTGGCCGTTTGAATCGGTATTTGGTATCTGTAAAAGGTTAGAAGGAATTGCTCCGCCATTATCTTTTGCAAATGCTTTACTGATATCGTGTCCAGATGGGCGCTTTTTTGCATCATAGAATTTCTCAGGATCTTCTAGCAACTTTTTCATCCTGGCACTATATTCAGTTAAAACTTTGGTCACATCTGACTTAGGAAACTCCGTCTTACTAAACCACCAGACAGTATTCACAGAATCCTTTGCTCTAATTTTTCTTTTATTCACCCATTCAATTGGGCTAGGTAACTTTGATGGGTTAAACCAGTAAAAATCTTCAGCTAAGAAAAATCCAATTTCATCACAAAAATAGATAGGAACTCGGAAATTATACAGACTCCTAACAGGTTTACCCTTTTCATACGCTCCTCCGATATCTAGTACAAAACTCCCATCATCTTTTAACTTTCGATAGACAATTTTGGCGAATTGTGCCAGCCATTCAACGTAATTACTTTGTTCTTGATTGCCATATTCCTTCTCTCGTTGCAGCGCAAATGGAGGACTGGTAAAGACTAAGTTAATACTATTGTCAGGGATTTTTTCTAAAAGTTGCAGAGAGTCGCCCAAAAATGCTGCCCCTAAGCTAGTTTGATAGGTTGCAGATTTTCCCATTTTTTCCATGTTTATTGGGAATTTTGTTTTTTGCGGGGACATGTCTTCTCCAAAAGCTACTTATAGTCTGTAGACCCATAGTCATCATTTGCTCATTATAGAGGCTATGTCAACTTCTAAAAATATTTTGTGTAACGCCAGAAAGGTATTTAGTCAGAGGCTGCGACAGATTCGACACGATCAGGATTTGTCACAAGAGGAGCTTGCTGATTTAGCGGGTTTACATCGCACGTATGTAGGTTCTGTTGAACGCTGTGAACGAAATATATCGATCGATAACATGGAGCGGTTGGCAAAAGCTTTAGACGTTGAGATTACCGATTTACTAACAAAAACAATAGAATGATTTCTCATCCAGATAAGGCAATTCTTGAAAGCCTCTTTCCATATATTCAGCAATATCAAGATTTGGCATCACGGCATGGCATTAATGATATTTTCCAGGATAATGGCGGGAAAATACTTCAGGTACTGTTGGTAACTGGTTTAGAGGTATTACCAGGTCGAGAGGGAAATGACGCTAAAGATGCTGATGGTAATGAATTTGAGCTGAAGTCTGTGAATATAGCTTTAACGAAGAGTTTTTCTACCCACCACCATATTAATCCTAAAATCATTGCAAAATATCGTCGGGTAGACTGGGTTTTTGCTGTTTATAGAGGAATTAGTTTGCTTTCTATTTATAAGCTAGCTCCAACAGATTTGGAATATTACTATGCTAAATGGGAAGAGAAGTGGCATAGCAGTGGTGGTAAAGATATCAATAATCCTAAAATTCCCTTGAAGTATGTCATGGAGCATGGAGAAATGCTATATTCTGCTGGTGATATCTAAGATTGAACATGTCTGTCACCCTGCCCTCCCATCGCTGGCAAATTGCCCCTGCTGACCTTGACACGGCCATGGATTTGGCTCGATCGGTCGAAATCATCCCAGGCAGCCCCACTTCCTTACTCATCGCCCAAGTCCTGATCAATCGGGGCATTTTTTCAGCTACCCAAGTAGAACATTACGTTCACGGGCGCGGCCAAGACTTGCCCTCACCCTTGATCGATTTCCGCGACCTCAAAACCAGCGTAGATTTACTGGTGGCCGCGATCGCCCAAGGCTCCAAAATCGCCATCTGCGGTGACTACGATGCTGATGGGATGACCAGCACTGCTCTGTTGATTCGCGCATTACAAGAGCTGGGTGGCAACGTCCAATATGAAATTCCTAGCCGCATGAGCGACGGTTACGGCATTAATAAAAGAATTGTAGAAAAATTCCATGCTGACGGCATCGAGTTAGTAATGACCGTCGATAATGGCATCTCGGCTTACGACGCGATCGAACACGCCGTCAACCTGGGCTTAAAAGTAATCATCACCGATCACCACGATCTGCCTCCTAAACTGCCACCAGCTCATGCCATCTTGAACCCTAAACTGATTCCCACCGACTCGGTTTACTACAGCATTGCCGGAGTCGGAGTCGCTTATTTACTAGCGATCGAACTCATCGAACGAATTGATAGCGATCGAACCGCCAGCCTTGCTCCCCAAATGCTAGAGCTATTTACTCTGGGGACGATCGCCGATCTCGCAGCCCTTACCGGTATCAACCGTACTTTGGTACGCCAAGGACTCAAACTCTTAGCCAAATCCCAAATTTTGGGAGTCCAAGCCCTGATCGCCGCCTCGGGTGCTGGAGATAATAAGCAAATGAAGCCAGAAGATATTGGCTTTAAACTCGGCCCCAGAATCAACGCGATCGGTCGGATCGGCGATCCACAAACAGTCATTGAACTACTAACCACTACAGATCCTGACGTTGCCCAAGAACGCGCTCAAGAATGCGAAGCCACCAATCGCCAGCGGCAAGAACTCTGTGCCCAAATCGAAGAAGAAGCGATCGGCATAGTGGAATCAATGGAGCGGCAATACTTGCTCGATCGAGTATTAGTTGTAGTCGCCGAAGGCTGGCATCATGGAGTAATTGGTATTGTAGCTTCGCGCTTAGTCGAACGTTATGGAGTGCCAGTATTTATTGGCACTTATGAAAATGAGCAACATATTCGTGGTTCAGCCCGCAGTATCCCAGAATTCAACATCTTCGAATCGTTAGAATTCTGCCATGATTTATTGCTGAAATACGGTGGACACCCCGCAGCCGGTGGTTTTTCGATGGATAGCGACAATTTGCCAGAGTTGCAGCAGCGAATGAGAACTTTTGCCCATAAATGTTTGGAGCCAGAGCATTTAAGAACTTTGGTGAAAGTTGATGTTCAGGCCGAGTTGGGTGAGATCGATCGATATACTTATGAACAAATTGATGCAGTGCAACCCTGCGGTATGGGCAATCCTGAGCCGGTGTTTTGGTCAGCAAATGTGCAAATTGCGGAGCAGCGAATTATCGGTAAAGATGAAAGTCATTTAAAAGTAACTATTAATAGTCCTGGTTTTCCTAAAGGCATTAAGGGAGTTGGCTGGCGTTGGGCAGAATATTATCCTTTGCCCGATCGAGTGGATATTGCCTACAAATTGCACGAAAACAAATGGAATGGCCAGAGCAACATCGAAATTGAATTGGTGAGTGCTCGTGCAGTAAGTCAGTCGATGGCAATGGTCTCCTGTAGCTTTAGCTTTCAGGAACGAGAATATCAGTGCGAATTATCACCCGATGGCCAAGCCCTAAAAATCTGGAATAACAGCGGTCATACCTTGACAGCCATCAAAGGCCAAAAAACAGCAGTATTAGCAACCCCCGCCCAAGAAATGAAAGAAGTTAACGTCAAGGAACCATATTTTTTCCAATTAATCAAAACAGCCATGGCTAAAGTGGGCGTGTAAAACCACCTGAGGGGGTTCTTTATGGCTGCATGGCTACCTTAATGACGCGACGGTGGAGCATATCATCAAAGACTTGGCCAAGATCTTTTAGGGGACGACGATCGCTCACCAACAAATTCCACTCTACAGAACCCAAAGCAATCAAATCTAAAGCCTCCCGCACATACTGGGGAGTATTGTGAAACACCCCTTTCAACGTCAGCTCACTGTAATGTAACTGCTCAGTTTGCACCGTAATCGTTGTTTCCTTTGGGCAACCGCCGAATAAATTGATCGTGGAACCAGGACGACCACAGGCGATCGCTGCTTCCCACACCGTCGGCACCCCCGTAGCTTCGATCACAATATCTGCCCCCCAGCCATTGGTGAGACCTTTGACTGTACTAGGAATATCAGTAATTTCGTGATAATTCCAAACACGCTTCGCTCCTAGCTTTTGACCGACCTTTAATCGATCGGCATTGCCACCAAACAGCCAGACTTCTGCACAGCGCTGCGCTAGCACCGCCACAAACATTAACCCGATCGCCCCATCTCCAATCACTACCACCCGATCAATCGGCTTAGCATTACTCCTAGCCACCCCATGCAGCACACAGGCCAAAGGCTCCGTCATTGCCGCCAGTTCGTCCGGCACCTCCATCGGAATGTGCAACATATTGTGTTTAACAATTTGGGCGGGGATTTTTAGATACTCCGCAAAAGTGCCATTATTCCAGGTCAAATTAGGGCAAAGCGAAAACTCTTGACGCTCACAGAAAAAACACTGACCACAGGGAGCCGAATTATTGGCCACCACCCGATCGCCCACCTGCCAGTCGGTAATTCCTTCGCCGATCGCCGCAATCACCCCCGCCCCCTCATGACCAAACAACGTTGGCGGCTTGAGCATTTTGGCATGGCCACCCCGTCGCCACACCTTTAAATCTGTGCCACAAGTGGTTGCCGCACCCACCTTAACAATTACTTCCCCCGCTGCGGCGATCGGTTCATCTACTTCGGTAAGGCGGAGGTCTTCACGACCATGGAGAACTGCTGCAAGCACTGATTTAAACCCTCAAGACTTCCGCCAATTCTACCAGACCAATTAGGTACCGCCAACTAGCAGCTAAAATAGCCCAAAATAGTTAAGTAATTCTGCTTGCGTAGGTTCGCAAACGTTGAGGTAATATAGAAACAAGTTTCCGAGATATTTCCATGGGCGAACAGAAAAGTTTAGAGCGACCAAGACTCGTGGTTGTTTATTTTGCTAACGGCACCAAGCAGTGGGTGAAAACTGGTAGTGCTAATCAATGGGCACGAGAAGGCGGCTATGTCCAGAAGTTTTACGAAAGTAAAGTCTACAGCATTGCTGATGGTCGCAAAGTCAAAGTCAAACAGCACTTCAAGCTCCTCAACACCGTGTTGATGGACGTGGATACCGGCGAGTTTTTAGAGACCGATCGCAGCAGTTTGCTCAATCTTCAGGCTGATGAAGGCTTAGAGCAAATCTATCGCTGGTCTGAGGTAGATTGGAGTTGCGAAGTTGTCTTCGAGAAAAAGGAAGAGAAACGCCCGGTCAAGCCTGCTGTCAAGCTGATGACGGTGAACGCCGCAGCGGCTACTGAATAACATGTATCTATTGATTCCAGCAGCCGGAATGGGCAAAAGAATGGGCAGCGATCGCAATAAGTTGTTCTTGACTGTTTTGGGCAAGCCGATTTTAGCCTGGACTTTATTGGCAGCCGATGCTGCCAGTTCGATCGATTGGATTGGGATCATTGCCCAGCCAGCCGATCAAGATTTTATTGCCAATTTGCTGAGCCAGCTCGATCTCAGCAAGCATATCGAAATCGTGACCGGCGGAGCCAGTCGCCAAGAATCGGTATATAACGGGCTACAAGCTTTGCCTTTAAATGCTAGCCATGTGTTGATTCATGACGGTGCTCGTTGCTTGGCTCAGCCAGACTTGTTCGATCGCTGTGCAGCGGCTTTGCAAGATTGTGATGGACTGGTGGCGGCGGTGCCAGTCAAAGACACCATCAAAATTGTGGATCACAACAAGACTGTTACGAATACCCCCGATCGAGCTAATCTATGGGCCGCCCAAACTCCCCAGGGGTTTCGTACCCAGCTTTTAAAAGACTGCCATGATCGGGGTCGAGAGCTAGATTGGGAGGTCACAGATGATGCGGCTTTGTTTGAACGCTGTGGCTTGCCGGTGAAAATTGTGATGGGAGAAGAGAGTAATTTAAAAGTGACCACTCCAATGGATCTGCCGATCGCCGAATTTTTACTGAGTCAAAGATTTGCTGTTTAGCTACCAGAACTAGATAATGAGGGGAATGTCCGGTTAGTGCTACATGCAGATTTATTTAGATTACAGCGCCACCACCCCTACTCGCATTGAAGCGATCTCTGCCATCCAGGTAGTTTTGACCGAGCAATGGGGCAACCCTAGCAGCTTGCACCAATGGGGTGAACGAGGATCGATAATTTTGGAGACTGCCCGTGCCCAAGTTGCCGATTTAATTGGGGCACAGCCTCACAATATAGTTTTTATGGCCAGTGGCACTGAAGCTAATAACTTGGCAATTATGGGGATTGCTCAGCAATATCCTCAACCTCAGCATCTGATTATTTCTAGTGTCGAACATGCCGCCATCACTCAGCCTGCGCTGTGGCTAGAAAAACAGGGGTGGCAGATCACCATGTTGCCAGTAGATTCTAATGGCATGATTAATCCTCAAGATTTGGTGATGGCTTTGCAGCCTAACACTGCTTTAGTATCAATAATTTATGGTCAGAGCGAAGTAGGAACAATCCAGCCGATCGCCGAATTAGCCGCAATCTGTCAGCAAGCCCAAGTGCCTTTCCATACCGATGCTGTGCAAGCAGCGGGCAGAGTGGCGATCGATGCCCCCAATTTAGGACTTAATTTACTCTCCATGTCTGCCCACAAGCTCTATGGCGGAGGTGGGGTAGGAGCGTTGTATGTGAGTGACCAATTACAGCTTTTGCCTTTGTTGCGGGGTGGGGGACAGGAGAATGGACTGCGATCGGGCACCCAAGCTACAGCCCAAATTGCTGGGTTTGGGGTAGCAGCACAATTGTCAAAATCTGAATTATCGGTAGAAATGCCTCGCCTGCAAAAACTGCGCGATCGATTACTAAATCTCCTCCAACAACGCCCAGATCTACAGCTCAGCGGTCATCCGACCCAGCGTTTACCCCATCACCTCAGCTTTACCACCAAATATTCTGGCAGGTCGATCGTGCGCGCCATGAACCTTGCTGGCATCGGCATCGGCGCTGGTTCCGCTTGCCACAGCGGCAAAACCGCCCCCAGCCCCGTCTTATTAGCCATGGGATACAGCGAAATCACCGCCGCCAGCGGCATCCGTCTCACCCTCGGCCACCAAACCACTGAAGCTGATGTTAACTGGACAGCCATGGCTCTCACCCAAATACTCGATGCTCAACCCCATCAATAAATTTTATTTGCACTCTTACCCCCAACTCTCCAAAGATCTGTTAATTCAACATCTGATCGGCTAAAGACCACCATTCATAGCGCAGCTTACTATCCTCAGCGATCGGTCTCAGCTCTCGTTTATTCAACTCCGGGTGCTTCTCATAAAAAGCCCGATCGACTTTCTTATAAAATTTATCAGTAGGTTTTCCTGTATCCCGCAATTTTTTCTGCACAGCCACTCGCTTATCTAAGATTTTCTGATCATCTACAGCACCGTTGGTTAACACACTAGCAACGGCCTCGGTTGCTGATTGCACCGAACCCCAAGATTTCGGCAAAGTATCTGTCCAAGACTTTAATGGTGATTGAGCCAAAGTGTCATTAATTATTTTGCCGGGGTCAAATGAATTGCTGGCTGCTTTCCATTGACTTACACCCCACTGCCAGCCAGCAGTTGCTCCCCAAATACCCAAAAACAGCACCGTAAAAAACTTGAATGTTCCCCGAGCTGGCTTTTTCCATTCAGTGGCGACGGCAGTTGGTGGTCGGGTGATTTTCGCTTTGCTGCTACCACGGGGCGAGACTACCATAGTCTTCATTTTAGACAGCAGATTATTTTGAGTCTTATTTCTGACTCTTATTGCCGTAGGCATTGACTGTTTACTGAGATGTTTAGCATTTGGCAGCGCCGCCATCACTGCTGCTGCCGAAGGATAACGTTTATCTGGACGGTATGACAACATTTTTTTTAAAAGTTTGTTCATACTTCCACTCAGCTTAACGTGCCTGCCCCAGTCCCAAGTAGCTAGTTGAGTGTTATATAGTTTTTCTGGCTGTTCGCCAGTTAGCAAAGTTAGAGTAGTGGCGGCTAAGGCATATAGATCACTACTGGGCGATACCTGACCACGACGCATTTGTTCTTCGGGGGCATAGCCGACTTTACCAATTACGGTAGCCGAGGCCTGGCTATATTTAGCAGCGGCCTCGCGCACCGCCCCAAAGTCGATTAAAACTGGTTTACCATCAGCTTTACGACAAATAATATTATCAGGGGAAATATCACGATGAATTACATCTAAGGAATGGATATAGTCCAGTACTGGCAAAATTCGCTGCAAAAATTCGCAGGCTTCTTTTTCTGAAAATAACTTATCTCGCCGATCGATCATCTCAGAATAGTTATCGCCATCTACATAATCTTGGACAATAAACAAAAACTCACCAGCAGTGGTGCGGGCTTTGAACTGCTCCCGAAAGCGGGGAATTTGGTCGTGATCAAGGTTGTACATCACGTTCGCTTCTCGCTCAAACAACTCACTGGCCTTCGCCACATTAGCTCCCATTTGGGGCGCAAACTGTTTCAGCACACAGTTTTCATTAAAACGCCGCAGGTTAGCAGCTAAGTAAGTGCGGGCGAAGCCACCTTGGCCTAACTCGCTAATGATTTTGTAGTTGTTTTCAAGGATCGTCCCCACGGGCAAAGGAGAAGAGTCTGACATGGCGGGTTAGTGTTTATTGGGTATCAATGGATTATTTGTATAGTAAACAATCCATTGAGGGATGCGAAGCTTCCGATAGATACAGATTAACACAACTGTTACGAGGTCTAGATTGTTAGCTTTGAGTAAGCATGGTCAGAGCGGTATCCACTAGTAGTAAGGCCCGATCGATTTCCTCTGTGGTCACAATCAAAGGCGGTACAAACCGCACCACTTTTGGTCCGGCTGGCACTAAAAGCAGGCCCTGAGCCATAGCTGCTTTCACCACGTCACCAGCAGCGATCGCACTATCAGCTTGCAGCTCCAAACCATCAATCAGTCCCCAGCCCCGCACTTCCAGCAGATGTTCAGGATATTTTGTTACTAGAGCCTGTAATCCAGCGCGTAACCGATCGCCCTGAGTAGCCGCGTTATCTAGCAGGTTTTTGCATTCGACGGTTTGACAAACGCTCAAGGCCACAGCACAGGCCAAGGGGTTGCCACCAAAGGTACTAGCATGATCTCCGGGTTGAAAGACGTTACAAGATTCTTTACAGAGTAGGGCACCGATCGGCACTCCACCGCCCAAACCTTTAGCACTGGTAAACACATCTGGTTCAATGCCCAGATTTTCATAGCCCCAATATTTCCCGGTTCTGGCCATGCCAGTTTGCACTTCATCTAGCATTAAAAGAATCCGATTTTGATCACAGAGCTGCCGCACTTGTTGAAAGTATTCTTTTTGTCCAGGATTCACGCCGCCTTCACCCTGTAAAGGCTCTAGCATAATGGCGGCGACTCTGCCAGATAGTTTGGTTAGGGCAGCTTTCATGGCCTCCAGGTCGTTGTATGGGACGTAGTGGAATCCGGGGACTAGGGGGCTGAAGTTCTTTTGGTATTTGGGCTGGCCGGTGGCGGTAATGGTGGCCATTGTCCGGCCATGGAAGCTAGCTTCAGCGGTGATAATTACTGGGTCGCTGATCCCTAGCCGGGTGTGGCCATATTTGCGCGCTAGCTTAATAGCTCCCTCGTTGGCTTCGGCACCCGAGTTACAGAAAAACACCCGATCGGCGCAGGAATGCTCTACTAACCATTTGGCTAGTGCCCCCTGCACGGGAATGTAATAAAGGTTAGAAACATGGGTAAGCTGCTGCATTTGCTGGGTGGCAGCCATCACCATTGCCGGATGGGCATGACCCAGGGTACAGGTGGCAATTCCGGCCACGAAATCTAGATATTCTTTGCCTTGGTCGTCCCAAACTTGGCAGCCGCTGCCTTTGACTAATGCTAGGTCAAACCGGCCATAGGTGGTCATTACCTGCCGATCGAACTCTTGCTGGTCAAAAGGTGTCTCGGCAGATTTTTCTGGAGACATAAATAACTGCTGAATTAATGTAGAAATCAAGGTATTACTCCTAAAGTTGGGGTGTAGATAGATTTCTTGCCGCTTTTACTCTTCACCAGATCCATCTAGGCTCATACTACCCAATTGATGTGGGGAGACTAAACGGTTGGAAGTAAAATCGATACAAAATCAAAAAGAACCGCAGTCTCGAAATTACCCAGGTTGTTTGAAATGGGGGCAATCAAAATCCGCTGCGATTCTAGGTTCGTCGCCGAGTCTCGCTGTGCTGGAGAACAAAAATTTGAATGTGGTGTTTGATGCCAAGCATGGTCAAGAAAACCAAAAATCTGCATTCAAGTTAGCACGACCAGAGGTGTTTTGGCGACTATTTATCAAAATGCCGTGGTTCATAGAAACAAGTCGATCGATCAAATGACCTGATCGCATGAAAGATTCAATCTATCTCAGTGCAATTACTGATCAGCTATATGACACATAGCCAAGCAGCAAAACTCTGTAATATTTCTCCGTTAAAAAATAGCATTGGGGTGTTGGGGCTGAAAAGTGTTTGGCCGACTCATTATCTAGCAAACAGCCAGAATGTCTGTACATTGGATAATTTCAGCTAGATGCCTGAACCAATCTTCGGCATCTAGCCAACCAGAAAAGCGGGTTGATATTATTGTGATGCTGGTTCACGAATCGCTAAATACTGAGATATTCCAACTATGTATTTTTTATCTGCAACAGCGATCATGAGTTATCAGCTTAATTCCTTAATCTAACCGCCTGAAACACAATGTTAAAACCACCTGCCCGTCGCTCTGTTGCCAACTACTCTGTTGCCAGTATCACCAACCAAATTCAGCAGATTCTTCAGACCCCTTTGATGTCAGTAATTTATTTGATTGGTGCGATCGTTTGTCTGTTTGGTGGCAAAGGCTTTTTAGCCTTGATGCTATTTGCTAGCTGCATTTACTCCAACCCAGTAATGATCTGGAAACTCCAACATCAGTATCGAGATATTTTTCAGACTCACAAACTAAATATTGTGATGTTTACTGGTGTAGTGTTGGGATTGTTTTCTGGCGTTATCTTGGGCTTGGCTTTTGTAGAGCCTTCTCATGCCCAGTTTTTCAATAATGCTCAAACCTTTGTGAAAGCTAACTTCGCAGGTACCGGTGCCAGCGTGACTAAGGCTGTGGATTTGGTCATGAACACGCTACGCATGTTGTTTGTGATGTATGTGCTGTTTGGAATTGTGCAAGTATTTCAGGCTGTACGCCAAGGCGAAGAGTGGAAAGACTTAGCCAAAACACCTTTCTTTGTAGTACTAGCTGGTACCCTGGGGGATGTTTTAGTAGGGGCAATTACTGGAACTACTTCTACACCTACACCTTAACCTATGTCTAAGTTCCGGCAAATTAATCAAATGCTGGGATCTCGTCCCAGCATTGGCCCAATTCCTGCTGACTTATTGTTACCTTGGGGTGGCATTTTGTTAACAGTGATCATTTTTACTCGTAGTGTTTTTGTTTTAGATTGGCAATGGACAGTGGGGCTAACTGTCTGGGGCTGTGTGAGTTGGACAATTTTAGCTGGCCAAAAACCCTACAAATTTTTATCTAAATTCATGTCTCCACCTCAACGGTGGAGCCGAGGCCACGAACGCTATCGACCGATCGCCTCCAGCAAAACCATCGATCGACTCAAACCATAAAGCTCCCTAACCCACATTAGTTTTTACTATGAAACTGCTCGTCAAACAAAAGCCAAAAACCGTAGATAATGGCAAAGAAAAACTCAAGCTCTTGCCTTTTGAGAACGAAATCCCCTGCGAGGCCATTGTCAAATTTCAGATGCGTGGCCGAGCAGCGGCGGCTTATTTGTTGCGACGGGGCAACGACAAAACCGAGAGCTTTCAGTTTGTCTTTGGGTTTGAAACTAAGGGTGTACACAGCACTCTGCGAGAAAGCCAAGTAGATCCCATCTTTGATGGAATCGAGAGCGGCCTGAAAGATTTGTTGCCGGGAGAGAAGTTTACTATTCACTTTAGCTCTTTTTCGAGCGATGAATCTCGCCAGCGACAGCTCTCGGAGCTGGTGATGAAAACTACTAATCCTCGTCTACAATTTTTGCTGTTAGCCGAGAAAAAAAGAACGGCTCAGCTATCGAAAAGAGGACTACGAAAACCAAAGTCACTACGGTTTTATGTAACCTATACGATCGATGCTGCCTCAATTAACGCCAATGACTGGATCGAAAAGATCTTGGCCTATGGCGAAAGCTACTGGACTAAGTTTGCCGGAACCGCCGGAGCGATCCAGAGGGCTGAATACGAAGAGATGATGAACAGGGCTTTTACTGATGGCTTTATTCAGTGGGAGCAGTTGTTGTCCAATAAAATGGGCTTAGCCGTGGAGCCGATGACCGAGCAGCAGCTTTGGTCGGCTTTGTGGGAGCGCTTTAATGCCGATGAAGCCCCGCAAATTCCTCAGCTTACGGTGTTTGATGGTGAACAAATTTCAGAAGTTGTGCATTCAGATGTGCATTTGACCAGCCATTTGTTTCCGAGTCAAGACCGGGTGCCTTTTGCCGATCGATCATTTATTCATATTAAAGGTAAATATGCCGCGCCGGTGGTGTTTATCGATAAGCCCGGTGGCTGGGCCGATAAAGAATCTGAGCTGCGCTATCTGTGGGAAATCTTTGCGCGGGATGCGGTGTATGACACCGAATGTTTTTGCCAGTTGACACGGGCAAATGATGCAATTATTAAAGAAAATATGAGCCGGGTAATGCGTCAGTCGATCGCCGCTCAAAACGACTCGGCCAAACATGCCAACATTGATGTGGGGGCTTCTATTCGTCAACGGAAGTCGATCGCCGCTCAGGAGGCTCTATATGAGGGTTCCTTACCATTACAGGTAGCTGTGATGATGGTAGTACATCGCTCTACTTTAAATGATCTAGATTCGGCCTGTCGCTATTTACAAAACTGCTTCCGCCGTCCGGCCTGGGTCGATCGCGAAAATGAGTATGCCTGGAAGATGTGGCTACAAACTCTGCCCACTACTTGGGAAAAAATGCTGGCGGCTCCCTTCGATCGCCGTCTGATTTATCTTACCGGTGAAGCTCCAGGGTTTATGTCTTTGGTACAGCCAATTCCGTTAGATAAAGAGGGTCTGGAACTAGTCACTGATGAAGGTGGGGTACCGCTACATTTAGATCTTTACAAACAGCATCGCAACATTGGCTTGTTTGCCACTACGCGTGCGGGTAAGTCGGTGTTGGTCGCTGGGATGTTGGTGCCTGCTTTGGCGCAAGATATTCCGGTTATTATCATGGATTTTCCGCCTTCGGATGCGGCCTCCACTTTTAAAGATTTTACTAACTATGTGGGCGGAGCCTATTTCGATATTGGTAAAGAAGCTAATAATTTGTTAGAAATTCCTGATCTGTCGTCTTTTTCTGAAAAGGAGCGGGCAGAGCGGATGGTAGATTACAAAGAGTTTTTGGCGACGGCGCTGATGATTATGGTGTTTGGGTCTGGGGAAGCACAAACTACTGCCGATCGGATGCTCAAACAGGCTATTCGATCGGTGTTGGTACCTGCGCTCGATCGATTTTTCGAGCGACCAGAGATCTTGTCGCGCTATGAGTTAGCCAGGTTATCGGGCAGAAACACCCCTGCTTGGAATGCCACACCAACTTTAGTAACTTTTTTGGAGTTTTTTGAAACACACGGTCTAGAAGGCTTACCGAGCCAAGTGTTGGATGACGATAACACCGAGCAGGCAATTAACCAGATCAAGCGACAGCTACAGTTCTGGATTAATTCACGGGTGGGTAAGGCCATTTCTCAGCCTTCGACTTTTGATACTGATAATAAGCTATTGGTGTTTGCCCTGCGCGGATTGAACGATGGTGATGATGCGGCAATCTTGGCGTTAGCGGCCTATTCAGCGGCATTAAGAAGAACTTTAAGCTATCCCGAAAGTATCTTTTTTATCGATGAATTTTCGATTTTGCTGGAGTGGCAAGAAATTGGTCAGTTGATCGCTAGGTTAACTGCCAACGGCGCAAAGGCTGGTATTAGAGTACTATTAGCGGCTCAAGATCCCAATACTCTAGCTACTTCTAAGGCTGGGCCGAAGATTATCCAGAACTTATCTACGCGCTTAATTGGTCGCATTCAGCCGGTAGCTCAAGAGAGTTTTGTAAATATTTTGAAGCTCGACCCGGATATTGTGGCGCGTAATGCGGGCAAAAATTTCTATCCAGCCAAAGAAGAAATGTATTCTAAATGGCTGTTAGATGAGGCGGGGACTCAGACTTTTGTGCGTTACTACAGTCCACCAATTTTGTTGGCGGTAGTAGCCAATAACCCCCATGAGGCGGCAGCTCGACGGGCTTATATGGCTCACTATGGTGATCCTTATAAGGGTCTAATGGCTTTTTCTGAGGAGTTATGTTCTGCGCTGCGCGAGAGTCGGCCTTTTAATTTACCAGCGGGCGTGGTGCCAGCAAAGGATGAATCGCTATCTGATGATACGACATTGGATATTAGCGATGATTTGGTCGATGACCAAGATTTTGCAGTTGAGGATGATTGTGGAGATGACCAAGATTTTGTAGTTAAAAATTCTGATTCGATCGATTCACCTGATCAATCCATCTAATAGTGCAAAGACATTAAATAATTTAGAGCAATAATTATGAAAAAAAACACCAAAAAGAAATCTACTAAAGCTAAGTCGCGCCTTTTGGGAGTAGCTTTAATCACGACGTTAATTCTGGGCGGTACGGCCTCTCAGGCTAAGGCGATCGATATTTTAAAGACGATTAGTGATGTTAAGAAGCAGGCTGATTCTTTTCTGTACAGTATTAAAAGTAATCCGGCGATTAGCAAAATTTTAGGAGAGATCAATCAAATTGCAACGATTTTTCTGCCGCAGATTCAGCAGTTTACGAATATATCTAATGCTGACATTAATAAGATCAAAGGGGTGTTAAATATTTTGGCTCCATCAGAGACTCAGCAGGCGATCGATACAAAAGAAAAAGCATCGGCAACTCCATCGGTAATACCTAGTCAAAGCCAAGCGGCACGGGCATCAGCATCGACAGCCGCTGAGATGACTTTGAGCAAGGAGGCGCAAGAGGCCGATCGCAAGAACCTAGAAGAGATCAGCAATTTGGTACAAGAATCTACAGAGGCTGCCAGTACTTCTGCTGGAAAAGCTGATGAGGCTGAAAGTGCTTCTTCTTCTCAGGATGTGCTGAAGATTTTGGCTAACCAAAATAGCAGTCAGGCTGCGATTAATGCTGCACAACTGCGATTGTTGGCTTTGCAGAATAACAATTTGCAGGCGATTAAAACCCAGTTGGCGGTGGCCAATCAGGCCAATGCTAACACTGAGGGCAGAATACAGGGTGAAACTCAAGAGAGGATCTTGAGGGCACAAGAACGAATGATCGCTAACATGCAGGAAATGAGCCGCAAATACAGAATTGGTCAGTAGTCCAGCTTATTCATTCAAACATTATTTTTAAAGGAGAGTTCCGATGTTCATGCCCCAAGTGTTACTAGGACAAAGTATTCCAGGTGTTACCTTGCTCGGTCCATCAGATGCGGCACCTGTAACGACAGATCCTGGTGCGGGCTTGTTAGATCAAATAATATTCACGTTGACTAATGATGCTCAAGATACCGAAATCCCAGCGGCGCTCAATAAACTCTGGAAAGTATCGATGGAAGGTGCTATGTACCGAACAATGTGCCTTTTGGGTTTGTTGATAGGGGTTTTTGCGGTGGGTTTTTGGTGTTTTAGGCTTTATGCAGCCTTACAGGAAGGTGGTCTCAAACCAATTGCCAGTGAGATGGTGTATCCGTTACTGTTAGTAATAATGCTATCTAACGGCGGTAAAAACATGAGAGAGTTAACCATGGGAGCCAGAGACGCAATGAATGGCTTTAATGCTTCTCTCAACAGAATAATTGATGTGGAGATGAGCCTAAAATCTTCTACCGATATACTAAAAACTTTTGATACGCTGATTTCGTTTACCGATGGTCAGGTTGCAGCGTGCCAATCGGTCACGGAGTTTCAGAAGTTTGAAGAATGTATGACCAACAAAGGTTTAGTTTCTAAAGCTTTTAGTCTTGCTGGTACCAAGCTGTGGCCAAGTCAGGTAAACGCGGATGCGGCTCAATGGCAGAAAGAAATAAATGATTGGAAAGATTACACTAACAACTATACTAAGAATCGGTTTGATTTGAGTAAGCTGAATCAGCTAAAAGGCGGGAACCTTACAGATAAAATCACAGACATTGGGAATATCCACAGCTTTGCAGATACTGCTCCTTTTAGAGCAGTGATCTTGAGCTTTAGAGGAGCGTTCTTGTACATTATTGAGGTGATGATGTTAGTTACGGCTTTAATTGGGCCAGTGTTTTTGGCACTGTCTATGTTTCCGGTAGGTACTAAGCCTTTAGTTACCTGGGGTGTTTCTTACCTGACGTTAGGTTTCTGCAAGATTTGCTTTAGTCTGATTTCTGGTTTATCATCAATGGCGATCGTTTTGGCTGGCCCAAACAACGTAGACATGATGGTAACTTCTGTTGTACTTGGTTTGCTTGCTCCAGTGTTGGCAGTGAGTATCGCTTCTGGCTCTGGTCTTGCTACTTTAAGCAGCGTGGCACAATCAGGTCAAGGCTTTGGTTTCAACAGCGGTCTTGGATTCTATAATCTCAAAGGAGGAGCAGAGAATCCTACCTCATCAAGTAAGTCACGCGAAGGACGCTAGGAGTTTGTTATGTATAAAAAAGCAGCAACTATCACTTTCTGTGCTCTTCTGTTGAATCTCACTTTTCAAGGAACTGCTTACTCTCTTCCTACAAAGTGGGAAGTAGTTAATATTAACTTAAGTAGTTTATTGGACAGTGGCTGGCAGTTAATAGATATTTCTTCTCATAGGGTAGCTTCTAAGCTCGCATTTAGTCCTGGCGGGCTTGATGAAAAAACTTATGTATTCTCTCTTACAAAAAGTGGGAAACACATAGTATGTGTAATGCCTAATCCTATTGATCCTGTCGCTCAAGCTGGGTGTAGAAGACTCAATTAATCTAAAAGATCAATTTGTCTACCCAGATAACAATCAACATTGCTTCATATCAGATAGTTCACACAAATTACACTAGGAGATTTTATGCGTAAAAAGACAGTGAAAATCACACTTTTTGCTTTTATTTCAAGTTTTTTATTTCAAGGAGCTGCACATTCTCTTCCCACAAAATGGGAAGTAGTTGATATTAATTTAAGTAGTTTACTAGACAGTGGTTGGAAACTAATAGGTAATTCTTCCCACAGAGTAGCTTATAGTAACACTTTTAGTCCTGGTGGCTATGATGAGAAAACTTATGTGTTTTCTCTGACCAAAAATGGTAAATATATCATATGTGTAATGCCAGATCCTGTTGATCCTGTTGCTCAAGCTGGATGCAGGAGGCTAAATTAATGCAGAAAATTGTTTCATAGATTGGAAACATCCATAACTTTGAAGATACTGCTCCTTTTAGAGCAGTGATCTTGAGTTTTAGAGGAGCGTTCTTGTACATTATTGAGGTGATGATGTTAGTTACGGCTTTGATTGGCCCAGTGTTTTTGGCACTGTCTATGTTTCCGGTAGGGGGTGCGTGTGACTTTCTACAGAGAAAAATTAGAATAGAGAAACAGTAGTAAAACCAGAGGTGGTATATGAATACCGAAGATCAGGAAAGACTAAAGCAAAGCGTAAATGATATTGCGGCAATCCTTTATAGAAACACACC
>JANYHM010000061.1 GCA_025359065.1 Synechococcales cyanobacterium GL140_1_metabinner_5_sub | reverse complement strand
TGACTCTATGGAGCTTACTGTATAAAAATTACCTGCTTTATTCATTTAATGGACTTCATTCGAGCTGAAACCGCTATAATAGTTATTTATAGACAGAAAAACCAGATTCGATCGAGTTTTGACCATCCACAACATTGTGATACATCCCACTAGCAATAAAATTATGTGGAAATGGTAGATCAAAGTGACTTGCTGCATTCAATCTGTCGATTTGCTCGGCAGTAAGCGTAAAATCTATTGCACCAAGATTATCTTCTAAATGAGATAATTTCCGTGCGCCGATAATTGGAATTGGTCGCCCTGGTTGCTGGATTAACCAATTAAGGGAAACTTGACTAGGAGATCGATCGACTTCCTGGGCAATTTCTTTCACCACATCCACAATCGCTAAACTTCGCTCGCTCAGTTGTCCCATTGCTTTAATATTACCCTTGCGCGTTGAACCATCTTGCTCGCGATCAGTATCTTGCAAATCGGCGCGACTATATTTGCCCGATAGTGTGCCCCCAGCCAGCGGCGACCAAGCGGTGGGGGTAATCCCATGATGCCAAGCCATTGGTAATAATTCAGCTTCGGAGGTGCGTTCAACCAAACTATACTCCAGTTGAATTGCTGAAACTGGAGTCCAGCCGCGCAGCTTGGCGATCGCCTGACCTTCGGAAACGACCCAGGCCGGCGTATCCGATAAGCCAATGCTCAAAATTTTGCCCTGCTTGACCATGTCATCCATCACCCGCATTACTGATTCGACCGAGTTGCGATAATCCCAAGCATGGAGCCAATAGAGGTCAATGTAGTCGGTATTTAAGCGTTTGAGACTGGCTTCGATCGCGTTTACTAATGATTTTCGATGATTACCACCAGCGTTGGGATTGGTCGGATCGGTGTTGAGTGAATATTTTGTGGAGATGACAAATCGATCGCGGCGATGTTCGAGCATTTGTCCGATATAGCTTTCACTGGAACCACCAGTATAAATATTTGCTGTATCCAGAAAATTACCACCCCGATCGGCATACGCATCCAAAATCCGCCGACTTTCTTCTAGATCTGCGCCAAAACCCCATTCAGTACCAAAGGTCATTGTGCCCAGACAGATTGGTGAGACGCGCATTCCAGAGTTGCCCAGCAGTCGGTAGTGATTCAGTTGTGTGATTGGTTGACTCATAAAACATTCCAGATTAATGACTTAATTAAAATCCTATCAGCCCTGGATGTATAATTCAAATCAATAGTTTAAATACAGTCTATTTATCAAATGGATTTGCGATCGTTCGATCTCAATTTGTTAGTTGTGCTCCACACGCTGATTACCGAGCAAAGCGTCTCCAATACGGCTAAAAAACTGAATCTGAGTCAACCCGCCACCAGTGCGGCGCTCAAACGATTGAGATCGGCATTGGGCGATCCGATCCTCGTGCGCGACGGTTTATATATGGTGTTGACACCCCGAGCAGAACAGTTAATAGCTCCACTAGAAGCCATTTTGGGCGAAATCGAGCGAACCCTGGCTACGCCCACCCCCTTCGATCCGGCTACCGTCGATCGCACGCTACGGATTGCGACAAATGATTATGGGGCATTTATTTTGATGCCACTGTTAATGAATCGTTTACAAGCAATCGCGCCCAAAATCAATCTCGAAGTTTGGGATATTGGGCGCGATGCCGTTTCAGTTCTCAATGAAGGCAAAATTGATTTGGCGATCGCCGACGGTTGGACGTTAAAACAGTGTCAATGTCTTGAAAATCTATTCTCAGAAACGTTTACATGTTTGGTGCGTCAAGATCATCCGCGTATCCAAGGAGAATTAACCCTCGATCGTTATTTGGCGGAAGAACATATTTTAGTTTCAGCTCGTGGGCAGGTGTTAGGGCATGTAGATGCAGTGCTCGCACGACAAGGCTGGACAAGGCAAGTGCGCTTTACATTGCCGCATGTTTTAGCAGTGCCAGCAGCGGTGGCAGCAACAGATGGCATTGTGACGATCGCTTCACGGATTGCCAAGCAGCTAGCGGCTAGCTATAAACTTCAAACGCTGTCACCACCGATCGAAGTCGATAATTTTCAAGTGGCAATGGCATGGCGATCTGCTCTAACAAGCGACCTGGCAATTCAATGGCTACAACATGAGCTAGTTGCACTTTGTAAGGGCATCTAAGTTGACCAGTAGCTACTTGAGAAAATGCCTCAATTAATATTGATTTATTGGGGGCTTACACCGCAGTCCTAGGGCAATCGATCTCAAGTCAGGAATGCTGCTAGTTGGGAAATGTATGGTTTACTGTTCTGCGGTAAGGGTAAACTCAATCAGATTATTTGGGTGAGCTATGGTGCACTGGTAGTAGCATTGTACAGATATTGAAATTTTTGGTGGAGACTAAATGAAAGAACCTAAAACACCTCAAACAAAAAAACAGCTTTCTTTACTTAAGGATTGTCGGAATACTTACGGCGAGCATGATAAATCATCGCGGACATCGATTCGCTGGCGTAAAAATTGGGTCAATCGGACTTATCGACGTGATGTCAAACAGTCTCTGAGTGAGGATCTCAATAGTGATGCTATCTCCGATCGAGTAATTAGAACCGATCGTCGTCACTGGAAAAAATGTCCAGATCGACCCAATACGGTTCGGTTAATGGCTAAAAGCAGGTAAAATGAAAGTTGTCGAAGATAGGAATGGTAAATGAACCTCAAAGAATTCAGCTTATTTAATCCAAATATCGAGTCAGGGACAGTACTCAGGGCGTTAGAGAGTACCAT
>JANYHM010000057.1 GCA_025359065.1 Synechococcales cyanobacterium GL140_1_metabinner_5_sub | reverse complement strand
ATCAGCTTTCGAGCAGTATCATCATACTCAATGACAACTGGTTGAGTATCATCGGGAATCAACTTAAACAGTCGAGCGGTTTCTGGATAATCATGACGTTTTCGAGCCTCCTGAATTTTGTATTTATCTGTATTAGTTCCTTGGTAAAGATTCCCAAAGTAAGGACGGAAAATCTCAGGATCGTCAAAATTAGGATGCTTTCTTAATAAATTAGCGGTCTCCGCCACCGCTGTTGCATAGTCGCCCGGAGGTGTCCCCCCGTTCTCTGGCTGAAACACCACCACTCGCCCTTTAGTAAAATTACCTTCACGATTACAACGACCAGCAGCTTGCACGATCCGATCGAGTGGTCCTAAAGCTCGGTAAACTGCTGGAAAATCTAAATCCACCCCAGCTTCAACAACCTGAGTCGAAACCAGCCAGCAGGGAAGGTTTTGCTGGAGACGCGATCGCACTGCCTCTAGCACCTTGCGCCGATGGGCACCACAGAGCAACGTAGATAAATGAAACAGTCGATCAGGTTCATCTTGGGGCAACGCTGCTAAAAGTTCTAGAGCATCCTTGCGCGTGTTCAAAATCAGTAAAGCCTGTCCATGTTGGTGAACTTTTATATCTTCTGCAACCTGTGCCCAAGACCAAGGCTCTTCAGGAATTTCATAATTCACCCGACTCAAATCTTGGAAGTGTTTGCGAGCCTGTGATGCCTCGATAATATCTTCTACTCGCTCAAAGCCTTCTAGATATGGGCTGTCACCCTCTAATGCGGGCTGAGTTGCTGTACAAAGTACAACTGTCACATGATATCTAGTGGCTAATTCTTGAAGTACATTGACGATCGGAGCTAGTAGCCCGATGGGAAGCGTTTGAACTTCATCCAAAATAATTACACTATTAACAATGTTATGAAGCTTGCGACAGCGGCTTGTCCGATTGTGAAACAAACTTTCAAAAAGCTGTACTGTCGTTGTCACAATTAATGGTGCATCCCAATTTTGGGTAGCTAATCTAGCCTGAGCGGCTGTCGATCGAGCATCTTCATCATCTACTGTTGTTTTAGCTGCGCTGTGATGTTCCAGCACGGCAGTCTCACCAAAGATTCCTCTGTATACATTTACCGTTTGCTCGATAATGCTGGTGTAAGGTACAGCCACAATCACCCGATCTAGCTGGTGTTTGGCAGCATGTTTGAGAGCAAAAGCTAACCCGCTTAGAGTTTTGCCTCCACCCGTTGGTACTGCAAGGCTAAACACACCCGAAGGTCGTTCTGCCTTTTCAGTACAAGCCTGATAGACCTCGGCACGTACTCGGTTTACTAATTTATTTTCAGCCTGAGCAATTAAGTTGGTTTGATACTTTTCTAGCACAGTCCACAATCGCTGAATTGTTTCGGGTTGAGCGCGTTGGGCAGTCAACTCTGGTGAAAAATGCTCTTCAGTATCTAAGAAATCTGCATCTACTAAACAGGAGAATAGTAGTCGTAGAAATAGCTCATAGTGAATCGGATTTTTGAAGCTAGATATCTCAGCTTTCCAATCTTCACTTGGTTTTAGTTCAATACCCTCTGCTTCTGCTTGTTGCAAAATTGATTGGTATGTGGATTGATGTTCAGAATTACTAATCTGATCTATTCCTCTTGATTTCTTTGGTAATCCACCATGATGGCCATAAATTAGGAGGGCGATCGGTGGTATTAATTTTGCGGCTAAAATTGCCCCATGAACAGCATGAGGAACGCTTTTTGCACTTTTGTCATTTTGAGCACATTTTTGTAGATACTCTTGGAATTTTGGATTGTATTTACCCAAGTCATGCCATAGTCCGGCATAATGGCCGAGTTGTTCAGCCCCCAGCTTTTTTGCTAACCCTGCGGTGCCTTCAGCCACATCAGTTAAATGCTCTTTCAGATCATGCCACGTGTGAGGAGCGTCTTTTCGTGGAGTATGTGCTACAAAATTGGGAGGTAATAACATGAAATAGTTCAAACTTTTAATGAGTAGGGATGATAGCCGACATTTTGCATAAAATCATTAATTAACTTGTTCTTCTTACACGGGCTAAAACAACCGAACGCGCCAAAAAGGTAAAAGTACATTTCAAACCCTTGCTAGTCATGCTTTTAAGAGTCGAGTAGCAATCGAACAGAAAACCGGGTTAAGGATAAAAAATAAGCCTCGAAGTCCTCCCT
>JANYHM010000108.1 GCA_025359065.1 Synechococcales cyanobacterium GL140_1_metabinner_5_sub | reverse complement strand
TACTGCTGTTGCTGCTGCTACTGGAGCGGAGTAAGCAACACAGATCCAAGGGCGCATTCCTAAGCGGTAAGACAGTTCCCATTCACGACCCATGTAGCAGAATATTCCGATTAGAAAATGGAATACTACTAGTTGGTAAGGACCACCGTTGTACAACCACTCATCTAAGGAAGCTGCTTCCCAGATTGGGTAGAAGTGAAGACCAATTGCATTGGATGAAGGAATTACTGCGCCGGAAATGATGTTGTTTCCATACATCAATGAACCTGCTACAGGCTCCCGGATACCGTCAATGTCTACTGGAGGTGCTGCGATGAAGGCAACGATGAAGCAAATTGTTGCTGAAAGCAAGGTTGGGATCATGAGTACGCCGAACCAGCCTACATAAAGACGGTTCTCTGTTGATGTTACCCATCCGCAGAAGCGATCCCATACGTTGGCGCTCTCGCGCTGCTGTAAAATTGTGGTCATTTTATAATTCCGGTATGTATGTGTTTCTTGCGAAACAGTTTTTGTTTGTATGTCTCCACATTAGAGCCTTAATCACGATATGTAAAGAAAATATCTATTTGATGAAAGCATCACTCTCATCAGTTTTAGTTATATGTTGAGACCTATCCACCCCACCAGTCGCCGCGCATCAACCATAGGTAAATTTGGTTTTCGCTAAATAGCTAGAAAGTCTTAACCTTAGTTGACTGGGGCTAAGGTTTTTATCCATACCCAATGGAGATTAGGCTCAGTTTCTATGATGATTGTTATATTTTATTCTTGCTCCTGCCCAGAGTAACTTATCTCGCAGAGTACGATAGTAAGAATAGTCTTCGCGCAAGATAATGAATTGAGCACGACAGTCGGCCTTGCTTACTTCTACCCGATGTCCCGGCCAGATAGCAGTAGCTAAGACCCCATCCATCCAGAGTTTAGTATTAAGTTCATAGTCGCCTAACGCCCACACGCCAACTCGGGCTGCCGAAGGAATAACTACAGCTCGGCTAGAAAGACTCAGCGGACAAATAGGAGTCACTGTAATTGCCTCCATTCCAGAATGGACGATCGGGCCATTGCTGGAAAGATTGTAACAAGTAGAGCCAGTAGGAGTCGAAACAATCAGACCGTCTCCTTGATATTGATCGACCACTTCGCCGTCAATTTCTAGCTCCAAGATTGCCGTCAACATGCGATCGGCTGCCGCTGGCTTAATGCACATCTCATTCAGCGCCAAATAGGTATCACTCACGGCCTCACGGTTAGTAGAGTCGCCCTCATACACAGTGGCCTGCAACATCATCCGCTGTTCGATCGCATATCGATCCTCCTCCAGCCGATCCCAGAGACTGGCTGAATTGTCCATAAAATCCAACGATTCTGTCAAAAACCCCAGATGTCCCCCCGCATTGATAGCCAAAATAGGCACATTTGCCGGAGACAGATGGCGAGCTGCTGCCAAGGCCGTACCATCACCACCAAAGACTAAGGCTAAATCGATCGACTCATGACTAGAAGCCAAGAACACCGGAAAAGGATTGTCTTTGGCACCACTTGGCCCCATTAACACTTTACTGCCCCGCGCCTCTAACTGCTGCGCTGATTTTTCTGCAAAGCTCTGACTGAACTTGTCCCCAGCTTTGTGAGCGATAATAACGTTATTAAGTTTCACTTTTTACCAAAACCATGCAATTTTTACGCCAAAAGGTCTTACCCGCAACCATTGTACTCATTTTTTTGATCGCCCTCGCCGCCACCAGCGCCCGAATTTTCTTGCCATCGGAAATGTCCCTGCCAGCTCCCATGTAGAGATTGAGGTAGGAATAATTTACGATAGAGCATGACTTGCAGCAACTAGATATAGATTTGTTGCAAGTCTGTCCTAGATGGTGAGTGTTTGCATCTGTCAGGGTAAACTTTTGCAGAAACAACCTCAGAAAATCACTCACACCCTAGAGGTGAAACTATGTCAAGCTTTGTCGATCTCGACGGTAGAGTTTTTGTCCCGGCTGTGGAGCTACCAATTTCGGAATGGGGTTGCGTGCTTACAGACCGGGCGCAGCCTACTTTAACTCTAAAAGATGATGACTTATTTCTCATCGCTGACACCATCGGAAATATCTCCGGCTGTACTCGGGATGAAGCCATCACCAGTATGGGACTATTCTGCCGGGATACTCGCTTCCTGAACCGGTTAGAACTGCAAATCAACGGTCGATCGCCCATTTTGCTTACCAGCAACGCCGATAAAGGCTTTGCCCTTTCGGCTCTCTGCACCAATCCAATTTTGTGGGACGAAGACAAACCCACCGAAATAGGCATTGCCGCCGAAACCATCAGTATTCAACGCGAACTCGTACTCAACGGCGGCTTGTTTGAAGAATTGGTGGTTCACAACTACGGCCCTGATACCGTAAAGTTTCAGATCAGCCTGAGCTTTGACGCTGATTTTGCCGACTTATTTGAAATTCGGGGCTTCGATCGCCAAGCTCGCGGTGGCATCCTCAGAAGAGTCGCCGAGGATAATACCTCAGCAGAAGTTGATCGGGATTATTTAGTCGATCAGCCCACTGAACTGACCTTGGCCTATCGCGGTTTAGATGATGCAGTATTGGAATCTCATATTGAGTTTGCTCATCAGCTTCCCGATTACCTCAAAGGCTATACCGCTGTTTGGAATGTGCGGTTAGAATCTCATGCTGAAATCAAAATGGGCTATCGGCTGGCCATGATGATGAACAGCAAGCCTGTTTCCCAGGTGCGCTTACCCGGTGAACTCAATCAAGCCAAAGCTGCCGAATTGGCCGAAGAAGAACGCTGGCGATCGCAGATCACCAAGATTCGCTGCGACAACCCGGCGATCAATCAAATCATTGAACGTGCCGAAAAAGATGTCTATCTATTGCGTCAGAGCTTTGAATGTGGCAAAGTGCTATCGGCTGGAGTGCCCTGGTTCTGCACTTTGTTTGGCCGCGATGCGATCATTGCGGCTTCCCAGACCTTAATTTTGGATCCGACGATCGCCAAAGAAACCCTCATAGTCCTCGCTCAATATCAAGGAAAAGACCACAACGACTGGCGCGATGAAAAACCGGGCAAGATTTTGCACGAAATTCGCTTGGGCGAAATGGCGCGCTGTAATGAAATTCCCCATACTCCTTACTATGGCACCGTAGATGCTACGCCTTTATGGCTGATGCTATATGCCGAATACTATAGCTGGACCCACGATCGAGAGATTTTAGACCGGCTGTGGGATAACGCTTTGGCAGCGATGGCCTGGATCGATCAAGAAATGGAGCAAACTGACGGTTATTTGGCTTACTACCAGCGATCAAAGCGCGGCTTGCAAAATCAGGGCTGGAAAGACTCTGGCAACTGCATAGTCGATCGGCACGGCAAAATGGCCGAAGGTTCAATCGCCCTCTGCGAAGTGCAAGCCTACGTTTATGCTGCCAAGATGCGCCTGAGTGAAATCGCCCGCACTATCCGCAAAGAAGAGCATTTAGCCGACCACTGGGAATATTCGGCCAAGGAACTCAAAGAAAGATTCAACCGCGATTTTTGGGTAGAGGATCAAGATTTCTTGGCAATGGCCTTAGATGGTGAACAGAAGCAGGTGGATGGAATTAGCTCTAATCCTGGTCAATGTTTACATCTAGGAATTCTTACTGAAGAAAAAGCTCAGAGCGTCGCCGAGCGCTTAATGGCTCCAGATCTGTTTAGTGGCTGGGGAATTCGCACTCTAAGCAGTGATTCACCGGCTTATAACCCGATCGGCTATCACACCGGCACCGTTTGGCCTCATGACAATAGTTTAATTACTATGGGTCTGCGCTCTAATGGCTTCCCAGAGCAAGCTTTGGAAGTTGCCCAGGGGCTGTTTGATATGATTGGGCATCAGCCTTATCATCGTCCACCAGAGCTATTTTGTGGCTACGCCCGCAGCCAAGGAAATCCGGTGCAATATCCAGTAGCCTGTACCCCCCAAGCTTGGGCAACCGGAACGGTGTTTCAGTTGATCCAAATGATGGTGAATTTGGTGCCCAACGTAGAGAGCAATCAGGTGCGGATCATTGATCCAGCGCTGCCGCAGTCGATTCATCAGCTATCGATCGAAAATCTGCGGGTCGGAGCCACAGTGCTAGACGTGGAGTTTGTCCGAGAAAAATCCTCGGATTTCGATCGCACTCACGTAGCAACGACTTCTTGCCGGGTAACTCGCAAACGCGGTAATTTGCGGGTAATGATCGAAGCGTAGCTTCACACCAGTGGACTGGTGGCAATGGCAAGCCTTTGCTGCCACCAGTCCACTGGTAATTAAGATTTTTGGGAACGATGAAAAATATCTCCCCTGACCCAAGTATTTTTCCAGAAACCTCTATCTTGCTTGGGCTTAGCCCGATACCTGTCTTTCAATGCTGGCGATATTGCCTGTAGACAAAGGCGACGAAATTTACTACAAATCCTGACTTAACTAGTAAATCTACCGATACTAATCATGCAATTATCTGGCTCCAAGAGTAGATACTCGATTTTGCAGGGCAAACGCTACGCGATCGCTGGAATGACGATTGCCTTCTTGGCACAATCACTACTATCGCCCAGCACGTCGGCATCTGCACCACAGCCAAAAAGCTTTGAGGCTTGGTGTCGCCAGAAAAAATCTTTACCTGTGGCTACTAGAAGGACGATCGATGTTTTATTAAAAAAATCTGGCACAAAAGACTGTAGGGTGGCCGATCGACAACTGCAAACTCTTACCAAACTCGTTCTCAGTTTTAATCAAATAAGTGATGTGAAACCGTTGGCAGGGTTAACTAACTTGACTGCTCTCGATCTCTCTGGAAATCAAATAAGCGATGTGCAGCCATTGGTAGATTTAACTAATTTGACCACTCTCGGTCTCAGTGGAAATCAAATAAATGATGTGCAGCCATTGGCAGGTTTGACTAATTTGATTTTTCTCAGCCTCGTTGGGAATAAAATAAGTGACGTGCAACCGTTGGCAAGGCTAACTAATTTGACTTATCTCGATCTCTACAGAAATCAAATAAGTGACGTGAAGCCGTTGGCAGGTTTGACTAATTTGACTAGCCTCGATCTCACAGAGAATAAAATAAGCGATGTTAAGCCGTTGGCAGGGTTGACTAATTTGACTTATCTCGATCTCACTAGGAATCAAATAAGTAACGTGAAGCTGTTGGCAAGTTTAACTAATTTGACTTATCTCAATCTCACTAGGAATCAAATAAGTGATGTGAAGCCGTTGGCCGGGCTGACTAAATTGACTTATCTCGTTCTCAATAGGAATCTGATCGCTGTTGAAGTTTGCCCCATAAAACCAGCATCTATCTGTAGCTTCTAGAAATGAGAGCATTTAATTGGTATCTCTGTACCGTTGAAGGCTGAGCAGATTTGTTAGCTCCTGTGGGGCTAAGTGGGTGAAGTCATGCTAGGGACAATCCACTCAAATAAATTTGGGAAAGGTTTCTTGAATCACCGATCGGAACCATCAAAGATAAGCCGCCGCTTGAGCGCAAACTATCTTGGTGAGCTGCGTATTTTCGGTGCGTCTCCGGTAAGAAACCAGATACACTTAATAAACCATAGCAACTGAATCTCTACTCACCGGAACATGACTGTAATTGATAGCACCTCCACTACCTCTAACACCTCTGCCAGCAACAGCAGCCAACAATATGATGTGATCGTCATTGGCTCGGGAATTGGAGGCTTGGTCACAGCCACCCAACTAGCTGTCAAAGGAGCAAAAGTCTTGGTGCTAGAGAGTTATATTATTCCTGGCGGCAGCTCTGGCTACTTCGATCGAGAGGGTTATAGATTTGATGTGGGCGCTTCGATGATCTTTGGCTTTGGCGACAAAGGCACCACCAATTTATTGACCAAAGCTCTGGCTGATGTGGGCATGTCGATCGAAACCATCCCTGACCCAGTGCAGATTCACTATCATCTGCCCAACGACCTAGAAGTAAAAGTACATCGGGACTACGAGCAGTTTATCCAAGAACTCGCCCAAAAATTTCCCGGCTCAGCCACAGGCATCCGCCAGTTTTATGACGAATGCTGGAAAGTCTTTAACTGCCTTAACTCCATGGATTTGCTATCCCTCGAAGAAATTGGTTACTTGACCCGAGTATTTTTCCAGAAACCTCTATCTTGTTTGGGCTTAGCCAGATATTTGCCCTTCAATGCTGGCGATATTGCCCGTAAATACATCACCGATCCCGAAGTATTGCGGTTCATTGATATTGAATGCTACTGCTGGTCGGTAGTCCCTGCCGAACTCACTCCGATGATCAATGCGGGCATGGTGTTCGCCGATCGACATTACGGCGGTATCAACTATCCCAAAGGCGGAGTCGGACAAATCGCCCAAAAACTCGCTGAAGGTCTGAAGAACAAAGGCGGTGAAATTCACTACAAATCCCGAGTCAAAAAAATCATCTTAGCAGGGGGCAAAGCCGTAGGCGTAGAGCTAGTTAATGGCAAAACCTTCTTTGCTAAAAGAATAGTTTCTAACGCCACCCGCTGGGATACCTTTGGCAAACTCTTAGATCCGACAGACATGCCCAACAGAGAAGCCAAGTGGCAAGCAACCTACAGCAAATCTCCCAGCTTTTTGAGCTTACACATGGGAGTCAAAGCCGAGGTTTTAGCCCCCGGCACCGAGTGTCATCATATTCAGTTGGCCGACTGGGACAAAATGACCGCAGCCCGAGGCGCTATTGGTACCTTGTTTGTTTCGATTCCTACTCTGTTAGACCCGGACTTAGCCCCAGCCGGTCATCATATAATTCATGCCTTTACCCCAAGCTGGTTGGATGATTGGCAAAATTTGACTCCTACAGAATATGAGGATAGAAAAGAATCACAGGCTGGAGAGTTGCTCGATCGATTAGAAAAACTTTTCCCTGGTCTCCAGGATGGTATGGACTTTTTGGAAGTAGGTACCCCGCGCACCCATCGTCGCTTCTTAGGCAGAGCAGACGGTAGCTATGGCCCTATGCCCAGCCGCAAATTAGCTGGTCTATTACCAATGCCCTTCAATCGCACTAGAGTTCCTGGGCTATATTGTGTCGGTGATAGCACTTTTCCTGGTCAGGGACTGAATGCGGTGGCTTTTTCTGGCTATGCCTGCGCCCACAGAATTGCAGTGGACTTAGGATTTCGATAAATCTGTTTTGTGCAATCAGGATTTTGAGAATCTCAAGAAGCGATGGTTGCATTCATAGTTAGTACAGCGAAAAGGATAAAGCCAAAAAACTGAGCAAACCCTTTCTACCCAACCTTGGCGACCAGTTCGCCGAGTATTTCGATCGCCACAGACCGGGCATTTGTGAGTTTTGGCAGAATTTTTTGCTTGGGGGAATCCAGAGTTTTTCATAATCTTTTTTCTCTTTGCAACCCAGGTATCTCATCACTACTTGGCCGTTAAAGATTACTTGGTTTACTTGTAAACCATTGAGTGACTGGACTCAAAGCTTTCCAACCCAGAAATTTACCTACTGACTCAGCTCGCTGAATAGCAATTCGATCGAGCTTTCCACCATACTGTTGCTGTAATTGAAAGATCAGTTGTTCGGTTTCTACCGTAACACCATTAGCCACCAATTTCCCTCCAGGCTTCAGAGCATTCCAACAAGCTTCAAACACGCTAGGAATCGTTAATCCACCGCCAATAAAAATTGCATCAGGAGCAGGAAGATTAATTAAGGCAGATGGAGCTTGTCCACTAATAATCTGTAAGTTTGGCACTCCTAAATTTGCCGCATTCGCAGCAATATTTTGCAATCTTTGAGGATGTTGCTCGATCGCTATCGCCCGATTTCGAGGATGACTGCGCAGCCACTCGATCGAAATAGAACCATTCCCGGCTCCCACATCCCACAATAATTGACCTGGTACAGGTGCCAAGGTCGAGAGAGTCACCGCCCGAATTTCACGCTTAGTAAGCTGACCATCGTGAATAAAGGCATCATCTGGTAAACCGGGCATTCGAGAGTAGCCAGAGATAAAATCGGGGCATTCTAGGGCGATCGTGTGGAGATTGGCGATCGATCGCTCCTTGTTCCAACTCTTGATCTGATCACTAAAGATCTGCTCTTGCATACCACCAAGATGTTCCAAAATAGTCATCTGCACCTCGCCGCATCCCCGTTCTTGCAGGAGCTGAGCAATTTGAGCAGGTGTATGCCGATCGGCACTCAAAGCCAAAATCTTGGCTCCGGGATAAATCAGAGGATAAATTAACTGCAAATCTCGTCCGCAGAGACTGACCGTTTCGATTTCTTGATATGTCCAGCCCAAACGATTGCAGGCCAAACTAAAAGCCGACGGTGCCGGGATCGTGATCATTTCTGTTGAGGGATTGATACCCAGGTCTAATAGGGCTTGATGCAGACCACTACCTACGCCGAAACACATCGGATCGCCGCTGGCTAAAACACAGACTCGCTGGCCACGGTGACTAATGATGTGGTCGATCGATTCTTTAAAAGGGCTTTGCCACACCAACTGTTTGCGGGTATCAGTGGCGGGCAGCATGGCTAAGTGTCTTTTGCCGCCAAAAATAATCTCGGCTTGCTCTAAAAGACTGTGGGCGATCGGAATGAGTCCGATCAAGCCATCATCTCCAATTCCTACCACCGACAACCATTGTTTGTTCACGATCTGCCTGCCTGTTTGTCAACAGGAGATATTCTAGCGAGTAAAATCGAGATGAACCAAGAAACGCCACAAAATTATGAAAAGACTGTTAATGACTTGGGTGCTGAATGCCGCCTCTTTGCCGATCACTGCCTATTTAATTAACCAAGCAATTCCCCGAGGCATGGAGTTTACTGACGCAGCCGGAGCCTCGGTGGCGGCTTTTGCCTTGGCTACGGTAAATACCTTCATCAGGCCGGTGCTAAAGTTCTTGACCTTCCCGCTGACTTTTTTTACTTTGGGTCTATCGGCGATCGGTTTAAATGTGGGCTGTTTGATGGCGGTTGATGCTTTTGCCGAAGGCTTTAAAATCAATGGATGGCAATCGATTCTGGCTGGTACCCTTGGAGTCTCGATCGTCTCGACTATTTTGAATATGTTGTTCAACCGTAAAGATTAGAGAATAAATGGGAATTAAATAATTTCTATGTCAACCCAAGAATTGCTTTTATGTTCGATCGAGACAGCCGATCGGCTATCCTAGATCCTTGGCATCTGTGATTCTTAGCCTCAGTGCCTCAAACACAGAAATACTTAGGAGTTGACAGTGGAACGTACATTTATTGCCATCAAACCCGATGGCGTACAGCGCGGCTTGGTAAGCGAAATTATCGGTCGGTTCGAGAAAAAAGGCTTCACCCTAGTCGGGATGAAGTTCATGATGGTTAGTCGGCAGTTAGCTGAGCAACATTATGCCGTACACAAAGAAAGACCCTTCTTCGCTGGCCTCGTAGATTTCATTATCTCTGCCCCAGTAGTAGCAATGGTTTGGGAAGGCGATGGGGCTGTCGCTTCCGCCCGCAAAATTATTGGTGCAACCAATCCTTTAACCTCCGAACCCGGAACCATTCGCGGTGATCTTGGGGTCAGCATTGGCCGTAACTTAATTCATGGTTCTGATGCTGTGGAAACTGCTCAACAGGAAGTAGCTCTGTGGTTCAAGCCCGAAGAATTATCTGATTGGAAACCTACAGTTACTCCTTGGTTGTACGAATAGGTTTCTGGATAGCTGAAATTCTCAAGAACCTGAGATGAGATATCAGTTGAGGGCGAGGGCACTCGTCCTCACCCCAACTACCAATGCTCAAATTGCCTTTTTATATTAAAAATTTATTTACTAATGCTAGATACTAATGCTGTTTTAGAGGCGCTGCGCCCCGTTAATGACCCAGAGTTACAAAAAAGTTTGGTAGAACTCAACATGATCCGTCAAGTAAAAATTATTGACGATGCAGTGAGCTTTGATCTTGTTTTAACCACCCCAGCTTGTCCCCTCAAGGAAATCATCACTGATGACTGTCGGCGGGCAGTTACTAAACTAGAAGGCGTAAAATCAGTCGATATCAACGTTACTTTCGAGATTCCTGCCCAAAAAGCCGTGGCAGATCGAGTAGGTATCGAAGGTGTCAAAAATATCATCGCTATCTCTAGTGGCAAAGGCGGCGTGGGCAAAAGCACCGTATCCGCTAACGTGGCCGTGGCCTTAGCCCAGATGGGAGCCAAAGTGGGCTTGCTAGATGCCGATATTTATGGGCCAAATGCACCGATTATGTTTGGTTTGGCGGGCACCAGAGCAGTGATGCCCCAGGGTGGAGGATTAGAGCCACCGATCGCCCACGGGGTTAAGCTAATTTCGATGTCTTTTTTTGTGGATGCCGACCAGCCTTTGCCTTGGCGGGGACCAATGTTAAACGGGGTAATTCGCCAGTTTATTTATGAAGTGGCCTGGGGCGAATTAGATTACCTGATTGTCGATCTGCCCCCAGGAACTGGAGATGCGCAGTTAACTCTAGCCCAAGCGGTGCCCATGGCTGGAGCCGTGATTGTGACTACTCCTCAGAATGTGGCGATCGCTGATGCCCGCAAAGGTTTGCGGATGTTTGAGAAATTCACCACAATTTTGGGAGTAGTAGAAAATATGAGCTACTTTGTCCCCCCTGATCAGCCAGATAAGCAATATGACATCTTTGGTTCCGACGGCGGTAAAAAGCTGGCAGCAGAGTTACAGATTCCTTTATTGGGCTGTATTCCCCTAGAAATTCCGGTGCGTGAAGGTGGCGATGCTGGTCAGCCGATCGTGGTGGCTGCCCCTGATTCAGCGGCAGCTAAGGCTTTGGTCGCTGTGGCTCAATCGATCGCTGCCCGAGCATCTGTAGTGGCTCTCTCCGACTAGTTTTAACTTTTAGAGGATTATGTTTTCACCCCCCACTAAAATTCAGTCTAGTAAAAAGCGCTCTGGCATTGTTACCAAAATCACCGCCAAATATGGCAAAACTGATTGGGTGCTGCTTTTAATTACAGTTGGTCTAACCTTTTTCGGCGGCATTATGATTCGCAGCACCGAGCTAAACCGCCCGGTGACAGATTGGTGGCAGCATTGGGTGCTGGGAGGCTTCGGGTTAGTGCTGGCATTGCTGATTACTCGCAGTAACTATCAAAATTTACTACGATTTCATTGGTATCTATATGGTGCAAATATAGTGATGCTGACGGCAGTAATGTTTCTGGGTTCTAGTGCCAAAGGTGCTCAGCGCTGGATTTATATTGGCCCTTTTAATTTCCAGCCTTCAGAGTTTGCTAAAATCGCGCTGATTATTACTCTGGCTGCCGTATTGCAACAGCGACAGGTCAAGTATTTATCAGAGTTTATCAAGACTTTATTTATAACTATTCCGCCTTGGCTGCTGGTATTTATTCAGCCAGATTTGGGGAGTTCTTTGGTGTTTGGGGTAATTGCTCTAGGGATGCTGTATTGGGCAGGAGCTAATCCTGGTTGGCTATTGCTGTTGGCTTCACCGCTGATTTCGGCTATTTTGTACGCGGTTTTTCAGCCGCTGTGGGTGGTGTGGGCGGGGTTAATGGCAGTAATTGCTTGGCGAACTTTGCCTTGGCCAAAAATTAGTGCGCTGGTGGCTTTGAGCATTAATGTAGGCTTTGGTTTTTTGGGTGCGGTGTTTTGGAATGTGCTGAAAGACTACCAAAAAGAGCGTTTGATCATGTTTCTAGACCCCGAAAAAGATGCTCTGGGAGCAGGCTATCACTTAATTCAATCGCGCATTGCGATCGGGGCTGGAGGGTTTTGGGGGCAGGGCATTACCCAGGGTACTCAAACTCAGCTAAATTTTATTCCAGAGCAACACACTGATTTTATCTTTTCGGCGATCGGGGAAGAATGTGGCTTTTTTGGTAGTTTTTTGCTGATTTTTACTTTTTGGTATCTCTGTTGGCGGATCTTAAAGATTGCCAATACTTCTAGAGATAATTTTGGCTCACTGCTAGTAATTGGAATTCTCTCAATGATTGTGTTTCAGGTGGTGGTCAATATTGGCATGAACGTAGGAATTGCGCCGGTGACAGGTATTCCGTTGCCCTGGATTAGCTATGGTAGATCTGCTCTGTTGAAGAACTTTATTTCGATCGGTCTCATCGAATCGGTAGCTGCCGCCCGACGCAGTAGTCGTCGCTAAGACATAACATAAATCTAAAATATAACAACTGAATACGCACAAAGATCTGGTGTAACATGTTACCAAATAAAGTAAAAATAGTGCCTTTACAAGAATTATAGGATATCAAAATTCTAATTTTATCGCTGAGTGCAATGCTATTCCAGTAATACTTTAGGCTTTGAGATAAATCAGGAACTAATTTATCTCAAAGCGACACTATACCAGTTTCCACCGACCGATCGCATTGCCATAAAGACTGGCATAGTAAAGATATCCATCAGATCCGGTCTTCATTCTGACAATATAAGGAAGGTTGTCAACTATCTGGGTAGACTTGACGGTACCGTCTGGATTTAAGATGGTTGCATATACTGTACCCAAACCGACATCATTATAGAATAGTGCTCCATCATAGATAGACGGCAATGAAGTGCCAGTGTAAAAGTCGCCCATTATTAAAGCTGTAGTTGCTAAACCATCAGGATTCAAACTGGCACTGTGATTACGACTTAGTAATGGACTTACGGCCTGTCCGCTATTATAGAAAGCTTGAGCCTGTGGTAGAGTACTGTATCCTAAGTTTTGACTGGGTCCTTCAAAGTAAGGCCAACCAAAGTTACTGCCCTTAGTTGCCACATTAATTTCTTCCCAAGTAGTCCAGCCAACTTCCCCAAGATAAGGAATACCAGTAGTAGGATTAAAGGTGAAGCGGAACGAATTGCGTATTCCTAAACTCCATACCTTAGAACGATTGCTATCTAAATTGCCGTTGGCAAAGGGGTTATCTGCATAACCTTGACCAGTGAGAGGATTAATTCTGAGCAGTTTGCCAGATAGACTATCGACATCCTGAACCCGAGTCGATCGCCAATCAACTGAATTATAGGAAGTTCCGTCACCAACCGTCACATACAAAGATCCATCCGGTGCGAATTGAACTTGTCCGATGCTATGACTGGTACTATCCCCTGCTAAGTAGTCTCGGATATTATTATTGAGATCGAAGTTGTTATCTGTACCTGAGTAATCTTTGCCAACATTAATTGTATCGGCATCTTCAACAAGTGCTGCTGGGGCGTTAATTGTTGAACCATTTACAACTCCAGAAGGAAGAATCGTGATGTTTTCGTTCAGATTACTATCCAAATCTGGACGACTGGTATATTGCCAAGTACTGTTTTTACCTAGCAATACAACTTCACTGCCAGCGATTGCAGTAGTATAGTTATAGCGGTTTCAGCTCGAATGAAGTCCATTAAATGAATAAAGCAGGTAATTTTTATACAGTAAGCTCCATAGAGTCATGACCGTAGCAATCATGTGTGAACCAACTGCGAATATCTTGAGTAGAAATTTGTTCATAAG
>JANYHM010000107.1 GCA_025359065.1 Synechococcales cyanobacterium GL140_1_metabinner_5_sub | reverse complement strand
TACTGCTGTTGCTGCTGCTACTGGAGCGGAGTAAGCAACACAGATCCAAGGGCGCATTCCTAAGCGGTAAGACAGTTCCCATTCACGACCCATGTAGCAGAATATTCCGATTAGAAAATGGAATACTACTAGTTGGTAAGGGCCGCCGTTGTACAACCACTCGTCCAAGGAAGCTGCTTCCCAAATTGGGTAGAAGTGAAGGCCAATTGCGTTGGATGAAGGAATTACTGCGCCAGAGATGATGTTGTTTCCGTACATCAATGAACCTGCTACAGGCTCCCGGATACCGTCGATGTCTACTGGAGGTGCTGCGATGAAGGCAACGATGAAGCAAATGGTTGCTGAAAGCAAGGTTGGGATCATGAGTACGCCGAACCAGCCTACATAAAGACGATTCTCCGTTGATGTTACCCATCCGCAGAAGCGATCCCATACATTGGCGCTCTCGCGCTGCTGTAAAATTGTGGTCATTTTATAATTCCGGTATGTATGTGTTTCTTGCGAAACGGTTTTTGTTTGTATGTCTCTACATTAGAGCCTTAATCACGATATGTAAAGAAAATATCTATTTGATGAAAGCATCACTCTCATCAGCTTTAGTTATATGTTGAGAATCAAAAAGGGCATTCCCAGCTAGAGCCTCATACTTACCCGCTATGCCGAAGGCACGCTACGCGAACGGGAGGTGTTGAGAGGAATGCAAGCGAGATGATAATTCTGTCTCGGGGTGTCTGGTGAAAGCCTTTACCTACTAGTAAGGGAGACATAGGAGCATGTCACTACTATTCATCAATATCAAAGCGAGTGCGAAAACTGCCATATTTTAGCCAGTAGTTTTTAATGTCTGGCCAAGGGGTGAATAGACTGGCTTTGGCTCGGTATAAGAAAACCTGGCGATGATCACCCATCCAAATTTTGCTGGCTGGTTCCACCGAAATCAAGGTTCCACCTAAAACCTCAACAGATTCCGTAAACCGCTCCACCGCACCGAGATCCACCGACTCAAACACCAAAAAATTTCCAGTACAAATCAGATGTCGGCTCCGAATCCAAGATTGCATTTTTTTTTGAGCATTGAGAGGGAGCAACATATCAGTATCAACCCGCGCTAATAATAGGCACTTCAGCAGCAAAATCTTGAATCTTGTCAAAACGCAGTGCGCCAAATTCTGAACCCCAAATTTTTTGGTGAGTCTTTACATCCAAGCCTTCATCCAAACTTACCCAAGTGCTAGCAGTAACTTCGACCATACTAACCAAGTATGTCTGACAACCATTTTTTTCAATCAGGCAACTATTGCCTGGTTCTACACCCCCTCGAAACATTTCACCATCACGGGCAAACACCATCGAGCAATTCTGTCGTCTCTCCAAACAAGCAGGTGTAATAGTTTGTAAAATACTTTGTTCTCGCGCGGCTCCGGCATATAAGTAAGCATCCTTCAGACCATAATTCTCAATATAGATATGATCGCCCTGATCAACCAATCGGTGCAAACCTTGTCGATAAGGAGACCACAGGGCATAGTCATAGACCTGCTCAGAATACAGGCCAATTCCACCAAAAAAATCCCAGGCTAAAGGTCGGAAGAAAACATGAATATGAGCAAAGTCTTGAGGTCGATCGAAGCATTGTTTTTGGTTGCTAAAATCTCCAGCCATCCATTGAGCGAGAGTGATTAAGTCGCGAGAAGCTGCGTTAGGCAGTGAATTATTCATCTGCATTTTATTTTAAGTTGATGGTGAGTTACTGTTCCTGTCTAATTTCTGAAGAAAAAGAGGCAGTCACCACGCCGTTACCAGCACTGGTTTTAATCAGAGAAACCCGACAGCGCACATTAGGATTAACAAACCAAATTTTTTCTTCTGCTGCTGCGCGATCGTACTCGGTAACTAAAACAAATGTGCCATCGTCTGTGAAATGGTAATGGCCAACCGCCGCCATTTCTTCGGCATAGCCCTGATCACGCAGCAGTTTGCCGTGCCGATCGGAGTCAGGTACTGGAACTAACACACAGGTACCTTTGGTGGGCTTTTCATCCCAATCAGTTTCGCCTTCCCAAATCATCCGAAAAGGTGAAACAATCTGGCTCAGATCGGTAGCATAGTCTTGACAAAGAGATACTACTGCCGGGTCATCGATCGGCAAATTCACAATGTCAATGACAGAAGTGATTGCTTCAAAATGACCAAAGGCCAAATGGTGGGCGCTACGCTGTGATTTCCAACAACCGATCGACTGGGCGACAAACTCCTGAATATCCATAGGTTTATCTTTTCTTTTTTTTGGAGCCAGCGTGGCGGCGACTGCTATGTAAAAAAATTTAACGAGCAATTGGGGTGAACCTTAGCCCACCCCGGCAAGAGTTAGATTTCAGTAATACTAACAATCTTGCCATTAGTAGAATTAATCCGCTTAATTTGCGGAGTCATTTTACTTGCAGAAACAATGTACTCGGTGGTGCTGATCCGACGCGGCGCATCAAACTTAGAACCGATCACGGTGATTTTGAACCGTTTTTCGGTGCCAGAACCAATTACAGTTGCGCTAGAAGCCTTGATCTTGTTAGCAATATTGCCACCAAGCGCCGCTACTAACTGCGAAGATGTAACAGAGCTATCAACTTGAGCTGGACCGCGATCAAGCACAAACATCCGATTATAGCCAACTTGCTTAAAGTTAGCAGCACTGGATTTGCCCCGATAATAAGGCACTACATTCTCACCAAAAGCATTGACATACTCATCGCTATCAATGTAGGAATCAATTTCTGCATCGTAGCCTTCAGCTACACAACGCACGATATGCGCTGAAACTTCGGTTTGATCTTGGGGAGCACGGCCTAGGATGTGCAGAAAGTTAAGTTCTACAAACCGATAAGGAGCACAAGATTCAAAATAGCGGGAACGATAAAAGTCGGACTTGGCGACAGCACGTACAAATTCCCGCACAGAAAGGTCGCCGCTACAGAGCTGAGATTCAGCCGCAACTAAACGCTCACTATCCATTACATGGGGATTACCTAGCACTTGCTTATAGACTGCCCGAATAATCACTTGGGCATCTTCGGCAGTACTGGTCGGCCAAAACTCTAAAGTGGAGGATGACATGAAAAATCTACTCCTGAAATAAAATAATATAAAAGTCAACTATTCAGTTATGGCTAACTAAACAGTAGTCGCAAGCAGATTGACATGCACTCTAAATTTAAAAATTAAGAAAGCATATCAATCATCAGCCGGTTAAAGAGCCGTGACGCTGGCGATCACGCCACCTTGTTGGTGGATACGCTGGTATTGCTCAGAAAGCTTGTCATAGGGCACTAAGAAAACTTGGTTGCTGCGACGGAACTTAGAGATCCGGTTGACAGCATTTGCCCGAATGTTCGTGACTTCGATCCGATAAACCTTACCACCGGAACTAGCATCTACGCCTTGACGGGAGCGAGCAGTTACCGATGTATCGCGGAAAGTAGCACCAGCACTAGCCGGAGAAATTACTGCTGTAGCAGTCTGGTTAATAACTAAAGCATTGAGCTTCGGCGATATGCCAGCTAAGTCTCCTTTGAGGCTGCTACTGGAAGCACCACGCACCATTTGAAAGCTGTGAGTAAATTGCACCATTGTTTCGCAGGCTTCAGTTTTGTAGCCACGAATGTAAGGCACAAAGTTTTCACCAAAGGTGTTGTTGTACTCGTCACTGTCTACATAGGAGTCAACTTCAGCATCATAGCCTTGGGTATCCAAGATAGTGCTATGTACCCGCATTTCTTCTAGATCGCGAGGTGTGCGACCCAAAAGATGACGAAAGTTGAGTTCGATCGCCCGGTAGCGAGCACAGCTTGTAAAAAAGCGCGATTGATACAGATCAGATTTAGCTACAGCCCGCACGAATTCGCGCACGCTCAACTGACCCAATTTGAATTGCGATTCTGGCACAGTCAGCCTTTCGCTTTCCATGACGTAAGCATTTCCCAATACCTGTCTATAGACAGACCGAATAATAGTTTCGGCTTCTTCTCCGGAGCTACCGGGTACCCACTCTAGGGGAGGGGTTTCATCAAATAGGCTAACTCCCAAAAGGGATGCTGGTCCAAAAGGCATTGAACGATATCTCCTGGTTTAAAGACAGAATTTTTATGTTCTTTTTGAGTTAATTGACATTCTCCATTCCAAACAAATGGAGATTTCTAAGTCAGAATCTTGGACGGCGCTGTCAAAGCACCTAAAACGATCAGCACAGTTCCCTGAAGTATTGTCGTTTCGGTAACGTTGGTAAAAAATCTTACTTAAGCATTCAACATCTAAAACCTACGTTTAAATAGGCTTAGTTCACAGGCATATAAAATCTTTTAGTATAGAAAAATATGTATGTGAGGGAGGGTAAAGCTTTTGAACAGGATTATACGATTCGTTATAAACAATATTCTTACAAGGTTGATGCCTTAAACATGAAGATTTACGAATCTTAACGTTGGGGATCGCTTAAGGTTAGACACTTTCGGTTAAAGACACAGATGTTGTTGCCAAATTGTTTGCAGCCGTTTGGATAGGGTAATTACGACTTTCCGACCGATAATTCCACCCGAAAAATGGCAGCGGCTGGTTTATCGGCAATCATCGTATCCCAGTTAATCGATCGCAGAAACTCTTCTCCAGAAAAGGTTTCCACCACATCTACTCCCCAATTACCGGGCTGTAAGGCCATTGGAGAATCACTGGTGGGCGGGGTGGTTTTGAGTCCACCCAGCACCAAAATATCTGACTTACCAGAACTGGGCTGGCGTTTAGCAGCTAAAGCTCGGCCACAGAGTTCTCCGACCTGTTGCGGAGTAAAAGAATTGATTGCTTCGCTTGCGCCAGAGGCGATCGGAAACAAAATCTCCACAATCCAATGGGGATTATCTAATAGGTGACAGCGCATTTGATCTCCCAAACCTGCCGCAAAGATGGCCATAAAGTCTTCCCGACTTAAAGCTGGTAAGAACTCCGGGGAAACTTGAAAATTGTGGGACAATAGCATACGACCGAGATTTGATTCGTTCACAAAAAAATCCTGAAGTTACAGATAGAAACAGTCTACTGATCTTTACCCCTCTCCTTTTATCATTCCCATGCTCACCATTTCTGCTGCCCTGGTCGAAGACCTGCAAGCTGGTAACTTGCAAAATTACGATCTTTATCGCTTTAACTTACATGGTATTGTTTTACCGCAAGCTCAACTCAGCCGATCGAGTTTAGTGGGGGTCAATTTCAGCCATGCCCATTTAGCCGCTACCGATTTTAGTTTGGCCGACCTGCGGGGGGCCAATTTTGCTGGAGCAGATTTGAGTAATGTGAACTTTACTGAAACCTGTTTATATCGCGTTGACCTCTCTGGTGCCAATTTAAGCGGAGCCAACTTGACTGATACCCAGCTCAAGGGAGCACGTTACGATGCAGCTACTATCTGGCCAGAGGGGTTTGCTTATAAATCTACGGGGGCGATCGGGCCAGGGGCTAATTTAAACGGCGCTAGTCTGAATACCGCTAGTCTGCGCGGCATAGATTTATCAGGAGCCATGATGCTAGGAGCATATCTGGGCGGTACGGATCTAACCGGCGCTAATTTACAAGGAGTCAGACTAGGCCAAGCGGATCTGCGCAAGGCTTACCTAGCTGGAGCTTCATTGCGGTCAGCCGGATTGAACGGAGCTAATTTGGCGGGAGCCGACCTGCGGGCAGCAGACCTAACAGGAGTAGAATTTGAAGCCTTAGAAAGCGTTGCTGGAGCAGATTTTTATCGGGTGCAAGGATTAACTGAGCAACAGCACACCTATTTACTTAATCAGCCGATCGAGGCATTGGATAAATGGAATCCTTTTACCCGTCGTACTACCAGAGAAAGCTTGGCCAAATAAAGCCTAGTCATTTATTATTAAACGGAGAAACTCATGAGTAAACCAGCACTCAGCCCTGCTGTCTTGGAACTGATCACGAAAGCCCGCATTGTGAGCTTTGCTACTTGGCAGGATACTTCCGAAATATTACAAATTTTTCAGGCGGCTGATGATCAGCGCCTGTATCTCACTGATGCAGAGTTACAGCAGGTTGTCAACCATTCCGAGAAATCAGCAATAATCGCTATCGTCACGGTGCTGCGAGAACAGGTAGTAGATATTGTAAATGAGGCTAGATCGGGCGTGTTGACAGCTTTCCCCCAAATATTAGAACCGGGAGGCGGTCTGTATCCAGCCGATCGGGCGGATGCTTGCTGGCGTGATTTTTGGCAGTTTTTGCGCTGTATTACCTATGGCATTGCTGGTCAACGGGCAGATTACCTCAGCACAGAGGGTCTGCGCTATATGAATTTGCTGTACCAAGAGTTACAGGTGCCGCTAGATGCCATGGTAGTTGGTTTACAGGGAATTAAATCTGCGGCTTTGCGGCGGATGGATGAAGAACAGCAGCAGTTATCGGGGGTTTATTTCGATCAACTGATTGAAGCTCTCAGCCAGTTTCAACCAATAAAATAATCTTTTGAATTCAAACTTCTCAAAAATCTTCACCGTCTGCCAACCGGTTTTCTAGCTGTTGCAGGGCGACTTTAGCTAAGACCTTGACTACCTGCAACTCATCCTGCATCGCAGATTTTAGCGGCTCGATCGCCGACTGATCTCCCACTCGCCCCAAAGAACTCACTGCCGCCTTCCGCACCTCTCCATCTACGTCTCTGGTAGCCTGAATTAAATAAGGAATCGCTGGCGGATAATTGATCTGACTTAGAGCAGCAGCAGCTTCGTTGCGAATCAGTGCCGCCGGGTCGGATAGAGCATCTAATAAAACTTGACAAGCTTGGATATCGCCTTTTTCTTGTGCTATGTGGGTGATCGCACTCACCACCGCACAGCGCACATCGATCGAATCAGAATTCAACGCTGGATAAAGGTGCTCTGCTGCTTCGTTACCAATAAAAGCCAAAGCCCAACCAGCATGACCTTTAGTAGTTTCTGAGTTATTTGGATCAGCCACAATTGCTAACAGCGCCGGAACAGCCACACTTCCAATCCGCGCTAACGCCCCCACTGAAGAACCATGAACCACAGTATCTTCATCTGTTAAAAATGCCTCAAGCAGTGGTGCCACCGAATTAGGGTCTTCAATTAAGGCCAGGGTTTTAGCTGCCGCCCGCCTAATTGTGACATTTTGATTGTGAAGCAACGCCTCTACTAATAAATCAGTAGCTGGTTTCCCAATCTCGCCTAAAATCTGTGCGGCATGTAGTCTCACAACTCCCCGAGTATCACCCAAACCAGCGATAATTATTTGCTGGATCACAGCCTGGTTGTTGGGGTCAAAAGTGTCAAAGCTAATCCGATCGTTTACTGATTGCAGCAGCTCATCGGTAGCTAGTTGTTCTGAGGTCAGAGCTGGAGGGTTAGTCATGATGATGGATGCTAGTTAGCGCCTACCAAAGCTGTTTTTTGCTCACGGAGCTGTTGCAGAGCCTGATCAATTTGGTTTAGCTCTGGCTCTAAATTAGTCATCATTTGTGATTTAGAAATCTTGGCTTTTTGAGCCATATTGGTCATGTCACTGACCAAACGTTCACGATATGTTTCCATTTCGTTAATCGCTTCATCAATGTCCTGGATAGTGGCAGGGGCAGTAGATTCAATCATGATAAAAAAGTATGAAAAATATTGATAATTAAGATTTTAATTTATTAGATATATTTTAGCTCTTGACCGGCATTTTTCGCTCCAAATCGAACAAAAAGCCGTGAATGTACTCTTCAGTCCACTCCGAGCCATAGAACCGGTTGAACATTCCCCTGGCTGGGTCTTTCTCTGCCCGATAGCGTAGGTAACGTAAATGAGCATCTTCGATCGCCTGCAACTTCTCTGGATCAGTCACTGGCTCGGCCTGGTCTACAAAGTCTAAATAGGCTTGCAGGTATTCTTTAAAGGCAGCAAATACATGGGTTCCTACCACAGCATCATCTTTAGAGCGCGTCCACAAAAAGGCTGGAGAAAAGAACTGCTGCGCCTCTGCTGGGAAATCACCGCCCCAAGGTAAATCTTTTTGATATTTTTCAAAAATCGGCAAAATGGGCTGAGTGAATTTGGCCTGGTAATCTACATCATCCCGAAACAGCGGCTGCATATCTAACGCAATCAAATGCCCTCCGGGCAAAGTAACTAAATCGCCGCCAAAAAACGGTAAATCATAGTTAAGCTGGGGGAAAATCACGAAATTTAACACCTGCAAAGCCGCCCCACCCTGGACATGAGCCGCCCGGATTTGGCGCAGCTTGGGAGACTGAAAAGCGTGGCTGGTCGTCAATACTTCCGATTGATGCGCGCCTTTACCCACCACCGCAAACTTCGAGTCAAAACCTTCCGGAATCGGGTAAGGCTGTAGCTCTAAACGCTGGTGAAGCAGATCGATCGCGTAATCTAGAAAAGGCTGATATAGGGTCATTTAACGGCTCCTACCGTCATTGGCAAGGCATCTTCAAACAAAAAGCCATACAAGAATTTTTCTGACCATTCATGACCAAAATAGCTGCTAAAAAGGCCAGAAGCCGGATCGCGATCGGCGCTGTATTGGTCGTAGTCTTTTTGGGCTTTAATTACTGACTGAATATCCGAAGGGTCATCCAGGGGAGTTTCTTGTTCCAGCATTTGCCAATAGAGATTCAAGTATTCTTTAAATGCCTCAAATACTCTGGTCTTAATAGTTTCTGGGTCAGTCTTGGCAAATAATAAATACTTAGAAAAATACTGATTGGCATCATAAAACTTCATTTCCAGATTTTGCGCCAAGTCAGGATAGTTATCATGCAGGACTTTGAGGGGCTTAATATATTTTTCTAAATATGCTTCGTCTTGAAACAAAGGCTGAAAATCCATCACGACCATATTTTTCACCTGCCCAAACGACAGAAAATCAATGCCTAGCATCGGCAATCGATATTTGGGGTCAGGATAAATCACGCTGTTAAAAATCTGCGCACTTGCCCCCGCATCAATATAGGTATAGCGAATTTTGCGAAATTCGGGGCACTGATAAGACCAGCTTTGAATAGTGGCGGGGCTACGTCCTCTCTCGCTCACTTGACTGGCCAGCCCATCAGGAATAGGTCTGCTGGTCAGGTTAAATCTTTGGGACAAAGACTGTTCTAAATGTTCGAGAAATGGCTTATACATATGTGCGTAATATGTGCAGAGTAATACCTAGCCTTTTGAGGATAAGAGATGTAATTAGGGTCTGTCATGGATGTAGACAATAAAGAAACATTCCTTAACAATTCTGGAGTACAGCAGGTACCATATATTCTGTCACCCTTAAACTTTTGATTCAAGCAATGGATATTCCCCACAACATGATGGAGTTCTTTCAAAAAAGTGCCGGGACTTGGTTTACCCAGCGCACCGTCCACCACTTTGAAGCAGTCACCGCCGACCAATCCGGGGAATCTAATATCTCGATCGAAGTCCTTACTGCCGATCAGCCCCAAATCCAAGAAGTTTGCCAACAGCAGGGCATTGATCCGGCCAAAGCACGAGGAGGAGCCAGTTTTTTGTGGCAAGACAACCAAGACCGAAATGAGTTAGATTCCGATCGGGCGGCGGTGTTAGTAGATATCCCCGATGATGGCAGCTTACAAAGCGGCAAACTGCTACGGAATCAAGGATATGTTGAAAAAATTCCGGTGATTAGCCGCTACTGGTTTGGCCGTGATGGTATTTTGACCATCGACACCGATTATGATAGCAATCAAGGCCAGGAGCGCTGTTGGTTTATTAATTCAGATTTTCGGGTGCGGGTAAGCACTGTGCGCAACAATAACGGGGTACATATCATGACCTACTGTTCCGAGCGGCGCTGCCTCGGTGAAACTGAGCTAGCCAAGCTGCTGGCCGTCAATGAAACCAGGGTTTAGAGCAAAATTCTAACCAACTATTTAGAATTTTGAGTATTAAATGTTACGGATTGTTGCTTTGTTTTTCATAATGGAGACTCGCAGGAGTCTAATCACTTATCTTCAGGGATGTAATTATTTAGTATTAAGGAGAGCGAAATGCTTGACGCTTTTTCTAGAGCTGTTGTATCTGCTGATGCCAGCACCGCAACTGTAGGTGACATTGGTGCTCTTAAAGCTTTTATTGCCAGCGGCAACAGACGCTTGGATGCAGTAAACGCCATTGCTAGCAACGCTAGCTGCATGGTTTCCGACGCAGTAGCCGGTATGATTTGCGAAAACCAAGGCTTAATCCAAGCTGGTGGTAACTGCTACCCTAACCGTCGCATGGCTGCTTGCTTGCGCGACGCTGAGATCATTTTGCGCTATGTTACTTACGCCTTATTAGCTGGTGACGCTTCCGTATTAGATGATCGTTGCTTAAACGGTTTGAAAGAAACTTATGCTGCCTTGGGTGTACCTACTACTTCCACTGTCCGTGCAGTTCAAATCATGAAGGCTCAAGCCGCTGCTCACATCCAAGATAATCCTAGCGAGTCTTTTGCTGGTGCTAAACTGCGGAAAATGGGTTCGATCGTAGTTGAAGACCGTTGCGCTAGCTTGGTTGCTGAAGCTTCTAGCTATTTTGATCGCGTAATCTCTGCTTTGAGCTAGTCTGAAAAGTCGCGTTTTCCATAACTATTATTAGCACACCTTATTTTATCTGGAGATCAAAGAATGAAATCAGTTCTTACCACTGTTATTGCCTCTGCTGATGCAGCAGGTCGTTTTCCTAGCAGCTCTGACTTAGAGTCTGTACAAGGAAGTATTCAGCGCGCTGCCGCTCGTTTAGAAGCTGCTGAAAAGTTAGCTGCTAACATCGACAACGTTGCCAAGGAAGCTTATGATGCCTGCATCAAAAAGTACCCTTACTTAAACAATGCTGGTGAAGCTAACTCCACCGATGTGTTCAAAGCTAAATGTGCTCGCGACATCAAGCACTACCTACGTTTGGTTCAATATTGTCTAGTTGTAGGCGGCACTGGTCCTTTGGATGAGTGGGGTATTGCTGGTCAGCGTGAAGTTTATCGCGCTTTGAGCTTGCCTACTGCTCCTTACGTTGAAGCTTTAAGCTTTGCTCGTAATCGCGGTTGCGCTCCTCGTGACATGTCTGCTCAAGCTTTGACTGAGTACAATGCACTTCTCGACTACGCTATCAACTCCTTGTCTTAATTCATAGTTAGTTTGAATACAAGGCAATAGCCCCCAAACCCAGAGATTTTAGAATCTCTGGGTTTGCACTATATATCAAATTTTTATAGATCATGGATAAACGTTTTTTCAGCATGTTCAATTTGACGGAGGAGCAAGCAATTACGGTGCTTGATACACCTCAAGATCAAATTAGCGAAGATGATTCGCGCTATATCGCGGCTTCTCATTTAATTAACTATCCAACAGCAGCAGCGATCGATGCCTTGATTCGTGCTGTGCAAAACACCAGCCCTGAACTAGATAACCGGATTGTGCGGCGCAAATCGATCGAAACCCTGGGGCGACTGCAAGCCACCAAAGCACTCCCCGTAATTCGAGGCTGCTTAGCCGATGATGACTGTTATACCGTAGAAAATGCGGTGTGGTCGATCGGCGAAATTGGCACCACCGATCAAGAAATCTTAGCCGAAATTACCCAGCTCTTACAAAAGCCCCAACAAAGCTATCGGGTAATTATCCATACTCTAGTCAAACTCGACTATCGACCCGCTGCTACAGAGATTCAAAAATTCACTACCAGCGAAGATGGCCCGATCGCCAGCGCTGCGATCGCTGCTGTGGGCAGATTTAATCAAGACTATAGCCAAATTGAGCGGGTATTATCTTTCTTACAGCATCCCCAAGTATTAGCGCGTCGTCTATGTATTCAAGATCTCATTGATGCCAAGTATTATAGTGCCATTCCTCATATTGCCTACTGTCCAGTCTCGATCGTCTTTCGGCTGCGCGGGGTAAGAATGTTGGCCGATGCCGGGTTAGCGGATGGTCAACTCAGTTTTGCTAATGTGCAACCATCTCTAGAACAGGTTTTGCGAGACCATCCCCAAGATCTCAAGTTAGTACATAGCTATGGACAATTACCTACTTTAGAGACATTGATTCAAGATTTATATGATGTAGATTTTGGACGCTGCTACTTGGCAATTCGGTTGATATTAGAGCATTATGCCACCGCAGCCCCGGCAGCCTTGTTTGCTACTTACGAGGCTGAGGGGCGGAGTGATTATGGAGCACACTTTCATATAGTAAAGCTATTTGGTTGGTTGCAACATGCCCCGGCCTACGATCTAATCGTCGAAGCATTAAATAATACCCAGCCCCAGTTTCAAAAATCCCGTGCCGCAGCCGCGATCGCCCTCGGTGAGCTAGGAGATTCCCGGGCTATTCCTCTCCTCCAAGCTAGTCTCAAAGAGAAACTATGGGATTTGAAATATGCAGCTCTGATGGCCTTGGCAAAATTAGGTGATAATAGTGCAAAAATTGCTCCAGATGAACCAGACTGGTTAGTTCAGTCCAAGGCTGCATCAATAAAAAATAATTGATAACAAATTATATGACTCAAGATAATTTATTTGCTCAGCTCAAACATCCCAATCCAAACCTGCGCGATCGGGCAATGGCAGAAATCGCCGAAACTCGTGATGCCGAAACCATCAATAGGCTTATGAGCGCTTTGGGCGATGAGGATGTAGTTTACCGGCGAGCAGCAGTCAAAGCTTTGGGCATAATTGGTCACGATACCGTGCCTCGATTAGTGGAGGGAATGCTCCACAGTGAAAGTATTACGGTCAAAGGAAGCTGTGTAAAGGCGCTCACCCAAGTAGCTCTCAATTATCCTGAAATACCTTTTCCCAAAGCTGGCTTAGATGGATTAAAAGCATCGATGAATGACCCCAATCCAGTGGTCTATATTGCCACGGTGATGACCCTCGGCCAAATTGGTTCTCAGGGGTTTGATATTTTAGCAGCAGCTTTAAGCACTACTGATAACCCAGCTCTAGCTGTATCGATCGTCAATGCTTTGGCGGCGATCGGCGATGAACGCAGTGCCGCAATATTAATTGATCTAACCACTAGCGAATCAGCAGATCCCTATGTTAAAGAATCAGCGGTTAGCGCTTTATCAAGACTAGAGCTAGTAGCCAACAATCAGCGTCCAGCAGGCGGCTAACTATTGCCCTACTTGAGAGTATCTTGAAACCTTAGATCCCACAGCAAAAAGCCTCTGATTCCAGAGGCTTTTTGCTTAGTGGCTAGAAGATTAACCGTTGATAGAAGGAGCAGTCAAAGCTACAGGAGTCGCTTCACCAGCAGCCAAGTCTAGTGGGAAGTTGTGAGCATTGCGCTCGTGCATTACTTCCATACCTAAGTTGGCGCGGTTGATGATGTCTGCCCATGTATTGATTACACGGCCTTGAGTATCAATTACCGATGAGTTGAAGTTGAAACCGTTCAGGTTAAATGCCATGGTGCTTACGCCTAGAGCAGTAAACCAGATTCCGACTACAGGCCATGCACCCAACAAGAAGTGAAGTGAACGACTGTTGTTGAAGGAAGCGTATTGAAAAATCAGACGACCGAAGTAGCCGTGAGCTGCAACGATGTTGTACGTTTCGCCTTCTTGACCAAACTTGTAACCGTAGTTTAATGACTCAACTTCAGTTGTTTCTCTCACTAGAGAAGATGTCACGAGTGAACCGTGCATTGCGGAGAATAATGAACCACCGAATACGCCAGCTACGCCGAGCATGTGGAACGGGTGCATCAAAATGTTGTGCTCAGCCTGGAATACAATCATAAAGTTGAATGTTCCGCTGATTCCCAATGGCATTCCATCTGAGAATGAACCTTGACCGATTGGGTAAATCAAGAATACTGCTGTTGCTGCTGCTACTGGAGCGGAGTAAGCAACACAGATCCAAGGGCGCATTCCTAAGCGGTAAGACAGTTCCCATTCACGACCCATGTAGCAGAAT
>JANYHM010000073.1 GCA_025359065.1 Synechococcales cyanobacterium GL140_1_metabinner_5_sub | reverse complement strand
GGTCACGTTGCAACGTGACCCTAACATTGATTTTACCAAGATCAAAAAATCACCAATTCTAGAAATTATTGAATTCACTTTCCTTACTTTTTTAGCCGATAAACTGCAACAGATCAAACTCTTGGCGGATATCAAGGAGGGATCGATCGAGCAAAGGCTCAAATTCCAGAAATCTTAGCTCGTAAGCTAGATTATGCAACAAAGTCATAAACCGGCGTTTCAATAAAACGAGCTGGTTTATTTTGGCCGAGAACAATCCGCTGCAAACTTTCAACAGTCGATGGAGAAAAAAACGTTCACCGGTTTCCATGTTAACCCGCGCAGGAACATTTTCAACTAGAAAAAGTTGGCCATTCATCTCTAGCGAGTAAGTTACGGTTTGTTCTACAAGCTCTTCATTCCAGCTAAAGGTCATCATCCTTTCTCCTTTTAGTAAAGTTATAGCGGTTCCGGCTCGAATGTGGTGTGAGTGATTGTTGCATAGCAAGGCTTAGAGCTACTTGAATTCATTTCATCCGAGGTGGAACCGCTACATCACTACATTGAGTTAAATTAGGCTCATAGAGAGTAATTATTTTAATCAATGGACGAGAAGGATAGCTGCATTGAATATGAATGTTTCGGTTGGCCTGTGTTAGTCCACTTACCAAACAACTAGGTTCATATTCATCATCAGGATAGTCTTCAATAACTTGTCCAGTGATGATTACTTCTATGACCTCCTGTACTCGAATGTCTCGCAAAATTGATTGGTCAACTGCATGTTTGGAAAACTCAAATAGATTTCCAGTGATTTTTTGGCGAATTTCTTCAATAAGCTGCGACATTCCTTTATTTTACAACGATTTCTAACTGAAAATCCTCTAACAAGACTCTTTTTAGAATCAAAGCAGTAATCTTTCTTTGTTCCATAGCAATTAACAGCAAATTCATTGATGTTGTTAATTGGCATTGGTTACAGCCGCTGACCTCAATTTCCTGGCTATCTCCAGAACCTTATTTTTTTGGGATGAGCTTTCAATAGAATTCATTGTTGTAAGCGTTAAACTTTTTCCTTTAAGCACCATAAATGCAATAAAAGTATTTTTCTTCTCAAATAAATTTGTTGTTATTGGTGTATATCTTTCAGAAGGAAAAGAGTACCCACTAAGATTATCAATGCGGAAGATACAATCTTTAGTAGATACTTCATTAAATTCGACATCGATTTTTTTACCAGTCACTGCCAATTTCTTTAAGAGTGCTAAATCGATGGCCTTCCTTGGTGGCAAATTTTCTAAAGCCGTCTGCTGGTTTAACACCTCTTTTATCTGAAAAGGCCAACGGACTTCTTTACATCCCCCAGCTACAGGAATCGAAATTTGAGCAAATGGTTTACGTTTTTCAACAATTGCAACCAAATGAGAGTTTTCTACAAGCTGTTCGATCGTATAATCCTGGAAAACTGGACGACCAGCTATACCCATAGAGCAGACAAGAACAGTTAAAAGACTAATCAACCCGATAATAATATTTCTCATTTAATATCCTATTTTTTAAACACAAAAGACATATATACAGCAATATATGAAGCCCGCTTTGGCTCCATTGATCGAGAACAATAAGCTCGGCAGTGAGCTAGCAAAGCCATTGGTGAATGGCTGACCAAAATCTACCCCTACTGAGGAGGTTCAGCTAGTTCCTCCTTCGTGACCGGTTGCTCTGCCACCATCTGTGGTTGCCAGTTCTGGAAGCCTCTCACCGACAAGATTTCGTGTTTGACATTTACTTCTAAAGTCTTGAGATCGATCGACCGTGGGACTGTTTGAAAGCGATTTTTATACAGCAGCACATCTACCGTGCCGTCGCCAGTAGCCAAAACTTTCAATGTTCCTAAGCTGCCGTCACCACCCTTGTATACGTAAATTCCACCAGATTTAACTTCAGATTTTTGGGCGGCAGCAGGCCGAACCGGCTCGGTCTGTTGGGAACTATTACAAGCCGAGATCATGGTGAGGAAACCGATCGCGATCAGACAAATAGCTGGTCGAATCATGGGAGAAAGATTTTTCATAGGTGAAGCTGGTAGATACTGATAGTCTCAGTTTGCCCAGAGATCGGTCGCCAAAGAAAATACTCACCAGATTTTGCTGCCAAACAGATGACGAACCAGCGGGTTTAGTGATAGAATCGGAACTTTGTTAGTTACACAAGCATTCAACACATGGTTAAATTACGGCTCAAGAAACAGGGCAAGAAGCGCGAAGCCAGCTATAGAATCGTAGCTTGTCAGAGTACCACTCGCCGCGATGGTCGCCCTCTAGAAGAATTAGGCTTTTACAATCCTCGCACCAAAGAAGTGCGCTTAAATGAAGAGGCCATCAAAGCTCGCCTTAGCCAAGGTGCTCAGCCTACCGAAACTGTCAGAAGACTGTTAGTAAACGCCAGTATTTTGACTGCTACAGTCAGACCTGTTGCGGTGGCGGCGGCTGCACCTAGCGCATAATCTAGATGGCAAGTCATCCACCATACCAACAGCTCATTACTGCTTTGCTGAAGCCTTTTTTAAGCCAGCCTGAAGCCCTGCGCGTAGATTGTGAGTACATTCCCACTCATGCGCGGGTCTGGGTAAGGCTGCGTTTTGCTGAAGTTGATCAGACAATGCTGGTGACTACTGATAACCGTCACCTACATGCCACCAAAGCGGTTTTGGCTGCTGCGGCCAGAGAAGCTGGTCAGTCGGTTCATTTAGATTTGTACGACCCTAATGCTGGTGCGAGAAGATTGGCTACTTCAGAATCGCCCCCCGCAAGTAGACCATCCAGTCCACCGGTTTCCCGTGTTGCCCGCCCAGTAAGAAAGTCTGAATAAGCCTGTTTATGTGAGATTGGTGATTTTTTGCTGATTTTGGGTGTATGAGGCGCGATCGGAGTTTTTTCAGAAGAGCGCGATAACAGGTGCAGAGCACCAACTGCAAAAGCTGCGGTCAAAACCAGACCGCCAAACAAGATCCAGCTACTTTGAGAAGCTGGATTTTTGGTTTGCCAGCGTTTACCATCCCAACGCCAACAGTTGTGATAAGGACTAGAGGTTTGCTCAATTACATAGCCATCTTTCCAGAGAGCGAAGATTTTTTGACAGCGATCGCAGCCCAAAGCTTCGGTCAAAATAATTTGCTGCAAATTCCCGCGACAGCAGGGACAAGGATAGATTTCACGAAGGTCTATTTTTTGCTGTTTGTAGATAGGCACGGCGGGGAGCAAAAGGAGTTATGTGGAAATCATAAAACATTGCGCAAAAAAATACAGCTTGCAGCAAGCTGTATTTCTCTAAAACTAAAAACGCGCCCTGAAGGACTCGAACCCTCGACATTTGGTTTTGGAGACCAACGTTCTACCAACTGAACTAAGGACGCAGGGGACAGAGACTGCCATCAACCTCTGTCGGCAACTACAATAGAGACTTACTTGTCCCGATCGAAGCGCTGCTTAACGCGAGTGGCTTTGCCCACGCGATCACGAAGATAGAAAAGCTTAGCTCTTCTGACCTTACCACGACGGACTACTGTGATGGTATCTACCTTGGGAGAATGCAGCAGGAAGACCCGCTCTACACCTACACCTTGGAAAACCCGCCGAACGGTAATGGTTTCATTAATACCACCATGCCGTCTGGCAATGATGATCCCTTCGTAGGGTTGAACCCGTTCTTTTTCGCCTTCTTTGATCTTGACCCCAACTTTAATGGTGTCACCGATGAAAAGCTCTGGCAGGTCACTTTTGAGGTATTCTGCCTCAATCGAGCGAATAATTTCTTGGGCGTTCATGGAGAATATTGAAACTCATGGCAAAACTCACGGATACTCATATTAACCGTTCATGAGCATCATTGTCTATGATTTGAAAATATTTCTCCTTTTACCCAATTCTTTAGTAATTCTTAGTGGTAACTCATGCTAAATCACTCAATCAATGTGATTAATGTTGTAAACGTCTAAAACTACGACAAACAGCCGAAGGTAAACCCCTAAAAAAGCGCATAAGATGGAAATGAATCACCAGATAAATTAACAGACCTCTACTCAAAATGATTGACACTGCTAGGCTAAGTAAGTTCTTCTGTAAGATGCTATTGATAGGCTTGAGTTGCACCCCACTATGTGCAATTCTAGGGCTGCCCCAAGTGGCATCAGCTAAACCCAAGGCTTTACCTCAGCCCAGCAGAGTAACACCCCCTCAACGGCAGCAAAATAGTAATCCCAACGCTTATACCCTTGGCCCTGGCGATCGAGTTCGGGTAGATGTTTTTAATGTGCCAGAGTATAGCGGCGAGTTTATTGTGCTGGTGGATGGCACTGTAAACCTACCTTTAATTGGCGCTATTCCAGTAGCGGGTCGCACTCTCAACCAGGCTTCCCAAATTATCGGACAATCTTATAAAGCTTTTGTAAGGGTGCCCAATGTTACTGTGGGTTTACTTCTAGCCAGACCAATTCAGGTGACGATCGCTGGTGAAGTAAACCGTGCCGGTTCTTATAACATTCCTTTGTCAGAAACTCGCAAGTTTCCTACCCTCAGTCAGGCTGTACAGTTGGCTGGTGGCGTTAACCAGACCTCTAACTTGCGCCGCGTGCGCGTAACTCGCGGCAGCAGAGTTGGTTACTTCGATCTATTGGCCGTACTGCAAAACGCTGATCCTACGCAAGATCTCACATTGCGTGATGGCGATGCAATTTTTGTACCTACGGCAACCAATGTCAATGCCAGCGATATTTCCAGGATTTCAGATTCCAACATTGGCAGCCAAGACTCTGCCATTAAAATCGCCATTATTGGGGAAGTTTCTAAACCTGGTACTTACAGTCTGAAGGCAGAGCCTACTGGTACTACCACTACCGGCGGCGGAAGATTAAACTTACCTACTCTGACTGAAGCTTTGCGTTTAGCTGGTGGTTCTACGGCTTCTGCTGATGCCAGCCGCATTGTGGTGCAGCGCCTAACCAGAAATGGCGCACCCCAAAGAATTTCGGTAAACTTGCTACGCTTACTCAATGCTGGCGACACTACCCAAGATCTACCACTGCAAAATGGTGACACCATTTTCATACCTACAGATCCAGTGATTGGTTCGGTAGGTAGTAGGCAGTTGGCATCCAGTAGCTTTGGTCCCCAAGTATTGAACCCGATCAAAATCGCAGTGGTAGGACAGGTAAACCGTCCTGGTACTTACAACGTGAAAGGCGAATCTAATGCCACTGGCTCTGCCACGATTCAAAACGTCAACTTTAGTGCTCCTACTGTTACCCAAGCCATTCAGTCGGCGGGAGGCATCAAACCCACTGCCGATGTGCGTCGCATTAAGCTGTTGCGCATTAACCGCGATGGTCGTGGTCAGGCTAAAACCATCAACTTATGGGCTTTGTTAACTCAAGGTGACAGCAGCCAAGATTTGGCGCTTCAAGAAGGCGATCGCATTATCATTCCCGAAATTCCGGCGGGTACTTCACCAAATCCTGGCGAAACCGATACTCTGGCCAATGCTCCCTTTGCTCCTGGGGTAATTAGGGTGAATGTGGTGGGTGAAATCAAAAACTCTCGCCAAGGCGGAGCAACAATCGAACTGCCGCCAACCACCACTCTCAACCAGGCAATTTTGGCAGCCGGTGGTTTTGATCCAGTGCGTGCCAACAAGAACTCGATAGATCTGATTCGTCTGAATCCCAATGGCAGTGTTACCAAACGCACTATTGGGGTGGATTTTGCCAAAGGAGTTGATGAGACCATTAATCCTACTTTGCGCAACAACGATATTGTGGTGATTGGTCGATCGGGCACAACCCGTGTGGCCGATGGTTTGGGCAGTATACTGAATCCGCTCAGTCCGCTCTTCAGTATTTTCAATCTGTTCCGGCGCTAAATTAACAGATAAAACTGAGCGCTAGGCATATTTACTCATTTGAGTTTATGGATCTGCACAGTTTGCGATATGATCTTTGGGCGAAAGCGTTTTATTTAATTTTATTAAGCTATAGAGGATATTGATCTGTGATTAGAGTTGCCATTAATGGTTTTGGGCGCATCGGTCGGAACTTCCTACGTTGTTGGGCTGGCAGAAGCGACAGTTTTCTGGAAATTGTGGGGATCAATGACACGTCCGACCCTCGGACTAATGCCCACTTGTTGAAGTACGACACCATGCTGGGTCGTTTTAACGCCGAAATCAGTGCCGATGACAATACCATCACCGTCAATGGCAAAACCATTAAGTGCGTATCCGATCGCAACCCAGAAAACCTACCTTGGAAAGAATGGGAAATCGATTTGATCATCGAATCTACTGGTGTATTTATCAGCAAAGAAGGTGCTGGTAAGCACATTAAAGCTGGTGCCAAAAAGGTGTTGATTACAGCTCCTGGTAAAGACGAAGATGGTACTTTTGTTGTTGGTGTAAACGCTGACCAATACGACCACAACAAGCACAACATTATTAGTAATGCAAGCTGCACAACTAACTGTTTAGCTCCTTTTGCTAAGGTCTTAAACGACAAGTTTGGGATCATCAAAGGCGTAATGACCACCACTCACAGTTACACTGGCGACCAAAGATTGCTAGATGCTTCCCACCGCGATTTACGTCGTGCCAGAGCAGCGGCCATGAACATCGTACCTACTTCTACTGGTGCTGCGAAAGCGGTAGCTTTGGTTCTTCCTGAGCTGAAGGGCAAGTTGAATGGCATTGCTTTACGGGTGCCTACTCCCAACGTCTCGGTAGTTGATTTGGTAATCAACGTTGAGAAGAAGACTTTCAAAGAAGAAGTCAACGAAGCACTCAAATCTGCGGCTGAAGGCCCAATGAAAGGCATTTTGGAATATAACGATTTACCGTTAGTTTCTAGCGACTACAAGGGCTGTGATGCTTCTTCGATTATTGATTCTAGCCTAACCATGGTGATGGGCGACGATATGGTGAAGGTCGTAGCTTGGTACGACAATGAGTGGGGCTATAGCCAGCGCGTTGTAGACTTGGCTGAAATTGTGGGCAAAAACTGGGTTAAGTAATTTTCCCTGCATATTTTGTTTAACTAAGGATAGGCTGATCGCCTATCCTTTTTTGATGAGAGCAAATATCAATGTTAGATGATCGATCGACAGATAAAAATCTTTGGTGGGAAAGAGGTCTGGCAATTTTGATTGCTGTCAATTTTAGCTGGGTGTTGTTTGACCTCAGCTATATACCCTGGCGCAATTTATATTTTCGCTATTTACCTGCTCTGACGAAGGTTTATGACCCGCTAAAGGGCATTGAACCCCATCGGGAAACTACCAAGTATTTGGCGACGGTCGATCGATTTAAACAGCAAAAGCTGCAATCGGCGGCTACTCTGAAAGAGCTAGTAGACCAAAGTATCCAAACTGTTGAAACCAATCCTTTTCAGGGTGCCGGTAAAAGTGGTGCTCTAGAGAAAATCAAAAATCGGCTGCGTGACCATACCGGTAAAGAGTCTTCTAAGGAGGCTTTTCGGTTTTTTTGGAGCGAGGCAAATTTCACTGGGACTAAAAAAACATCAGAAATAGCTTTTTTCGACCAGCAGATTCGCCCATTGTTTGATATTAATTATTTTCGAGAAATTGGTGAAGATGGTGAGCCGATCGATCATTTCTGGTTGATTGATTTGGGGTTTGGGGCAGTTTTCTTACTAGATTTGTTGTTGCGCTTACGGCGGATGCGACAGCAGAATTCTCGGTTGAGCTGGCGATCGGCAGGACTTGATCGCTGGTATGATTGGCTGCTGATTTTACCACTGGTGAGGCTGGTGAGGATCATACCGTTAGCAATTCGCTGGCATCAGGCCAGATTGATTGATCTTAATTACCTTCAGAATCAGCTAAATACTAGGTTTGTGAATGAGTTTGCTGATGAGTTGACTCAGGTGGTGATTAATCAGGTATTGAATCAGGCGCAAGGGGCGATTAAAAGTGGCACGGCGACGCAGTTGATTACGACTCGGCTGCTGCGCCCTTATGTGGATTTGAATGATGTGAACGAGGTGGAGGCGATCGCTCAGATTATTTTAGAAATTGCTATCTATCGGGTATTGCCGAAGATTCAGCCAGATTTAGAAGAGATTGTTTCGACTTTGGTACAGAAGGCTTCGATTGATTCCCCGGCCTTTCAGAATTTAAAGCTTATTCCGGGTTTTGCGGAGGCTCCGCACCAGTTGATTGATCAAATAGTGCGTCAGGTTTCGGAGGCATTATATTTGGGGCTAACCAAAAGCCTTAATGATCCACAGAATGGCAAGTTGGCTAAAAGGTTAGCAGAGAATTTTATAGAGGCTTTGGGGGCAGAGTTACAAAAGGGGCAAACGGTAAGTAAACTGGAGTCACTGGTGGTGGATATGTTAACGGAGATGAAGACTAGCTATACTGATTTGCCATCCATAAAATAATTGGCAGACCGTGGTTAAGTTTATCCACGAATGATTGTATCTTTGATTCATTCCGATATTTCGTAAAGACGCATCACGTCAGTAATAGATAATCGTGATTGGGCAGCTAAGTTTAAGCTCGATCGATGACCCAACCTGAAATGCTCTGCTGCCGCACAGCCAATCATTGCCGCATTGTCTGTACAAAATTTCATCGGCGGAAAAATTACCCGCCAGCCCTGTTTTTCTGCGGCCTGTTGTAGGTGTTGACGCAGCCCGGTATTGGCTGCTACTCCGCCACCTACCGTCACCGTCTTTAGGCCAAAATCACGCACACAGTTACTGACCCGTTTGGTCAAAGCCAGCGCTACGCTCTGCTGAAAACTGGCCGCAATATCGGCCACCGGCATTTCTGTTTCTGTGGTTTCTAGTTTTTGCACCAGTCTGAGCACCGCTGTTTTTAAGCCACTGAAGCTGGTGTCGTAGGGATGAAAGCCGCCTGTTGGTAAAGAGACATTGCCTTGAGGCAAAGGATATTTGAGTGGATCGCCAGATTTAGCCAGTCGATCGATCACTGGCCCTCCTGGATACTCTAGCTTCAACAATCTCGCCACCTTGTCAAAAGCCTCGCCCGCCGCATCATCCCGCGTCTCACCTAAAATTTCGTAGACTCCGCAATCTTTTACATGGATCAAGCTAGTATGTCCACCCGAAACCAGCAGGCTCAAGAAAGGTGGCTGTAAATCTGGTTCGCTGAGGTAGTTGGCGTAGATGTGGCCTTCCAGATGATGCACTCCGATTAGCGGCTTCCCATAAATCATCGCCAACGTTTTGGCTGCGGTGATACCAATGAGTAAGGAGCCAATCAAACCCGGAGCCGCCGTAACTGCAATGCCATCAATGCCTGTCCAATCTAAGCCCGACTCGGTGAGTGCCTGCTCGATCGAATAATTTACTGTTTCTAAATGTTCACGGGAAGCTAACTCGGGCACCACGCCGCCAAAGGGCTGGTGGCTCAAGATTTGAGTGGCTGTTACCAAGCTGAGAACTTCACGGTTCTTTACAACCGAGACCGAAGTTTCGTCACAACTTGTTTCAATAGCGAGCACTGTAGGCATTTGCTGTTATTTTACGATCGGGAGTTCTGTGCTTTTCTACAATAGCCTAATTTTGAAGTTTGGCTACTACAGCGAGTTATAGACTTCTAAACCCCAGATGCCTTCGGGCATTTACTACATAAAACTTTTTGTTTTGTTGCAAAAGGAAACAATCTCGATGCGAAAAATTTTAGCTTTTGTTTTTGCAGTCTGTCTGTGGCTCAACTTTGCCCCAGCAGTAGATGCTGCCGAAGTAGCCGGTTTGGTTCCCTGTAGCGAGTCTGCGGCCTTCCAGCAGCGCGCTGCCACCGCCCGGAATACTACCAACGATCCTGAATCTGGCAAGAAGCGCTTTGAGCGTTATTCCCAGGCTTTGTGCGGCCCCGAAGGTCTGCCCCACTTAATTGTGGATGGTCGGCTCGATCGGGCTGGTGACTTTATCATTCCTGGCTTGATGTTCTTATACATCGCGGGCTGGATTGGTTGGGTTGGCAGAGCCTATATCATTGCAGCTCGCAAAAGCGGCAGTGCGGAAGAAAAGGAAATCATCATCGATCTTCCTTTGGCAATTAGCTGCGTAGCTCAAGGCCCTCTATGGCCGTTGGCTGCTTTTAAAGAGTTTGCCTCGGGCGAACTGTTGGCCAAAGAATCCGAAATTACCGTTTCTCCTCGTTAGCAGCGGTTTATATTCAGTTTTTTAATTTTGGAGGATCATGAATTACTTCGTTAAGTTTTTAAGCACTGCGCCGGTTGTGGCTACCCTGTGGATGACCATCACCGCTGGGATTTTGATTGAATTCAATCGCTTCTTCCCCGACTTGTTATTCCACCCATTGTAGACTCAGAGGTTTTCTATGCCTAATCAAGCAGTAACAAATGCTGGTGATAGCCAAATTAGTAACTTGGCTACCCCAGTTAACTCTGCCGGTATCGTCAAAGCATTTATTAGCGGCCTACCCGCTTACCGTCAAGGTCTGTCCGCTGGTCGGCGTGGCCTAGAAGTCGGCATGGCTCACGGATATTTGTTGGTTGGTCCTTTCACTTTGTTGGGTCCTCAACGGAATACCGCAAATGCTCATGTAGCTGGTTTGTTAGCCAGTATTGGTTTGGTGGTCATTTTGACTGCTTGCCTCTCACTATATGCCAGCGTTAAGCCCGGTCCACCTCTAACTAGTGTTGCGGTGGCTAAAGTTCCTACTGAACTCAGCACCCAAAATGGCTGGAATGAGTTCACTGGCATGTTTTTGCTGGGTGGAGCTGGCGGTGCGGTGTTTGCTTGGTTGCTGTTGTCAAATATCCCAATGCTTAACAGCTTGGCTCCTTTTTAAGGATGATTTGTTAACGCAACTGTTTCCGCAAAAAATCGGGGGTTTACTGAGTAAGCCTCCGATTTTTGATTTGGCATGAGCTAAATATTTCTCTTGGTTGGTTATGATAGCAGGAAAGATTAATCAATCTATGGTCGATTGTTTCTAGTTCCCTTAAATCTTAGGTGGTAATTATGCAAGCAGTGGTTTCTGCCGATCGCATTCAAATTCCGGTTGGCTCAGTCTTAAGACTTCTTGGCTCTTGGGAAGATTATTGTCAGCTCCGGGATGGTCGGGGCGATGGCTATATGCCCCGAGTGGCACTGGAGCAGCCATTAGTCAGTTTCATCGATCATTAAAATAGTAAATAATATGGCTTGGACTAAGAAATTGGCAACAATAGCTGTAGGATTACTAATGTGTTTGGTATCTGTAGCTGTAGGGAGTTCAGTATGGGGCTATACTTTTCTACTAGAGAGACTGTCGCATTTTCAGATTCAGTACTGGGTAGGCTCTTTAATATTACTGGGATTAATTGCAATCGGTCGGCGCAAGCACTTGTTTTTGATAGGATTGGTTTGTGTCTCGATACTTTCAGCCAATTTGTTGACTTGGTATCTGCCCACAAATCATCAATCTACCTCCTTCCTCAAAGTCTTTTCCTGTAACGTTTGGAACCATAACCAAAACTATCCAGCACTCTTAGAGCTGGTAAGAAAAGAGGATCCAGATATTGCCATGTTCTATGAAGTTACGACACCTGGGCAACAGCAACTAGATACTTTGAACGATATTTTACCTTTTGCCGTTGGTCGCCACAGCCAAGCGGTAATCTATACTAAGCTCGATCTCAATGGCACTATGGTTCTCTCCAATAATCCAAAATATTATAATACAACCATTATTGAGAATTTACGCCAAGGCGATCGAGCATTCACAGTAATTGCCACTCATCCATCTTCACCACAGTCAAAAGAACAATTCCTAGCTCGAAATGAACAGTTAGATAACTTAGCTGAGTACTTATCTGGCTCCGCCGCGCCACTAATTATGGGCGGAGATTTTAACATTAGTATGTGGTCGCCTTTTTATCATAAGTTTGTAGAAAAATCTAGATTAGATAACGCTCGTCAGGGTTTTGGGGTGATTCCTACTTGGTCGCCGATGAAAATTAGAGCTTTACCAGAGTTCTTACAGCCCTGGCTCTCGGTGCCGATCGATTATATTTTTATCAGATCTGGCAAGTTTGAACTGCGGACAATCGCCATGAAATCTGGCAGCTACATAGGATCAGACCATTTACCAGTAATTGCTGAGATTGGCGTAGTTAAATAATTAGGAATTGGCCAAAGCTTCAGTTGTTTTGGAAGAACTGAGTGACCATGTTTGAGCCGCAGTCAAATCTAAAATTGATCGGTGATAATCACTCAAGCTTTCCCGATGTCCCACACTCAAAAAAGTCATCCCAGATGCCTGAAGCTGTTCATAGAGCTTCTTTTCATTCTGAGGATCTAGAGCACTAGTGGCCTCATCTAAAATGGCATAGCTAGGTTTATTGAGTAATAAACGGGCAAAAATTAGCCGCTGTTGTTCACCCAAAGATAGCACTTCACCCCAATTTTGCTCAGCATCAAATCCACCGTGTATTTGCTCCAAATCTGGTAAGTTTACCTGCAACAAAATCTGCCGCAGGTGCTGATCATCAACCTCCATATCTACCTTGGGATACAATAGCTGATCGCGCAATGTACCCAAAACCATATAGGGCTTTTGGGGTAAAAACAACATTTGGTCTAGAGGTGGTCGTAGAATAGTGCCGCTGCCTGTATCCCATAAACCAACGATCGATCGCAGCAAAGAGCTTTTGCCACAGCCACTAGGACCTCGAACTAACAGACCTTGACCCCGAGACAAATTTATCGAAAGATCTGCTACCAAAGTTCTTTGACCATTGGGGGTTTGAAGGGTCATATTCTCTAATGCTAATCGATCGGCTGTTGCGGTTTTAATAGTTGTTGGCTCAATCCCAGAAGATTCCCCAGAAGATTTCTTGGCCTCATTAGACTCTGTGTCGTTCACCGCAGAGATTGCACCACAGCTTTCTAAAGACTGTAAAAATGTATATAGCCGCTCCACGCCCGCTCCAAAACTAGTCAAAGACTGAAAGCGTGCCACAATTAGGTTCAGCGAGAAAAAGACCCGAATAAAAGCGCCCTGAGCTTCGGTGACTTTACCGATTTCTAACTCCCCAGCAAAAATCCCTGGAGCCACCACGATCGCTGGTAACACAAAAGGAATAAATTCATAGGCGTTAGTCAAAATATTTAGATTCAGCTCCCAAAATATCAGGCGCTTTAAGTTATCGAAAACCTCCACAAAGCGACCTTTGATTTGCGCTGATTCATACTGCTCACCCTGATAAAAAGCGATCGCTTCAGCGTTTTCTCGCACCCGCACCAAACTAAACCGAAAATCGGCCTCTTTCTTGAGCTGCTCAAAATTTAGCCGCATCAGAGGCTGCCCAAAAACTCCTACGGTAGTCAAAGTCCCAATCAGAGCATAAAGGATCAAAAATCCGATCAAGGGTTTAGAAATTCCCCACAGCACGCTACTAAAAGCCCCGATCGCCAAGCCAGAATCTACCACCGCTAGCAGTATGTGCAAAGATTCATGGGTAAAACTCTTGACATCTTCAGCAATCCGCTGATCGGGGTTATCGATATTAGCAGCCTGATTGAGGTTGTAGAATGCCCGATTTTTAAAGTATCGATCAATAAAATGATCAGTCAACCACTGCCGCCACTGTAAACCTAGCCGATCGCGTAAATAAACATAGCCAGCGTAGAGTGGGGCGTAGACTACCAAGATACCCACAAAGACCAAAATAGTCTGCCAAAACCGCCCTTCATTTTTGGCTGACAGAGCTGAAATTAGCTCACCACGCTTGCTGTTGAGCATTACACTCAGTCCAGTATAGCCCAGAGACAAAATGACCACTAAGAGTAGTAGACCCCGCGCCCGCCATTTTTCTGCGCTAGACCAATAGAACTTAGCGATCGACCAAAACTGTTTAAAGATATTGAGATTGAATCGTTGCATTATTTGCCTAGGCAAGGGGTTCAGGTTGATACATCTTACATTTAATTGAGCATTGCTACTTACATACGATCGAGTACCTCAATTCCCAATAGATCCAGTCCCAGCTTTAGAGTCCGCGCCGTCAAATCACAAAGAATCAACCGTGACACCTTAATTTCTGCGCTAGCAGTAAGAACTGGGCAGCGATCAAAGAATTGGTTGAACTTCTGACTCAGCTCGAACAAATACTGACAAAGCCGATTGGGATACAAATCTCGCTCTAGTTCTGCCAGAGTCGTATCAAATTGCAGCAAATGTTTGGCCAAAACCTGTTCACTCCCTTCGGTTAATACTACTTTAGTAGTCTGAACAGCATTCCAGTCAATGTTGCCTTTGCGACCAATGCCTTGTACCCGCACATAGGCATACAACATATAAGGAGCCGTGTTACCTTGCAGTGCAAGCATTTTATCGAAACTAAAAATATAGTTACTGAGCCGGTTTTGACTGAGATCTGCATACTTTACCGCCCCCAAACCAGTAGTTTGAGCAGCATTTTCAATAAACTCTAGTGTTTCACTGCGTTCTTCGGCAGCTAAGCGCTGGGTAAGATCTTGTCTTGCTCGATCAACTGCTTCATCTAGTAACTCTTTGAGTTTGACATTATCACCCGATCGAGTCTTTAACCTTTTGCCATCATCGCCCTGCACCAAACCAAAGGGCACATGGATAATCTCGGTGCTAGCCGGAATCCACTTGGCCTTGTTGGCCACCTGGAAAAACTGCGCAAAATGATTCCCTTGACCAGCATCAGTAATATAGATCACCCGATCGGCTTGGTCTTGTCGAATTCGATAGCGCACTGCCGCTAGGTCAGTAGTGGCGTAATTGTAGCCACCATCAGATTTTTGAATAATTAGCGGCAGCGGATCGCCTTCTCTATTAGTGAAGCCCTCAGTGAAAACACATTTAGCGCCTTCACTGACCTCCACCAATTGCAGAGCATCCAATTCTGCTACAGTCTCGGCTAAATAGGGGTTATAAAAAGATTCTCCTCGCTCAGTTAAAGTTACCCCCAGCCGATCGTAGATCACCTGAAACTCTCGTCGAGACTGTTCACACAATAATTTCCATGCCTTAATAGTCAACTCTTCCCCAGCCTGTAACTCCACCACCTTTTGGCGGGCTGCTGTCTGGAAAGCCTCATCTTCATCAAACCGGATCTTAGCCTGCTTGTAAAAAGTCACCAAATCTCCAATATCTAAAGCATCTGCTGTATCTAAAGCACTGGGATAGACTTCTTGTAAATAGCAAATTAACATGCCAAACTGAGTGCCCCAATCGCCTACATGGTTTAGCCGCAGTACATTGTGACCCCGAAATTCTAGTACCTTGGCGATACAGTCACCAATAATGGTCGATCGCAGATGTCCGACGTGCATTTCTTTGGCAATATTGGGGCTAGAGAAATCCACCACAATTTTTTGCGGCTGAGAGATTTTGGCTACTCCTAACCGAGGGTCTTGATGAATCGATCGAATCTCTCCTGCCAAATAATCAGGAGCCAATAGAAAATTAATAAACCCCGGCCCGGCAATATTCGGTGGCACACAAACGGCAGAAACATCTAGCTTATCTACTACTTGTTGAGCGATCAATCTCGGTGATTGCCCTAACTTCTTGACCAAACCCATAGCCACATTGGCCTGATAGTCACCAAACTGTGGATTACTTGCAGGCACCAGCATAGGATCAGCCTCGGCATACTCTGCCCCAAAGGCTGCCTGCAATGCCAAAGAGAGTTGAGTCTTAAGGTAAGTAGCGGCATCCATATCGATCGACCTTCAAAAAATTCAGTCGCTCCATTGTAACCGATAGCTTACTTCTACATAGCTCATCGCCGTCGCCTCGGGCGATCAATTGTTAATTAACTTAAGGGTTGATTCGCTGTTTATTAATATCATCTTTAGTTAGCAAAACTCGATTACCAAAGACACTTATTTAGAATATCGCCTACCCGTATATATACGGAGAAATCTTCAAAATGACCTAATTTTATAACTCCTACTCCGTATATATACTTTGACAGACAGAGACTTTTGGCTTTTATTAACACCTCTAATCAAAATTACCAACAGTAGAATTCACAAACTGCATTTTTTTTGTTGATGTTGTTCTAGTTGGGGTGTTACCTGGGTAAGTTAAATGAAGATGCTAGCTCAGGAACTTGGTTTTATTCTGTGAGGGTTAGGATGGTTTTACCAGCTTTTAATCTAACCAGACTAAAAAATAGCTAAATGACAATGGCTAACTGACACAACTTGTGAATTTCGTAGGTATGAGCCAATACAGCTTATGTTGAATCGTTTAAAAGATCTAATTTCCAACAGAGGTGGCCAAGGTGTGGCCATCGAACTAGGGCCGGAAAAGATCAATGTAGTACAACTAAAAAAACAGGGTGCTGACGTAAAACTCTTGAACCTGTGTTCAGCAGATGTACCTGCTGGAGTTTTTGAAGAAGGCCGCATTGTCAACCAGGCTGAGCTAGCAGATCTCATTGCTGCAACTCTTAAAGACAACAAAATCTCTGCTAAATTCGTCTGTACCGCCGTACCGATGCGTGAAGCAATCACCCGTCTGATCCCTTTGCCTGCTGAACTGAGTGATGCTGAAATGCATGATATGGTTCTCAATCATGAAGCAGCTCTGTATCTTCCTTATCCTCGGGAAGAAGTCGATATTGACTATCAAAAACTAGAGTTGATTACCGACGAAGACGGACTTGATAAAATGCAGGTAATGTTGGCAGCTACCCGCCGCGAAATTACTGATAGTTACATTGAGACCTTCCAACGTGCTGGATTGGCTGTCAAAGTCCTCGAAATTAACAGCTTTTCACTGTTGCGCACAATGCGCGAACAACTTCGTCAATTTGCTCCTCAAGAAGCAGTTGTGCTGATAGACATTGAATTTGACAGTACCGAAATTGCCATTATTGTCAACGGCGTTCCACAGTTTAACCGTACCGTATCGATCGGTACCCAGCAAATGTTAGAAGCTCTGGGTAGTGGCATGAACTTGCCTTCTACTCGCAACTCCGACATTCTACAAAGCATAAATATTCCCGACATCCCTGTCAGCAATATCACGACAGTAGACAATGATGAAACCATCGGACCAGGCATGGATGTGTTGATGCGGGTATTAGCCGACCTAGCCGATGAAATTAGACGCTCGATCGACTTTTACAGCAACCACAGTAGTAACCTGCGCATTGAGCAACTGCTATTAGCTGGTCCTGGTGGTGGTTTAGGTCAGCTCGACTTATTCTTTACCCAAAGGCTTGGCGTGCCAGCTACCCAAATTGATCCAGTTGCTTCTTTGGGCATCGAAACCAATTTAGATATTCCATTAATGCAAAGACCTGGTCTAGGAATTGTTCTAGGTTTGGGAATGCGGGAGGTTAATTAAAATATGTATAACGTAGATATCAATTTTCTCAAAAATAGACCGGAGTATCAGAATCTTTCTGCTCCTGTCGATCGGGGTAGTTCTAACACTATTCACACAGCTAACTATTCCAAAGCTCCAATTTTTGCAGGTTTGGGAGTTGGGGTCGCAGCACTGCTGGCTACTGGAGCTTTCTGGATGCTGCTAGGGGTGCAGGGTGAAGAGCTACAGGCCAAGCAAGTTAAGTTAGACAAAGAACTCGGTGCAGCCAAAGAGCAAGAAACTAAGCTGACTACATTGCAAGCTAAAATTGCCCAAACTGAGCAAGAATCACAGTCTTTGGCCGGGGCTTTCAATCTAGTTCGGCCTTGGTCAGCAATCATGCACGAGTTCCGTGAAAGCACTCCTCAAAATGTGCAGATTTCCTCGATTATTCAGGCTGCTACCGTTGCTACCGCAGCACCAGCGCCCAAAACCGGAGTTCCAGGTGCAGGGGCTACCAAATTAGTCGGCACTCCAGCCACTGTAGATAGTAGTGGTACCACCTCTAAAGGAAGTCCTAGTCCATCTGCTTCGGCCAGTCCGTCTGCCTCGGCCAGTCCTTCTCCAGCAGTCGTGGCAGCCGCTCCTGCTACGATCGATTCCCCCGTAGTTAAAATAGAAGTAGAAGGTGTAGCACAGTCTTTTAATGACGTAAATAGCTTTATTCTGACCCTAAAACAGTCACCTCTGTTTAATCCAGAAGAGACTCAATTGATTAGTTCAGAGTTAGTCGAAAACAAAATTTCGCTTACAGCCAGTTCTCCTGAAAAAAAGGCAAGTGGCACTAATAGCACCACAGAAGTTATTACTAAATCAGTCAAGTACAAGCTACAGACGGCTTTGAAACAGATTCCGGCAACAGAATTGCTGCAAGAATTAGAACGCAAAGGCGCAATGGGCATTGTAACCAGACTGAAGACTTTACAGCAACAAAAGGTGATTAAGCCATGACATATAGCGAAGACTTAATGAACACTACGCAGCTAGATGATACTACTTATTTAGCTGATGCTCCCAACCATCCAGTGATTTTTGGATTGACACTTTCGCCATTGGTAATTGGTGGAGTCGTTGGTATAGCTGGATTAATTGCCGCTGGTTTTTGTGCAGTTACCTATGTGATGCCTAAACTCCAAGCTAACCAAGAGTTGCAAACTAAAGTTAACGATGTAAATCAGCAAATTAAAGATCGTAAAAATAACGCGATTAAAATTGCTGAGGCCGAAGAGAAATTCAAAGTGGCTACGGCTCAAAGAGAAGCTGTTCTGAACTTGTTTGCCAATGATAAAAAGCTGGATACTTTATTACTAGATTTAAACAAATTAGTTAATGAAAGACAAGGTGAATTGCGCAAGTTTACGCCTGACTTAGCTGGTACCGGCACAATCAATGATGGTGCCTTAGGTTCTGCACTCAATGGTAAAATTCGTCGCAAGTCGATCGATGTTGAAATGAATGGTGGCTTTGAGCAAATTCAATCAATCTTAAGAACTGTAGAAAGAATGGATAGATTTCTAATTCTTAAAGATTTTAAGGCGGATTTACGTAATCCACCGGCGAATATAGGAGTAGCGAATGCTGGAGTTGCTCCCAAGCTTAAAGCTGGTTTCAAGCTACAAGCAATCATTCCGCTGACTACAGAAGAAAATTCTGCCGCAGCAGCGGCGGCAGCCGCCGCTGCTTCAGCAAAAAAATAATTAGCAATTGCTAATTCATCCCTTAAACTAAACCTCTGCCTCAGGAGTTCGATCGTGAAAAAAAACACTAGAATTTTTACTCAAGTAATGCCCAAAGTAATGCTTGGAAGCATTATTGCTTCCGTAGCTGTCCAGCCTGCTTTTGCCGAAGACTTGCAGTTAGCTCAGGTGAGCAATGGCAACCAGCAGCCTTTGGTTCCTAACCCCAACGTTACCGTTGGTGAAACTGGCAACCTGCCAGTAGGAACTAATACCTCTATCCCTACTAAGGCTCGCGCTGTTGCTCCGCCTGTTGGTGATATCAGCGTATCAAGTATCGATGCGGCTACACCTATAATTAAGCTAGATTCCGATTCTCGTATATCGATCGTCCTCAAAGAGGCACCAGTACGAGAAGTATTAGAATTGCTTAGTCGCAGTGCTGGTTTGAACCTAGCATATACTTCACCTGCCGCCACTAAGCCCGGTGAAGCGTTAGCTGAACCTACTGTGTCGTTGAATCTAAAGAATGAGCCAGTAGAAAACGCATTTAATTACGTGCTACAGATCACTGGTTACGAAGCTAATAGAGTAGGCAACACCATTTTTGCTGGCTCCAGACTGCCTGATTCCATTCGCGGTACAGTGGTTCGCACTGTTCGCTTGAATCAAGTAAACGTCGAAGCAGCTTCGGGCTTTTTGACTACACAAGGCGCTGAAACTCAGCTTTCCCGCGAGAAAGTCACGATCGAAAACGTTGGAAATGCCGGTTCGGCAAATTTCCGCACAGTAGAGGTCAGAACTCCTGAAATTTTGAACCTGAAAGCCACCGAAGGCAACGCACCTTTGATTTTAAAAGGTTTGGCAATTAGCACCGACTCCCGCCTGAATGCAGTTACTTTGATTGGCCCTTTGCGTAAAGTAGAAATGGCTACTGCCATGCTCACTCGTTTGGATGCTCGTCGTCGCCAAGTTGCCTTGAATGTCAAGATTATTGACATTAACCTTAGCAACGTTGATGACCTCAAGAGCAGCTTCTCCTTTGGTACTGGTAACGGTATTGTGGGTGTAGATAATGGTGCTGCTGTTTATAACTATGGTGGCTACAACCCAGCCAAAGCCGGTCAAATCGCTGGAGGAGTAACCTCTCAGCCGATCGTGACCTTACCTCCATTAGGTACTGGCCCCTTCCTAGATGTTAATACAGCAGCACCTTTTGGATCTGATATTAGTGGTAACATTGTTTCTCCTAGAGCACCACTCAGTCCGACTGATAATCCTTACCAGCCAGGTGTTATTAATATTACTCCTGGGACTGCAACAACTCCGGGCGTTACTACATACGGTCTGCCCACTTCTTTCCAAATTCCTAGTAAGTTTTTGGCTACTTTGCAGGCACAAATCATCAGCGGTAACGGCAAGATCTTGACTGATCCAACCATGGTTGTACAAGAAGGCCAAAGCTCGAAGATTAAGCTAACACAAGAAGTGTTTGGTGGTTTTGAAGCGAGTACTGCTGCCGCTAGTACTGGAAATGTTACTCTACTTACTCGCAAACCAATTATTAAAAATGCTGGTTTGACGTTAGATGTAAACGTTAATCGGATTGATGATAACGGATTTGTTTCCGTGGGAGTTTCTCCTACTGTGTCAGCAATCTCGGGTACGTTCCCTACTGGTGATGGCAACATCACATTGCTCCAAGAGCGGACGCTCAGCTCCGGCGAAATTCGCTTGCGTGATGGTCAAACTTTGATTCTTTCTGGAATTATCCAAGAAAGTGATCGAACCACTGTCACTAAGGTGCCAATTTTGGGTGATATCCCCATCTTGGGTGCTTTGTTTCGCAGCACCAACAAGTCCAACCAGCGCCAGGAAGTAATTGTACTTTTGACTCCTCAGATCTTGAATGATGGTGTCAACCAAGTTAACTATACGCCTGGTAACGATGCCCGTCTGTTAATTCAGCCTAAATAGTTCGCAAAACAAAATCAGGGTTATTCTTCCGATCGAAATGAGAGGATGTTGAGAACCGCTAAACTTCAATTGGGAAGCAGCGGTTCTTTTTTTTGGATGGGTCTGAATAAAAAATCGGCGATCGATTTTCCCCACGTTTCATCACTGCTGAGAATCACTGATTTTTTAAGCATGGTTTTGGCTAAGCGGCGAGACACTCGATCGGGAATACCATAGCCATAGCGAATATGTGATTGGCCAGCAACTACCACCAATTGAGTCTGGTGCTGTTTGTAAAACTCAGATGCCGTGGCTGCCATGGTTTCATCCCACAAAAGCTGGGCAGTATAGAATCGATCGAAGTCTGGGCTGGTGGCTAAAGCTTGGGCTTTGTGCTGCTGGTACGATTCCAAAATCAGATCGCGATAAGTCAGGTTAGATTTATCGATTTCGGTGGCGGGTGGAATATATTGAAAGTCGGCTGGCTGGAGACTTTCTAAGCCGCCTTTAGACACTTTGCGTAAAACTTCAGTGGGAGTATTAAGGGCAACTACCGGTATTTGGTTTGCTTTGGCAAATCTGAGCAAGGGTGCATAGTTTTCCCAAGGCCAGCCCCAGCGTTTTTGGTATTCTGTTTGTTCCACTAGCTGTTCTTCGGAGATTTTTCCAGCTAGGTATTGATTAATAATGGGTTGGTAGGGCTTTTGGAACATCTCTAGGCCGATCGCTAAGGGCACCTTTGATTTTTGCTGACGCAGATATTCTAAAATCGCTAGCTGGTCGGCATGATCGGTAGTCGAGTTGTGGATTTCGCCCAGATAAATAATTTTGGCAGGAGCGATCGATTTTAAAATTTGCTGTTGGGCAGAAGTGAATTTGCTGATTTGAGATTCTGCCTTAACTTCTATGAAAGCCAGCAAAATGCAAACTAATAGCCCAATAAAGATGGTTGCGGATCGCCTTAGATTCATATAAGATGCCGGGTTCATATTGAGTTACCATAACCCAGGAAGCCTTGAAAATCTACTGACTTATGCCCAACCCCTCTAAACTATCCAATTCATCGGCAGAATCTAGCATTGAAAAACTTGCTTACAGTGCCGTAAACGAAAACTGGTTTGAGTATCCAATCACGGTTTACCCCCATCACACTGACTACGGCGGAGTGGTGTGGCATGGAGCCTATGTGACTTGGATGGAGCAGGCGCGCATTGAATGTATGAAGTCGATCGGGATTGATTTTGCCAGCTTGGTAGAGATGGGCTGCGATTTACCGGTAGTAGAAATGTCTTTGCGTTACCATCGCGCTTTGCAAATGGGAGCAGCAGCGGTAGTGAAGTGCAAGGTACAAAACCTAGATGGCGTAAGAATTAAATGGGATTACGAAATTAAGTCAGAGGATCAGGCTATTACCTATACTACCGCTACGGTAGCTTTAGTGGCCGTAGATGTGGAAAAAGGCAAAATAATGCGTCAGCTTCCGGCCAATGTAAAAGAAGCAATCGTGAGGTTGGCAACCTAATGATTAGCACCGATCGAGCAACCACAATAATTTTAGAGCTGAGTCAGGCAGTAGCAGAGACAGAAACTGTCCCATTGCATTCCGCTCTGCATCGAGTTTTAGCAGAATCGGTGGTGAGCAAGCTCGATTTTCCCCATTGGGATAATTCAGCGATGGATGGCTATGCGGTGCGTTGGTCAGATTTACAGGCGGGCATTGATTGTCTGCAAGTGGTCAGTGAAATTCCAGCCGGGGTAGCACCGACTAAAAGTATTGAATCGGGCCAAGCTGCCCGGATTTTTACTGGAGCCATGTTGCCCATTGGGACCGACACGATTGTGATTCAAGAAAATACTCAGCGCGCTGGCGATCAGATTCAGATCATGAAACCGGCGGCTCAGGGCGAATTTGTGCGGCGGCAGGGTGACTTTGCTAAAACTGGCGAAGTGTTATTAACCAAAGGAACAAGATTATTGCCCGCTTCGATCGCGGTGTTAGCGGCGGCTCAATATCCTCAGGTTCAGGTCTATCGACAGCCCCGGGTGGCGATCCTTTCTACTGGCAATGAGCTGGTGCAACCCAGCGATACTTTGGCTCCTGGTCAAATTGTGGATTCTAATCAACATGCTTTGACTGCTCTGATTCAACAGTGGGGCGGTGAGACAGTTTTGCTGGAAAATGCGCCAGATAATCCGCAGGAATTGGCGGCCATGATGCAGCGGGCGATCGATTTGGCCGATATTGTGATTTCTACCGGTGGGGTGTCGGTAGGAGACTATGATTACGTCGATCGGGTTTTGGCGGAGTTAGGTGGTGAAATTCATATTGCGGCGGTAGCGGTAAAGCCAGGGAAACCCCTGACGATGGCGACTTTTCAGCGCGGCCAACGAGTTTTGTATTTTGGACTGCCCGGAAATCCGGTTTCGGCCTTGGTAAGCTGCTGGCGTTTTATTTATCTGGGCTTTCAGCAGGCGGCTGGAGTTGCGAATCCGCAATTGCCCTGGATGGAGGCGGTGACTGGGGTAGATCTGCGATCGGACGGCAAGCGGGAAAGCTATTTGTGGGGAAAGGTAGAAATTAAAAATAATCGGCAAGAATTTATGCCGGTAGCTGGGGGGCACAGTTCGGGGAATTTAATTAATTTGGCGCAGGCCAATGCCTTAGCGCTAATGCCGGTAGGACAAAATGCCGCTGCCCACAGCGTGATCCGGGTTTTGAGGATTGATTAGGTCTAGAGGGCACGGGATCTCCATACCCTCTCCCCTTTTTAAATCACCGTATCGTTGGCGATTGTAGCGTTTTTGAGGACTACCACAATGCCGCTGCGGATGTAAAAGCCTTCTTCTTCGCGCTGGGCTTCTTGCACATTGTCTTTGTTCACAATTTGGACATTGGTGCCAATGCGGGCATTTTTGTCGATGATTGCTCTTCGGACAGTGCTGCCTGCACCAATACCTAGGGAGATTTCACCCCGTTCGGCCTTATTGACTCGTTCGCCGAATGGCTCATACATATCGGCACCCATAATTAAGGCATCTTCGATCGTGCAGTTAGCACCGATTCTAGACCGCACGCCCAAGACCGAGTGATGAACCCGACAGTTTTTCAAAATGCAGCCTTCGCTGATCATTGATTCGGTGACTTGAGCATCGAACAACTTGGTGGGTGGCAAGTATCTCGATCGAGTGTAGATCGGCGCATTTTCGTCATAGAAACTGAATGGAGGCAAAGGTTGCTGAGTCAAAGCCAAGTTGGCATCATAGAAAGACTCGATCGTCCCGATGTCTTCCCAGTAGCCATCAAACAAGAATGCTTGCAGGTTGTATTTACCAGAAGCTCCAGGAATAATTTCTTTGCCAAAATCAGTTTGGGTTGAAGATTCTTTTAACAGGTCAATCAATACCTTTTTTTTGAAGACATAGATGCCCATTGAGGCAATGTAGGGCTGTTCAGCAGCTTGTTCAGCAGTAAGTCCCAAAGACTGAGTGTCTACCCGCATAGCTTTTAACTCATCGCCTTTAGGCTTTTCACTGAAATCTACAATTCGGCCTTTTTCATCAATTTTCATTAGACCAAAATCGGAAGCCCGTTTTTCATCCATCGGCACAACTGAGATGGTGATGTCGGCATTAGTTTGGCGATGACGCTCTACAAACAACCGGTAATCCATGCGATACAGGTGGTCGCCCGATAAAATCAAGAATTCATCTACATCAGCATCTTCAAACATCCACAAATACTGGCGCACAGCATCAGCAGTGCCCTGAAACCAGTTGGGGTTTTCAGGGGTTTGCTGTGCTGCTAGCACTTCCACAAAGCCTTTAGTGAAGCCACCAAAATTGTAAGCAGAGGTCAGGTGGCGATTCAGCGAGGCAGAGTTGAACTGAGTTAGGACATAGAGCTGAAAGATCTCTGAATTTATACAGTTGCTCACCGGAATATCGATCAGCCGATACTTACCAGCCAGTGGGACTGCCGGTTTAGCTCTGAGTTTAGTCAGGGGGTACAATCGAGTACCCGCGCCACCACCCAGAATGATACTTAAAACTCGTTTCACAAAAACCTCTTTTTAACGCCAATGACTCAATCATCGGCCAAGAGCGGCTATTAGATCAAGTGACATATCTTAGACTCCTTAACATCCGACTTTTACCTTACGGTAGAGAGCGGGCTTCAAGATTCCGCTCAGCGTGCAGGGCAAGCAGCTTAGATTGGATCAGGCAAAACCATTACCGTACAAATACTCCTCATATCCTCTACCAGTGATAAAAATTTTCTTCGATTACTACTATCGTGCCAGCTATTCGATCGCCCAAGCGTAGTCTTTTGTTACCAATGATCATCAAAATATCGAAAACGCTAAACATCACGATCGACAGATTGCGAATCAAAGACTGGAACAAATTACAGGGTCGGCGAGAGGCCGCCCCTACCACTGCAATCCGCATTACCCGTTTGCCAATACTTTGACCACCCAAAGCATCTTCAAAAAACAGATACAAAAAAAATATTACTGTAGAGAGATGCAACAGTAGACCATCACCAAAAAACTTACCAGGAGCACCATTGATTAAAATACTAGGCATTAAAATTGCTACTAAAACACCGCAATCAAACAATCTAGCAAACAACCGAGCGGTTCTGGAGGCCATAAAGACAACAAGTAATGTAAAATTTGCTACCGTATTTCAGCATATCTTAATTATGGGCTACAAATCAATAGTTTAGTTTAATAGCCAATTAATTTCAAAAATGCTACTTTTTTGTAGCACAGTTAACTTTCTGTAGGAGTAATAGTTTTGGTCTCAGTGGTGGGGATGTTTTGGTAAGAACGACTAAAACCTAGTACTACCAGTACATTAGCGATTGTCAGAAAAGATTCGGCTCCACCATGCAACCAGTCTACATTAGCTAAGCTCTGTTTTAACACAAGCTCGGCATACAGACCAGCCGGAATAGTAACGGCGACGAACACCAAAGTCATATAAAACCCAATAAGAGCTAGTTTGGGAGTTTGACCAGACTTGGTCAGAAACCACAAAAAAGCTAAGTAGGGAAACAGCGAAGCTCCGAATAATGATTCTTTGTTCATGCTGCTGGCTCCTGCTGGCTCTGTTTCCAAATCCACCAGCCAGCTAAAGCCATGGTGCTGTTGCCAATAAAAGTGGTCGCGGCTTGGAGCACAACTAGCCATTCCAGGCTGGGGGCGTTGTCAAAAAAATGCCAAACACAGGCACACATCGCACTGATCAAAGCGGGTAACATGCCCCAGCTTAAGCTTTTCCAGTGACTGCGGTTAACCTGGTCGCCATAGACCCAAATTAGACCGATCGCGGTAATCCATTCCACGACGCTAGAAACATGAATTACCCAAGTGGGTAATGAAAGACTGTGCATTTTTGTGTAAGTAAGTGTATTTGGCCATCATCTTCGCACCATCAGACCGTAGAATGTTCGCAGATTCCACGATTTTCTAGAAACATGACAGATACTCAAGTGGTGCTCTGTGGCTACTATGGCGCAGGCAATGGCGGCGATGAAGCTCTGTTAGCTTCTATGTTAGAGATATTACCGCCCAATGTAAAACCGCTGGTGCTGTCGGCCAACCCCCAAGAAACCACTGCCCGCTATGGAGTGGCCGCAGTCGATCGCAAAAGCCTAGGAGTCTACAAAGCCTTCCGCAGCTCTCAGGCACTAATTTTGGGCGGGGGTAGCCTGATTCAAGATGCCACCAGCATCCAGAGCGCGCTGTATTACGGAGGCTTGGTTGGCTTAGCAAAGCAGTTGGGCCTGCAAGTAATTGCCCTGGGTCAAGGTGTTGGCCCCCTAAATCAGCAGATCACCAAATGGGTCGCCGAGCGAGCTTTTGGCAGTTGTAACGCTCTGAGCGTCCGGGACAAAGCCTCGGCTTTTATTTTGCAGGAATGGTCGATTTCTTGCATGATGGCTCCGGATCCTGTGTGGAATTTGGCAGCAGTAGATTTACCAGGACTGGCTGATTTACCAACACCTCGGATTGCGATCACCCTGCGCGAACATCCAGACTTAACTTCTGATCGACTACAGGTATTGACCCAAGCACTAATTGAGCTGCAAAAAGCCACCAGTAGCTGGATAATGATTATGCCCTTCCAGCCCAGTGATTTAGCGATCGCTCAACAGGTACAAGCCCAAATTTCTGAACATAGTCAAATCATTGCTTTGTCTGACCCCCGCCAGCTCAAAGGGGCTTTTCGGGGAGTACATCTGGCGATCGGAATGCGCTATCACAGTTTGATTATGGCTGCTGCCGAAGGCTGTCGCTGTTTTGCCCTCAGCTATGACCCCAAAATTGACCAGCTTATGGAAGAGTTGAAAATGCCCGGTTGGCAAGTTGCGAATATTCCACCAGATAAAGATCAGGTCTTAACTGCTTGGCTCCAACAGTTTCAGCAGGGAGAGCCATTGGCCGAAAAATGCCTGACAGAGCTGCAAATCAAGACCAGAATTCACAAAGAGCTATTAGCTGCCGCATTGAACAACAAGTCATAAAATTTTTGCAAAGTCAACTATGATGTATTACTAAGTTTGGTTACTACTCTTCAACAGTTTTCTTGCAGTAAGTTTTCTTGTTATTCAGAATTATTTTTATCTACCTTGATAATTGCCATGAGCGATGTTTCCTCTCAGTCTCCATTTAGCCCAACCGCAGTTGATGTAGAGACTGTTTACACCACTGCTTCGCCCCAGGGAGAATCTACTGATTGGTTAACGGTGGTGAAAAATCTCCGTTTGACCAACCGTAAGCTACTAGACCAAATCGAAGCCTCAGAAGTAAATTTGGTTGCTGCCAAGCAAGAAGTGATCAATCATCAAGAGCGCAGTCGGGCGCAGGGCATTAAAATTGTCCAGCAAGATGATGATTTACGGGCGGCTCGCGATCGGGTAACGGCCCTGTTTGAGCAGCTCGAAAACTCCCATCAAATTGGTCAACGGCAACAGGTGCTAGTGGAAACCCTTTCCCAAAAACTAGAAATTGCCCAGACGATCGTAGGTGAACTAGACAACGAGAATGCACAGTTGCGCCAGAATCATACTGAACAGTCTCAAAAGCTCTACAAAACCGAGGCGGTGGCTCAAGAGCTATATCGCCGTCTCAAAAATCAGCCTGCTGTTGAAACTGCCTCAGCCCCACTTTCTAACATTCAACGAGTACATATTGCTGAAGACACCGGGGATAAAGATGACAGTCCGATTTCTGGCCCGCTGGAGTTTGAGATGGAGCCAATGCGCCCGAGCTGGCCAGCATCAGCAGTGGAAGCTGCTGCTGAAATGAAAACTCGGCCAAGTACTACCTTGGAACTACCCAAGTTTAGTAAAAAGCAATCGTGAAATTGGCCGCTTTGATTTCCTTAATCTTTTTGGGCTAAAATGCGAAAGTCTGTATTTCAGGCTAAATGTGTTTTAAGTACATTGCAGTCTGAGATTCAATAGCAGCTTCACATAAAAGGATTAGAACCAATGGCTTTCGAGCAACCAGCATTACCCTACGAAGTCACAGCTTTGGAACCGCACATGACGGCCCAAACTTTTGAATTTCATTATGGCAAGCACCATGCTGCCTATGTTACTAACCTAAATAATTTGACTAAAGATACTCCAATGGCAAGCATGTCTTTGGAAGAAATCATCAAGGCAACTTTTGGTGATGCCAGCAAAGCCGGTATTTTTAACAATGCCGCTCAAGTTTGGAACCACACTTTTTTCTGGAAGTCGATGAAGCCCAACGGCGGCGGCGCTCCTACCGGAGACTTGGCCGCTAAGATCGATGCTTCTTTTGGCAGCCTCGATAAGTTTAAAGAAGAGTTCAAAGCTGCTGCTACTACTCAGTTTGGCAGTGGTTGGGCTTGGCTGATTAAAGATGGCGATGGCTTAAAAATTACTAAGTCGGGCAATGCCGAAAACCCGATCGCCCATGGTCAAACTCCTTTGTTGACTTTGGATGTTTGGGAGCACGCTTATTACATCGATTTCCAAAATCGTCGCCCTGACTTTATCACCACTTATCTAGAAAACTTGGTGAACTGGGATTTTGCAGCCGCGAACTTAGCAGCGTAATCCGAAGTCTGAAGTCTGAGCGACCTAGCATTGCCCTTCGGCAAAGACTGAGCGCAGTCCGCGAGAATTCTCTGACTGCGCTTGTTCTTGGGATTCAGCAACCCTCACCCAACTGGTCGATCTAATCCATTGCCAATTCGCCAATTACATCAAGGCGGGTGTATTCGCCCACATTGATAAACTTGGTAGCCATAGTTTCGACTACAGCCGGACTCACCCAACCCATTTGCTGTAATAAGTGCAGAGCCGTCGCATACTTACTGCGAGAACTGCCATCATTAGCTTTAATTGCCAACCCCATGCCTTCGCCAACTTTGCCGATACATTGAATTCCTTCAGCCCCAGATTTGCTGACTAGTTCTCCTTGAGTTAACCTCATCAACTCCGTATCAAAGCGACCTTCACCGCCAATGAGTTCTGGATGATGCACCATCGATCGCACAATTCGCTCTAACCCCAAACTGTCTCCAGAAGCCAAGTGGGCGTATAGAGTTGCCATTTGGTCTAGCTGCATTAAGTAAGTTGGCGCACCACAGTCATCGTGAGTGCAAATAAATTCATCGGCGGGCATTTTTAACAGGTCAGAGAGCTGCTGTAAAATCAGCCGCTGCACTGGATGATGACGCTCTAAGTAGTTTTCGACTGGCCAGCCATAAGCGCAGCAGACAGCCAACATGCCAGCATGTTTACCAGAGCAGTTGTGTTCTAGGCTGCTTTTTTTGCCGCTAGGTACAGGACATTGGAGGTGCTCGGCATCTAGCTCAGCTCGCCATAAAACGTTGAAGGCTTGGCGAGTGTGGATAATTTCGCCAGCATGGGAGCTGCAAATAATTGCTAAGTCTCGATCGGCCAACCCACATTTTTCTAAAATGCCGCCGGTGGTCACAGCCAGGGCTTGAAAGGGTTTGAGTGCCGATCGAATAAAGGTAGCATGGCCATGATCACCAGCTACCGAGAGGGTGCGGCCACGTCGATCGCACACTACGGCTTGCGCATACTGCACAGACTCTACCAATCCTTCCCGCAGTAAATTCACGGTAATCGGTGCGCTTTTCCCTCTGGTCATAAATTTCTCTTATGGTGAACAGTCCTGGCAGAACTGTTCATATGATAAACGAAGTACGGAATCCTTTGCCATACCGCCACTCTGAGACTATTTTCTATTAACAGATCTCAATTTCCTCTAGTCGATCGATCACCACACTAGCTTTCTGTAAATGAGGAGCCGCTGCCCCCCAAGCCACCGCAATGCAGCCCATGCCCCCAGCTCGCTGTGCCATTTCAATATCCCCTGCTGAGTCACCAATCATTAGGGTGTTGCCAGGAGAAACTTGGAGCCGATCACAGGCTGTCAAAAACAAGCTAGGGTCAGGCTTTGTCACCTCTCCATCGGCACCCATCTCCAAACTTAGCCAAGGCCCAAGCTGATGCTGGCGCACAAAATCTTGTACATCATCACTCGGCGCATTCGACAAAATTCCTAGCTTAACGCCAGTAGCGTGCAGCGCCGTGAGTAATTCTCGACTACCCGGATACATTTCCCGAACATCATTAGTAATAGTTTTATCGGCCTCATCAAATGCCTGCTCTACCAAATTCTTAGCGGCAATCCAATCTCTGCCAGTCTCGGCCACGTAGGCAGATGAAGCTATCAGACTTTCGGGGCGACTGCCCACTGCCATCAAACCAGCCGGATCCAATCGACCACCCAAAACACCATAGGCCATTAACAATGGCTCACCCACGCCGGGTATTTGAGAATCAATCAATCGCGCCCTTTTCTGGGCAAGCTGATATAAAAAATTTGCAGAGTTTTCTAGGGTACCGTCTTTATCAAAAATAACCGCCTGAATTTCTCGAAATTCTAAGCCTCGACAGCGAATATTGAGCATAACTACTTGATAGGCGACATTTTTTGAGCGTCACTATTATACCGGCATGTACACCCGGCCATCGGGCATAATGGCTTCAGTCAAATTAGCACCCATCATATTGGCACTGCTAATTTCTGCCCGTCGCAAATTAGCACGGGTCAAGTTGGCATCTTCTAAATCAGTTTTAGCCAACTGAGCATCGACCAAATCAACATTAGTCATATTGGCAAAACACAAAATGGTGCGAGTCAAATCGGCCTTGCCCATGCGTGCTTTAGTTAAATCAGAATTAGTAAGATTAGTTCTGGTCAAATCGATCGCCATCATTAAAGCCCCGCGCAGACTCACCTCAACCATATTGCAGTTCACTACCTTTGCTCGTTCCATTTTGGCATTGGTTAAATTCACTCCAGCTAAATTAGTTTCATTTAAAATCGCATCAGTCAACATTGCCCCAGTCAAATTAGCACCTGTCAAATTAGCTCCACTGAGATCGACCCCACGCATTACTGCCTCAGTTAAATTGGCATAAGAAAGATCGGCCTTGCTCAAATTTGAGCCAGATAAATTGGCATTCCGCAAATCGGCATATTGCAATTTGGCACTGCGTAAATCAGAAGATGCCCCACGTTTTTCTGACCGCAAATTAGCACCCCGCAAGCAGGCACCCGATAAATTGGCTCCACTCATGTGCGCACCGCGCATGTCAGCCTCAGCAAAGTTACTATCCATCAAATTAGCCCAAGTCATTTCGGCACCCTGTAGATCTGCCGATAGCAGTGTCGCGCCATGGAGATCGGCATCGCGCAAGTTAATTCCGTTGAGGCTGGCTTTAACTAAGGTTGCGCCGCTGAGCTTGGCTCCGACCATATTAGCCCGATCGAGCTGAGCGCGGTTCAAATAGGCAAAGGTTAAATTAGCTCTACTGAGGTTGGCATCAGTCAAAACAATATCAATCAAATCTTGGCCAATCAGGCTCAGATTGCTCAGCTCCGATTTGCCAAACTCACGTTCGCCTTTACCATAACGCCACAGTAATTCTTCAACGTTCATAGATGCTATATGTCGAGGGGTATTCGCTTTGCTATTGTGCCCAGGTTTGACCTCAGAGCTACTAAGGTTGATCGAAAATGTCGATTTTTACCAAGATTTCGGCTAACATAGTACAAATCAACAGCACTTTTCAGCAGGTGTTTATGGCAGTCAGTTCTTTTGTAGATAGCCCTTTTCTGTTAGAGTCTCCCTTCCAGCCCGCTGGCGACCAACCCCAGGCGATCAAAGAAATCGTAGCCAACCTGAGAGCCAATAAACAACATCAGACGCTGTTGGGAGCCACTGGCACCGGAAAGACTTTCACTATGGCCTCGGCGATCGCTCAATATAGCCGTCCCACATTAGTTCTGGCACACAACAAAACCCTGGCTGCTCAGCTCTGCAACGAGTTCCGTCAGTTTTTCCCTCACAACGCCGTAGAGTACTTTATTTCTTATTACGACTACTATCAGCCCGAGGCATATATTCCGGTCACTGATACCTTCATTGAAAAGACGGCGGCAATTAACGAAGAAATTGATATGCTGCGTCACTCTGCTACCCGATCGCTGTTTGAAAGGCGAGATGTGATTGTGGTGGCTTCAATTAGCTGCATCTATGGTTTGGGGACACCGGCAGAGTATCTAAAAGCAGCAATTCCTTTTGCAGTGGGAATGGAGATCAATCAGCGCGAAGTCTTGAACCAGCTTGTGACCATTCAATATGTGCGCAACGACATCGAAATGGGGCGGGGTAAGTTTCGGGTGCGGGGGGACGTGTTAGAAATTGGCCCAGCCTACGAAGACCGCACCATCCGCATTGAGTTTTTTGGTGATGAGATTGACGCGATTCGCTATGTGGATCCGGTGACGGGTGAGGTGATGCAGGACGTGAAGTCGATCAATATTTACCCAGCACGTCACTTTGTGACTCCAGCAGAGACTTTGGAGCTAGCGATCGCCGATATTCGCAGTGAATTAAACGGCCAAAAAGAACATCTCGAAAGCCTAGGCAAGCTCTTAGAAGCCCAGCGCATCGATCAGCGCACTCGCTATGACCTAGAAATGCTCGGGGAAGTGGGCTACTGCAACGGCGTAGAAAACTACTCTCGTCACCTAGCTCGGCGACAGGCCGGGAATCCACCGGAGTGTTTGGTGGATTATTTTCCAGATGACTGGCTGTTGATGGTGGATGAATCTCATGTCAGCGTGCCCCAAATTCGGGGGATGTACAATGGTGATCAGGCTCGAAAAAAGGTGCTGATCGATCATGGTTTTCGCTTACCCAGTGCAGCAGATAATCGACCTTTGCAGGCAGAAGAATTCTGGAAAAAGGTGAACCAGTGTGTATTTGTCTCGGCGACTCCGGCAGCCTGGGAGCTAGAGCTATCAGGAGATTTGGTGGTACAGCAAGTCATCAGACCCACCGGGGTTATTGACCCAGAGATTATGGTGCGTCCGACCACCGGCCAAATTGATGATTTATATAGTGAGATCTTGCTGCGCACAGAGCGAGAAGAACGGGTGCTGATTACGACTCTGACTAAGCGCATGGCAGAGGATTTGGTGGATTATTTTAAAGAACGACAGGTGCGAGTGCGCTATCTACACTCCGAAATTCAGTCGATCGAGCGCATCGAAATTATTCAAGCCCTCAAGAACGGCGAATTCGATGTGCTGATTGGAGTAAATTTACTGCGGGAAGGTCTAGATTTACCAGAGGTTTCGCTAGTAGCTATTTTGGATGCTGATAAGGAGGGCTTCTTGCGATCGGAGCGGTCTTTGATTCAAACCATTGGGCGGGCGGCGCGGCACATTCGGGGGCAGGCAATTTTGTATGGCGATAATATGACGGACAGTATGGCGAAGGCGATCGAAGAAACTGAGCGGCGGCGCAATATTCAGATTGCTCACAATAAGCTGCATAACATTACGCCTTTTTCGGTGAAGAAGAAGGAGAGCAACGCCATTCTGGAGTATTTGGATGTTTCTCGCCGTTTAAATAGTCAACAAATTGAGGCGGTCATTGAAAACTTAGATGAGGTTTCTCTCGATAAAATTCCTGAGATTATCCAGCAGTTAGAGATAGATATGAAGGCTGCCGCGAAGGAGATGGAGTTTGAGAAGGCTGCTGAGTTCCGCGATCGAATTAAGCTGCTGCGGGGTAAATTAACGGGGAAAGCTTAAACTGTAATTTGTTATAAGTATAAAGAATCTGTTTACAAAAGTCCCACATACCCATGCTTGGTAAGTTCTTCCAGAAGCCCAGCCCTAACGAGAGTGAACGCGTACCCCCCGGTCAGTATCTCACTAACGGCTTTCCCATCATGACCTATGGCCAAGCCCCACCACACCTCAGCCGTAAAGAATGGAAACTCAAAGTTTGGGGCCTAGTACCTCAACCCCTAATTTTTACCTGGGATGACGTAATGACCTTGCCCCAGCAAGAATTCACTGCTGATTTTCACTGCGTGACCCGCTGGTCAAAGCTTGATGTAACTTGGAAAGGCTTTCGGGTAGTAGATTTAATGAAACTAGTCGGAGATCTTGACCCCAGAGCAGTACAGGTAATGGAGCACTGCCTATGCAGCTACACCACCAATTTGCCCCTAGTAGATTTCTTGCGGCCAGAGAACTTTTTTGCCTATGAATTAAACGGTGAACCGTTGCCTTTAGAACATGGTGGCCCAGTGAGGACGGTAGTTCCTCATTTGTATGCCTGGAAAAGCGCCAAATGGATCAATGGGATTGAGTTCTTGCCCAAAGAAGAGTCGGGCTTCTGGGAGCGCAATGGCTACCATGGTCGGGGTGAACCTTGGACAGAGGAACGGTATAGCTAATGTTTAGAGTAGTTTTTAAAGACTTTGACCAAAGCTTCGATCGCTGGACAGATGCTCTGGAGGCTGGCAATCAGCTTAAACCTCAGTGTCGCAGTCTGCTCTACGATATCCGCATCAGCGAAAATGGCAAAGTGATTTGGGTTTATAGCCGATCGCACGTGCATCCGATGTACATGGGGCCAGGGACTTATGATCGGCTAGTAAAGCTCTTTGTCAAAGAAAACACCGAATCGGAATCTGATGAAATAGTCTAGGATTTCGACAATATTCCTAGACGGTGGGCAGTGCCCACCCTACAATACGTTTATGGTGTGGTGAGAGAAGCCAAACCCACCGTGGTCGCTAAATTAACGCAAGACTCGAAAGCAATGGAACAAGTAATCCCCGAAATGAAATATGGCGAACGGGAAATCGAAGATGGTCAACTTACCACTTTCCCAAACCCTCGCCCTGGCCGCAAATACGACATCAACATCACTTTGCCCGAATTTACCTGTAAGTGCCCTTTTTCGGGTTATCCAGACTTTGGCACCATCCACGTGATTTATTCGCCAGACCAGAAGGTGGTAGAGCTGAAGGCACTAAAGTTGTATATCAACAGCTACCGCGATCGATATATTTCTCATGAAGAATCGGCCAACCAAATCATCGATGATCTAGTAGCAGCAATGAATCCATTGTCAATTACAGTGAAAGCCGACTATACGCCGCGTGGCAACGTCCATACTGTCGTTGAAGTTTCTCATCAACAAACGTAGAGTTGGGTTTTGCCCGATCGGCAGCGCTATGCCGGCAGGTCATCCGCTCACCCACCGCATCTCAAAAACAAAACCCGCACTATGTGCGGGTTTTATCTTAAAAACAGGGCAAGTGAGCCGAACCTAGCCGTTAGAGTGAATCATTACGGGTGTCGAACGAGCCAGCATCAACCAAGCATTCTCTTCCGAGACATAGCCAATTTCTACTAGGTACTTCCGATCGGCGCGGGGCACTGGTAAGTGAAGATCCCAAGCCAACTCATCGCACTCAAACTCTTGAAAATTGCTGGGTAAGTGAGTGGTGATATCGGCGTCAGTCACGTCATACATGCGCACCGCCAACTTGCGGCCACCCTGCTGACGTAATTGACGCTTCAGCTTCACCGGCACATCCCAATGCACATAGGCTTGGGCTGGGTTTGGAGAAACCAAGGTAATTTGGCCTTCTTGCTGCAACAGACCGCTTGGTTCGGGTTGGCCTTCGCCAGTGACGAAAGACTTCGCTGCGGCACCTGCGCCTACAACCACACCAGCCGCTGCCGCTGCACCGCCTACAACTGCTGCCCCGCCGCCTTGTGCAGCATCTACAGCCTTATCCTTTAGTTCGCCGATCACATCGAAAGGATTAAATCCACCCGATCTTTCAGGAGCTTCTGGAATTTCTGGCAATGCCATAGGCTCTGACAACATAGAGTCATCAAAAGGATCCGGAGTTGGCAAGTTCAAATCGCCAGGTTTTTTGTTCAACGCCGAGATTTCGGTTTCGTAGCTAGAATCTTCTAAACTTAGCTCACCGGAATGATCGTCATTGTTACCCCAAAGGGATTGAGCACCAATAGCAGCGGCTGTACCGCCAACAACTGCTGCCCCACCCGCGATCGCCGCGCCACCAAGATTTTGACCACCTTCAACGACATCGCCAACCTTGTCTTTAATACCTTGGCCGAGACCGCCTAAATCAAAACCGCTGTCGGCTTTGGCTTTGAGGTCTTGATCGTCATCTTTTTTGCCAAATAGGCCGCCAGCGACTGCCGCACCGCCAGCTACTGCTGCGCCACCAGCTACTGCGGCACCTTTCAACAGGTCGCCAGCTTTATCGCCCACATTGGGTATTACTCCTCCGATCGAGCCACCCAAGTCAGCAGCTTTACCTTTCAAACCTTCGATTGGATTGCCCAGATTCAAATCTGGAGTGAGGTCGCTAGCTTTTTGCCTCAGACCTTCTAAGGGGTTGCCGATGTCGATTTTAGGTAATTCACCACTCAAATCGCCACTGAGACTAGCCGATTTATCGACGGCTTTGCCTAAGCCACCAGCCAACGCCGCGCCGCCCGCTAGAGCTGCACCGCCGGCTACTGCGGCGCCTTTCAATAGGTTGCCAGCCTGATCTTTGGTCGCTGCTGCTGTGCCACCGATCGCTGTGCCAGTTTTTTCTACCACATTGGTAGGCAGGCTCAAGTCGCCAGACAGAGGAATGCCACTATCTTGACCATCTCTGTTATTGGTAAAACCAGTAGTACCCGTGGTAAAGCCAGTAGTGCCAGTAGGTTTTACGTCATTTTCTGTGTACAAGGGGTTTAACCGCTTGGGCTCTTGGATAGCCTCTTCTTTTTTCTTGCCACCAGCTAAAGCAAACCAGCCTAAACCGGCTGCACCCAAACCAAGGGGAATTAACCACCATGGCAGACCACCGCCTTTGTCGGCACCGCCAGTAGCTGAAGCACCAGCCGCACCAGACTCAGTTGCTGTAACTTCGGGCTTAGGAGTTGCTGCAGTGCCACTAGCAGTCTCTGACTTGGTATCGCTAGGAGCTGATGCCGGAGCAGTTCCAGCAGCCCCTGCTACTGTGAGACCTGGAACAGCAGCAATCGCCGCAGCACCTTCAGGCGAATCCACAAAACCCAATAAAGCCTTAGCTCCTTCGCTAAGTTTATCTTTAGGATACACATAAGACATTGGCTGAGAGAAAGCATAGCGCTTGTCATCAGGCTGCACAGTGTTCAAAGATAAAACCTTGATTCCAGACAAACCTTTAACTTCGCTAACTGGAATATAGCCGATGCCGTTAGTACCCAGCTTGGATGCTACAGATTTAGCACTGTCGTCGGTCAACTTAGTGACATTGGCACCTGTCTTAAGTCCACTTTTGAACACAGGATAGCGACCAAATGACTGCCGGGTCTCACTATTATCACTTTGGTCGATTACTTGAATCGCCCCTGGAGTGCCGCCAACTTTAGACCAATCTTTAATTTTGCCTTGGAAGATGGCCGCAAATTGGTCAAAGCTGATGTTTCCTTTCGGAATAGAGTTATTTTTATCGCTGACGATAATGGCTATTTTCGTGAAACCTAAATTTTTTGACCCAAAGCCTTTGGCTTGCTCTTCTTTGGTCAAAGGACGACCGGCACCAGTAATATCGGTTTCACCTTTGGCTAAGGCTTCCAAGCCCTTGCTGGTACTGTTGTAGGTCGGGACGACTTGAGCGTCAGCAAATTTCTTTGTAAATGCTTCTTGAAGACCTTTATTGACAGCATCTAAGCTTTGAGAGCCGCCAAGTTTGACTTTTGTGTCTTTAGGCAGAGAATTGGGGAGAGGAAACTTAGTCGCTTCCGCTGCTGCTTGGGCTAAAACTTTCGGTGTTGCTGCCACAAGCCCTGCAAGGAGGGATAGTGTTACTACCGAACTCGTTTGTATTTTCATTGTAGTAAAAGTAGTAATAACAAGGTCATTTGGATATTGTCATTAATTAGATTTTTCATAATCTATATGACTAACCAATTATTTCTCAATCGAGAATAAACATAGAGCATAACCCTGCTGGTTTGCAATAGCTTGGCAGCCTACCCTGATTCTAGATAGGCTTATACCTACTGCCAGACATTGTAAACGCAGATCTGAAAGTTTTTGTCCCCAACGCAACATATTTTAGGATTTTTCCTGATTTTGGGCATAAATCATTGACAAATCAATAAGCTCAATCCTCCATTCTGTAGCCTAGTTCTGCCAAGCGGAGCCGAGACTGTCGCCACTTCGGTTGAACTTTTACAAATAGCTCTAAGTATACTTTTCCGGCAATCAACTTCTGCATTTCTGCCCTAGCACCGCTGCCGATCGACTTCAACATTGCCCCAGCTTTGCCAATCAAAATCCCTTTTTGAGAATCGCGTTCTACATAGATGGTGGCCAACACCCGAGTAATTTTGGCATCTTCCTGCACCCGATCGATCGTCACTGCCACTGAATGGGGCACTTCTTCTTTGGTAGAAAGCAATATTTGCTCCCGAATCAGCTCCCCCATAATGAAGCGCTCAGGCCGATCGGTGACTAAATCTGGGGGATAGTAGAAAGGGCCAACCTCCAGTCGATCAATGAGCATATCTTGCAGCTCGGCTACCCCAGTCCCCACCAGCGCCGAGAATTCACAAATCGGCCAAGTCTGCTCACCTATTAGCTCTCGGTAACTTTCTTCGATGGTTTGGCGACGATCGGCTGGAGCATTGTCAATTTTATTTAAGCCTAAGATAATTGGCGTAGGCGAATTGGCTAATAAATCCGCAATAAACCGATCGCCACCACCAGCTTTTTCACTACCATCTACAACAAACAACACCACATCTACAGCATCAATCGCCGATTGAGCATTGTGAACCAGCACTTCTCCTAACCGATGATGTGGTTTATGAATACCAGGAGTATCTACTAAAATGATCTGTGCTCGATCGGTGGTCAAAATTCCCTGCAACCGATTCCGGGTAGTCTGAGCTACTGGCGAAGTAATGGCCACCTTCTGACCAATGAGCTGATTCATCAGGGTAGACTTGCCCACATTAGGACGACCGACAATACCCACAAAGCCCGATCGAAAGTCTGGCGGTGCCACTGGCAACAGCTCAATACTTGCTAAATCTGCGAGAGGAGTGGATTCTGACATCGGGCAAACACTAATAGGGGTATGTCGCTTAGCCTACCACAAGCTTTGAGTAGAGAATTGAGAGTGGAGAATTGAGAATGGATAGTTGACAGTGTTTTTTTAGCTAACCCATTCTCAACTGGCTAAACCGTCATAATGTCTTTTTGCTTGTCAGCTAAAACTTTTTCGACATTGGCAACATACTTGTCAGTGAGCTTTTGGATTTTCTCCTGTAAGCCTTTAGACTCGTCTTCCGAGATTTCACTGCTTTTCTCTTGCTTTTTCACCTCATCGATACCATCACGGCGGATGTTGCGAATTGAGACTTTGCCTTCTTCAGAATATTTAGCAGCCTGTTTGACTAGCTCCTTACGACGCTCGGTAGTCAGAGGTGGAATATTTAACCGAATGGAAACTCCGTCACTATTAGGAGTTAAACCAATATCTGACAGCGAAATCGCTTTTTCGATCGCCCCTAAGCTGCTCTTATCAAAAGGCTGAATAGAGATGGTGGTAGCATCGGGCGTATTGATATTGGCTAACGACTTCAGGGGAGTAGGGCTGCCGTAATAATCGATCGACACCCGATCGAGTAAGCTGGTGCTAGCTCTGCCGGTACGAATAGTATTAAAAGATTTTTGAGTGGCCTCTACAGCCTTCTGCATATGGCCTTCTATATCAGCGAACTTCACAGGAACCTCCAACAATAGTACCAATTTTCTCTCCAGCGATCACTCGCTGGATATTTCCTTGTCCAGACAAATCGAACACAATAATAGGAATATCATTTTCTCGACACATAGCGATCGCGGTACTGTCCATTACCCGCAAATCTTCAGTAAGCACATGAGTATAGGTTAGGCTTTCGTAACGCTTGGCATCGGGGTTCTGCTTGGGGTCAGAATCATATACTCCATCTACTTTTGTGGCCTTAAAGATCACCTCTGCGTCAATCTCGGCAGCTCTCAAAGCAGCAGCGGTATCGGTGGTGAAAAATGGATTTCCTGAACCCGCTCCAAAAATCACCACCCGGCCTTTTTCTAAGTGACGAATAGCCCGTCGCCGAATGTAAGGTTCTGCGACTTCCTGCATGGCGATCGCTGTTTGAACTCGGGTAGGGACATTCTTCTGCTCTAAAGCATCTTGCAAAGTAATGGCATTCATTACAGTAGCAATCATGCCCACATAGTCGGCAGTGGCTCGCTCCATACCCTTGGCCGAAGCCTGTAAACCGCGAAAAATGTTGCCGCCACCGACCACGATCGCCACCTGTACTCCGCTCGCTACCACTTCAGCTACTTCTTGGGCAATGTTTTGGACGATAATCGGATCGATGCCATAGCCCAAGTCGCCCATTAGCGCCTCACCACTCAACTTCAGTAATACTCTTCGGTAGGCCATCGCTCTCTCCAGATAAGTTCCCAACCAAAGATATCAGAGATTGGATCATTTATTGGATGAGCAACCGAAACATCCTCCATGTAATATGACCTCCAAAGATAAAATTTATTGGTGACTTACCGCAAAGCACAGAACCTCATCTGTAAGATAAAAGTATAGCTTTCGCACAGAAATAGTATGCTGGAAAATCGTGGTTTAGGCATTGTAAAAATCGGGACGTTAGCTACCTTCCTCTGGCCAACGCTAACAATTTTTAGTCAGCAGTTCGCCATATCTAAAGATCCAGTAAGTATCTCAAAAGCAGTGAAGCCTTTGACGGTGCTGATCGAAGCTGAAGGTGAAAACGGTTCTGGGGTTTTAATTGCACAGGGCAACGGGCGCTACAAGGTTTTGACGGCTGCCCATGTGTTAGCTGATCGGCAAAAAACTTACCGGATCACGACGGCTAAAGATGGTCAGCAGCACCAACTAATTTCTGGCTCCATTAAATCTTTTTCAGACAACGTTGATTTGGCCACGGTAGAGTTCACTAGTAGCAACAGCTACAGCACCGCCAAGCTAGGTAATTCGGATAATGTCGCAGAGGGCAGTCTGGCTTTCGTTTCTGGTTTTCCGCGTACCACTTTGGCCATTACTTCTTCGGTCTACAATTTTCGAGAAGGTCGAGTGATTGCCAATAGCGCCCAACCAATGGCTGGTGGCTATGCCATTATTTATAGCGCTCGGACTTTGCCCGGAATGAGTGGCGGCGGAGTGTTTAATGATGCCGGAGAATTAATTGCTATTCATGGTCGCGGTGATATTGATGCTTCCTCACAAGCCGATGAAGTGAATCCCAATGTGCGGTTTAAAACTGGTAATGATTTAGGTATTCCGATCAATACTTTCGTGAAAATAGCTAAAAAGCTATCTGAGCCAGTATTTGTCGCTATCCAGCCCCCTAGTGCCCGCAGCTTTAGCGAATCTAGCAGCATATTTGTGCGGGGGGTAGGCCGTGCTCGCAAACAAGATCATGCTGGCGCAGTGCAAGATTTCACCAAGTCAATTATGGCTAACCGCCGTTTTGCAGCGGCTTATCTCAATCGCGGAATTTCCAAATCGGAGTTGGGAGATGAGCAGGGTAGTTTGGCAGACCAAGCTAAATCCCTAGAACTTGACCCTAATCAATCGATCGCCTTACTAAATCGGGGAGTCATACGCTATCGACAAGGAGATAAAGCAGGTGCGATCAAAGATTATACGGCAGCAATCAAGCTCCAACCCGATGATCCAATAGCCTACTATGACCGGGCGATCGTCAATGCTGAGCTACAGCAAACCACGGCGGCAATAGCTGACTATAACAAGGTAATTGAGTATCAGCCCCGGTTTACGGCGGCCTACTACAATCGAGGTATTCTAAACATGCAGTTGGGGAATAATGGCGCAGCATTTACAGACTTTGATCGAGTCTTAGAGCTGCAACCCAAGTATTCCCAAGCTTTACTCAATCGAGGCAACATCAAGTTTCAGTTAGGCAATGGCAGCGGTGCTGTCAGTGACTATTCACGGGCAATTGCTATCAAACCAGATTATGCTTTGGCCTATACTAATCGCGCCAGTGCCCATTTACTGCTGCGCAGCAGACCTCGCGCTTTAGAAGACCTGCAAAAAGCTGCTCAGCTATATCAGCAGCAAGGGAATTTAGCTAAGTATCAGGAAGTGATTGATCGCTACCACAAGCTCGGCGGCCAATAAATTTCACTCACCTTTCGATCAATTTATTGCCAACCGCCCCCACCGGCCTAGTCCGATTGCTATACTGGCATTCAGCATTCCCAAGAACAACCATGAACCAAGAGCTGATTCAAAATCTGTTGGCAGATCTGAAAAATGCTGACACTACGGTACGAGAACGAGCTGGCGCACAGCTTTGGCGCATTTGGTTTTGGCAAAAAGGTCGCAGTGGTCTGGCGCAAATTGAAGCCAGCGAAGAATTGATTGCCACTGGCGACTTACTGGGTGCCGAAAAGATTTTGACCGAATTAATCACCGAGCTCCCGGATTTCGCTGAAGCCTGGAACCGGCGGGCAGTATTGTACTATCTTAAAAAAGACTATGGGAGTGCGATCGAAGACTGTCAAAGGGTCATAGAAATTGTCCCTTGGCATTTTGGCGCTTGGCATGGTGTAGGGCTATGTTGGGCGGCGCTGGGCGATTATTCTGCGGCCATCGCAGCGTTGCGACAGGCTTTGGAGATTCAGCCATATTCGATCGAAAACCAGCGCCTTTTACTGGAATGCACGGCTCAGCTCTAGGTCAAACGACCTGAAGCCTAGATTATGGGTGCCCACCCTACAGTTGGATTTCGGTCAGCGAGCGCTAACTCTGCTCCGACATCTCTGTAATCCGCCGCACATGCAGCACATCGTGCATTTGGCGAATTTGATTGATACAGCGCTCCAATTGTGACTTGTCAATAACTTCCACCATAAAATCTAACATCACCGGCTTAGATTTATTGTCTGCTGTCACCTTTGCCTGTCGGATATTCACCTTGTTATCACTCAGTCGTGACATTACGTCTCGCATTACACCTAACCGATCAAACACTTCCACCTGCAAAGTCACAATATAGCTGCGGCGATTGCCCTGCTGTTTGGCATTATGATGTGGGTTCCAGCGTACCGGTAGAATTCGATCGCCATCCACATTTTCTACGTTGCTACAGCCTTGGCGGTGAATCGAAATACCATTCAGTTTAGTTACTACACCCACGATCGGCTCTTCGGGAATTGGGTTACAACAGCCCGCTAAGTGGTGCATTAAGCCCTCAATGCCAATAATCGGAAAATCCCCGTCAGTGCTGCTGGGCTTCTTAGCAGTCGGCAATATCTCTACTAACTCGACAGTTGCAGCTACCGCAGTCTTGACCGTATCGCGGATGCGATTGACCACATGGTTAATGGTGGTTTCGCCGTAGCCCAAGGCCGCCAACAAGTCTTCCACTGTTTGATAATTGCACTTTTGAGCAGCCATTAGCATTGGCTCAGACTTCAACAGCGCATCTAAGCCATTTTTGCCCAGCTCTTTTTCGAGTAGCTCTCGACCTCGGGCGATATTTTCATCTCGGTTCGATCGCTTATACCATTGGGTAATGCGGTTTTTGGCGGTGGGAGTGGCCACAAAGTTCAGCCAGTCTAGGCTAGGATGACCACTTTCCTTGGTCATGATTTCTACAATGTCGCCGTTGCGCACCCGCGTAGACAGGGGCACGATTCGGCCATTGATTCTGGCTCCAATACAGTGGTTGCCCACCTCGGTATGAATCCGATAGGCAAAATCGATCGTGGTGGCTTTTTCCCGCAGGGCGATGACTTCACCTTGGGGAGTAAAAACATATACATCTGGGTCACAGAGCTGGTCTTTAAGATTATCCGAGAATTCTTGGGCATCTTTGAAGTCGCTTTGCCACTCCAAAAGCTGGCGCAGCCAAATAAACTTGTCATCTTTTTTTGAAGTTGAACTGGGGGCTACACCGTTGGCGGCAGCTTCTTTATACTTCCAGTGAGCAGCAATCCCATACTCAGCAATCCGATGCATTTCGGTGGTGCGAATTTGAATCTCTAAGGGCGTGTTACCAATGCCCAGTACGGTGGTGTGCAAGGATTGATAGCGGTTAGGCTTGGGAAGGCCAATATAGTCTTTAAAGCGTCCAGGAATTGGCCGAAAAGCATCATGAACTTCGGCTAGCACTCGGTAACAGTCAGCGTTGTTGGGGACAATGATTCTAACGGCTGTGAGGTCATAAATTTCGCCAAATTCTTTCTTTTGGCTCTTCATTTTTTGATTAATACTAAACAGATGCTTCGGACGACCGCTCACATCAAAGTAGCTAAAGCCAGCATCAGCTAAACGAGTGCGAATTTGCTCAACGGTACTGGTTATCCGGCCTTCCCGCGATTTGCGGGTTTCTTTCACCAAGTCTTGAATATTACGATATTCATCTGGCTCAATATATTTGAAAGCCAGGTCTTCTAGTTCCCATTTGATGCGACCTAAACCTAAGCGGTTGGCTAAGGGTGCAAAAATATCCCGGGTTTCTTGGGCTATGAGCTTCTGCTTCTCGATCGGCATGTGTTCTAAGGTCTGCATATTGTGCAGCCGATCGGCCAGCTTCACCACAATCACTCGAATATCTTGAGCCATGGCCAAAAACATCCGGCGGAAGTTTTCGGCCTGCTGTTCTTTTTTGCTGCGAAAGTTCAGCTTAGAGAGTTTGGTGACTCCTTCTACTAAGTGGGCTGTCTCTGCCCCAAACATTTTTTCAATATCAGCAACGGTAATTTCTTCTACGTCTTCCACGATGTCATGCAGAAACCCCGCTGCAATCATTGGTGCTTCGCCACCTAGGTTGTATAAAATATCGGCGACGGCGATCGGGTGGCAAATGTAGGGTTCGCCAGATTTGCGCATCTGGCCGGTGTGCTGCTCACGGGCAAACAAGTATGCTTGATGAATTAGTCGATCGCTGGCCAACTCAGATTCGCCTGTTGCTGCCAACCAAGCGGGCAACACTAGTTCTTGATCTTTAAGAATGGTTAACTGGTTTGCAGAGATCGTCATTACAATGTGCTATTGGATAGACAACATTCTATCTATTCTTTGGAGTATTTGGCAGTAAAAATGACATGAATGATCAGAGATTACGCAATGTTAGTGATGAAGATCTCTCAAAAAGCTTTCCAGACAGCTTTCTCTTTTCTTGGCAACAGTTGTACAAAGCTGTTGAAAAAGACGATGCCGAGGCAGCAATGGTTTCCGCAAAAGCTTTGCAATCTGTGTTTGATCGTCTCCTTCAATCCGCTGACCCTATTGCTCCATACCAAGTACGCTCCAGTCTCACCGAGATCCATCGCTTGCTCAGAATTTTGAATCGAGATCTGATGTTTTGGCAAGGAGCTAAGCAAACTCGTGCCGGTCGAGGTACACAGGTTTTGGCCACTCTGCAATCGATCGAGGAGTTTTATCAGGTATTGATATCTGCCGCAAAAATGGGATAGTCACTCTGACCACCCCATTTTTTAAACAGAAGCTAGAACAAAGCTAAGAAGCCTTATCGAGCCAATCATAAATTTGGTTGAGTTGCTCGATCGTCACCAAGCCATACTGCCACAAGATCATTGGCAAGGGGCCAGGATTTTCCTCCACTTGACGCAGCGCAATATCCATTGATGCTGTCGAGATGGATAAATCTTCTTTCAAAAACCTGATTAATTTATTTAAGTGGGTTGAGGCCATCATCGGCATCACCTCCTTTTATATGCTTTTAGTATGGGTAAGTATTTATCAGCTTGTTTAAACTTAGACTACAGAATCAACACTTTTGTGGTACATTCCGGAACCTTGGCTGAAATAGCCTGAGAACCGAAACCGTGGTTTTGCTAAGGGTTTAGCGTTTTTTTGATCAGCCGTGCCTGATTGAAGCACCAGTGATCCCCAAAAAATGGTGAATAAACCGACTGACATTGACTAAGTTGTGTTGCCGATAGCAGCACACCGAGTCGCTAGTTAGATAGATTTATGAAGAATAACAATCGATAACTTAATCTAGTATGGAGACCTAAGATCTGCCTTCCGTGCAATCACGGAACTTGATTTTAAAGATTGGTAAACAACTAAGTAAATTTATTTATGTAATGGAAAGAAATTATAACACTTGAGATTCTGCTGTCAATAGTAGCGATCCCCGAAATAGGAAATCTATTATCGATCGATCATTTTTCCTGCTTCAAAAGCTTTGCCAGCAACGTGTCAAGTATAAATACTCACGACTTTTTGCTGACATTGCAAGATTTATTAATTCTACAAGAACCACTTAAAAGTTTATCAAATATCCATGGCTAGCCGGTAATATTACGTAGCAATACAAAAAAAGAAGGGTGTGAAATTCACATCCTTCCTTAAGGCGAATAAAGCTGGCTTAGAACTCTAGTTCAGCCGCTTGGACTCGTTCTACCTGTTTCTTTTTCAGAACTAAGAAGATTTGAGAAAGCATAATCATGGTTACGAAAGCCACCAGGCCGTAGATGCGGTTGGGGTTCTGTAAAACGATTTCAGAGTCCTTCTGACCAAAGCCACCCACGTTGGGGTTGTTGGTCAAAGCTTGGCCAGCGGTTACAGTTTCACCAGCAGCTACCAAAAGGGTTGGGCCAGCAGGAACCTTAGTTACCACAGCGTCGCCAGTAGCGGGCTGAATGGTAATTTCGTTTAAGCCAGCTTCACCAGCAGTAATCGAGGAGACAGTACCAGCGATCGCGGTGCTGTAGACCGAGTTGTTGCTCTTTTCGCCTGTAGGATAAACCTGACCACGGCCTCGGTTGCCGCCAACGTGAATAGGATATTTACCGAAGTAAACGCCTTTATCGGTAGCAGGGTTAGGAGAAAGAATGGGAAAGATAATCTCTTCGTACTGGTCGCCAGGTAAGGGGCCAATAATTACGGTGTTTTCTTTGCCTTCACCGTAGGGTTGATAGTACAAGCCCTGAATCTTTTCCTTCATTTCGGCAGGAATACGGTCTTCAGGAGCAATTTTGAAGCCGTCGGGTAGCATGAGCACGGCTCCGACGTTCAATGGGCCTTTGGTGCCGTCAGCAGTCACCTGTTGAACACTGTGGTCGTAAGGTAGTTTGACTACTGCTTCAAATACAGTGTCGGGCAAAACCGACTGGGGCACTTCGATTTGGGTAGGCTTAGCAGCCAAATGACAGTTGGCACACACAATGCGACCAGTTGGTTCGCGAGGGGTTTCGGGGTAGGTTTGCTGTGCCCAAAAAGGATATGCCTGCGCCGGTTGAGGCGTAAAGGCTAACAGGCCAATACTGGCCAGCAGTACCAAGACAGATCTGGCGATCGACTGGTAAATAATAGATAACTTCATTGTTTAAATAGTAAATTAAGGTCTATGAGATAGGAGCTGTTATGCCCACCAAGCAGGTGAACCATCACGGAAGTCATCTTCAGTCCAAGGAGTGAGAGAAACTTTGTCTTCGACAACTGCAGCGTGTGCCAAAGGCAGAGATTTCGGCGCAGGACCGCGCACCATTTTACCGGTGGTATCGTACTGAGAACCGTGGCAAGGACACATAAATTTGTTTTCTGCACCGTTCCAAGGTACTACGCAGCCCAGATGAGTACAAATAGCGTTGATACCGTAATCTAAAACAGTGCCGTCGCCGACCACGATGTAGGTAGGGTCGCCTTTTAAGCCTTGAGTCAAAGCCCGATCGCCTTTCTGCTTACCAGCGATGAATTGGCTAACCAAAACATCATTGCCGCTAGCATCTCTGGCGGTAGCACCACCACCCGCAGCGCCGCTAGAAGGAGGTACGAAGTAGCTGATAAATGGAAACGCGCCACCGAGCACTGTCCCGGTGATAGTACCAAATGTTAAAAGGTTCATGAATTGGCGACGACCAAGATCTGGTACGTCACTGGAGCCAGCAGAAAGTTGAGCCATGACTTAAATTTTGTTGAATGTATGATTAATGTATAGGGCTGATAGCTAACATATTGAGTCATTATGCCATTTTTTTGCAGCCCAGAGAACAACCAAATGAATCGCTTTTTGTCCCAAATACCTTAGAGGAGAACTGTCAGTGCTAACCGGAGCCGATCTACGGCAACTGATCATCGCCAAGTGGAGCTACTCCTACGATGTGCAGTTGCGGAAACAGCCCAATAAAATTTATTTGCAGGTGATGTGGCGATATCTAGAGCAGGTCTCGTTTCCACTGTCGGAAACAGAATATGACGAACATCTAGAAACGATCGCCAACTACCTCAACGCCATGGGTGCGACTCAGCAGGTGATGGACTTTATTGAAACCACCAAAGAAAAGCCCCGGCTGGGCAAGGCTATCAGTATTTCGATCGAACTTGGCGATCGGGCTTCGGAGTGGATTTTGTAATTTACCTTAAAACCCAGCCGATCGAAGCCGTTGAGCTAGTTTGGTATGCAGGTCGTGACTGGCTTTGTAGGCAATAAAATGCGCGCGGGGCAGCGTGCCTAGCAAGCTCAAGTCTCCAATTAAATCCAGCATTTTGTGACGCACTGGTTCATTATCAAAGCGCAGCGGCGGATTGATCCAGCGCTCTTGGTCGCAGACTAAGGCATTTTCTAAGCTGCCACCTTTAATTAAACCGGCCTGCTGTAATTGCTCAATCTGGTGTGCTAAGCCAAAAGTCCGGGCTGGAGCGACTGCATCCACAAAGCTCTCTTTGTTGGGCTGCCAGCTAAACCACTGATTACCGATCGGCTTCAAATCGAAATCTATTCCATAAGTGAACCGTAGCTCTGGGGACGGAACTGCTGCAACAAACTGATCGCCCTGATAGATCCAAATTGCTTCTGTGACTGGTTCCCCGATCGTCATTTCGACCACCATCCCGGCGTTCTGAATAGCCTCTACCCACAGCTTGGCCGAACCATCTAACAACGGCACTTCCAAACCATCAATTTCCATCCGGGCATCCTGCACGCCCAATGCGGTCAAACTAGCCAACAAGTGTTCTACGGTGCGGATGCTGGCAGTGCCTGACTGCAATTCGGTAGATAGAGTGGTGGCATGAACAAATTCAATCAGTGCCGGAATTACTGGGGAATCAGTCAAATCGGTACGCACAAAGACCCGTCCACTGCCAGCGGGAGCTGGATAAATTTTAACGGTGGTCTGATGACCAGAATGTAGGCCAATACCAGAGATTTCTACGCTAGTTGAAGAAAAAGATGCTGTTGGGGTCATGGCATTTACTGGTCGGGATACCTCAACTTTACACCAGTATCATAAAATCTGTTCAAGGCAATTCTACTGAAGCAGGTTTAGCAATGTGGGGCAAACCCCAACCCAGCTTTTCGCGCAGTACGCGGAAAAATTCTGGGGCTTGCAAACGAATAAATTTGGCCGGATAGCTCGATCGATTAACCAACACCCGATACTCTGGCTGAATAAAACAGCCCCCATTACCATCTACCACCATAATCAACCGAGTGGGATTAGCTGGATAAATCACTACCGGCTCGGTGTCAGAAAATACCAGCGCCCGCGAAGCCAAAGAATGGGGACAGATCGGCACCAACTGCAAAGCCGCCACTCCCGGTGCAATTACTGGGCCACCGGCACTCAAAGAATAAGCAGTAGAACCAGTGGGTGTAGACAAAATAATCCCGTCTGCCGCGATATCTACCGGTGCATGTTTGCCTACCTCAATTTCAAAGTGGCACATGCTAGTTAATGGCTCACGATGAATCACCATTTCGTTCAGACACAGTGCTTCCCAGAGCAGAGTGTCATCTTGCTTTACTTGCACTGTCAGCATCGCCCGTTCTTCGATTTCGTACTGACCAGCGATCGCCAACTCTAAAGCTTCTGGCAAATTATTCACAAAAGTCTCTGTCAAAAATCCCATGTGGCCAGTATTGACAGTCAGAGCGGCAATTCCTAGCGGTGCCAACTGGCGCAGGGCAGCTAAAACCGTGCCATCACCACCCAGCACAATCGCAAACTTCATTGAGCGATCAAAATCTGGCGGCACCAAAGACTCGATCGGAATGTAGCTAGCGGTAGCTGAGGGATGAGCATAGCCCAAAATTCCTCGCTTACCTTCAGCCATACAAACATCCCAGCCCAACTCAATAAATTTGTCTTGAATTTCGCGGGCTAGGCGGGTCGCAGTGGGCTTGCCTTCGTTGTATATGATGCCAATCTTGGGCACGTTGGTACTCTGGCTCAGAATAGTTTTTTACACCTGTTTAGCGTTAAGCATAATTACTTAAAGCCATACCCCGTGGGGTATAGGTGCGGTTTAGCATTCAATGATCTTACCATGCGCACGGCAAGAAGGAACAAGCACAAAATTAGCTTGCCCACAGCTCAAATCAAACCTAATAGAAAACTTTTTTCTTTTTGCTTTTGTTCGATTTGGATTCTTTGAGCTTTTCTTTTTCGTACTCCAGTTCTCGCAGCTTCTTCACAATCCGACCGAAGTATTCTTGCAAGTAAGCCTCGATCGTGGTGTTGTCTTTAGGGTCTAATCCCAAAATCTGGTAAGTCTCGGTCATATCGGCATTTAAGGGCTTACCAGTGGCCAAGATTTCGGCAAAAGCTAGGCGGTCAGCAGAGTTCCAGCTCCATTCAAAGAAAGTCGCAAACTTACGTAAAGCTCCCAACACACCCAATGGCACCTTTGTTACCTTGGCTTCTTTGCCCGAAAGGCGCTCGCAGAGACTAATAATTTCGTTGCCACTCCAGGCTTTGTTGCCAACTACGGGTAGGGTTTTACCCTTCGCACCTTCCGCCACTAGTGCTTTGACTACAAACCGGGCTACATCCTGGCTATCCATAAACGCAGTAGGAGCTACTTGACCCGCCATCCACACCGCTTGGCCTTCCAGAATGGGTATAGCATATTGACCAATAATGCCCTGTAAAAAACCGCAGGGGCGAAGAATGGTGTAGTTTAAACCCGATTCGGCCAAGAACTTTTCAGTGCAGTACTTAATTTCCATTAAAGGCACCGATCGATATTTCTCAGCATCCAAGATCGAAAGAAACACAAACTTCTCAATTTTGGCCGCTACCGCTGCCTGAATCAAATTAACTTTACCGTCCCAATCTACTTCTTCTATTCCTAATGAGTCAGTAGCCCGTGCCGTAGCTGCATCAATTATCTGGCTGACACCCACCATGGCCGCCTTCAAAGTTTCTGGCTGGCGCACGTCTCCCAATACAATTTCGGCACCCCACTCTTTGAGAAATGCTGCTTTTCTAGAACTTCTTACCAAGCAACGCACTTCATAGCCTTCATCTAGAGCGCGTCGGGCAATTTGTCTGCCCAAAGTACCGGTGGCACCGACGATTAGTAAAGTCATTTATTAAATATAAGGTTAAGTAATGTAAATCTTTCCCTCAGATATTAACAGAATTATCGCAAATCGGAAACATAACGTTACATTTTTGTCAGAGATTGCGCCTCTGAGGTAGCTCTAAAATGAGATCCATCCTCAGAGAAAGACAATCAGAGATGCACATTATTTTTTTTCTAAGACGGCTTGAGCCTTCAGAATGCCGAAGCCCAGGGCAAGGCCAACCAAAATCATGAAAAAAGGGATAGCAGCAACGGTTAAAATTTCAGCAAACATCGGTTTTATTAATTCCAGAATATATGGCATTGTCATTGTCTCACAAAGATCGGTTGCGTTTAGCCATCACCCTTGGCGATCCAGCAGGAATTGGGCCAGAAGTTGTGCTGAAAGCTCTTTCTCCTGAGATTCTGGCTATGGCTGATATTACGGTGATCGGCAGCAAACGCCTACTCCAGCAGCATCACTGCTATTTGCAAGATTCTGCCCTATTAGAAAAACGCAGCATTGCCGATCCAAGTAACCTGCAAATTTTGGATATTGCCCTAGATTCGCAAATTACCATCGGCCAACCCAGCCCTGCCAGCGGAGCAGCTAGTTTCCGGTATCTGCAACGATCGATCGAACAAACTCTCGCTCATGACTTTGACGGCATTGTCACTGCCCCTATTTCTAAATCGGCCTGGAATGCCGCCGGACACCATTATCCCGGCCAGACTGAACTATTAGCTGAAATGTCTGGCAGTAAAGAATTTGGCATGATGTTTGTGGGTCGATCGCCCCACACAAAATGGCAGTTGCGAGCTTTATTAGCGACTACTCATATTCCCCTAGTAGCGGTGAGTGCCAAGTTAACGCCCGAGTTGATGAGCAGCAAGCTAAAGCTATTAATAAATTGTCTAGCCCAAGACTTTGCGATCGATAAGCCCCAGATTTGCATTGCTGGCCTGAATCCTCACAGCGGCGAAGGTGGTCAGTTAGGTCGAGAAGAGGTGGACTGGTTACAAGATTGGTTGCAACAAGAGCAAATTCGATATTCTCAAGCAAACCTAATTGGTCTGTTGCCCCCAGATACAATGTGGGTGGCTCCAGGGCAGGCTTGGTTTGGTACGGGTAACTGCAAAGCCGCTGACGGGTATTTAGCGCTATACCATGACCAGGGTTTGATTCCGGTGAAACTAATGGCGTTCGATCGGGCAGTAAACACCACGATCGGTTTACCTTTTGTGCGCACGTCTCCCGATCACGGTACAGCCTTTGACATTGCAGGCAAAAACCGCGCCGATGCTACCAGCATGAAAGAGGCAATTTTACTGGCAGTGGAGCTAATCAAAAAACGAAATGGGTGAAGAGGGACTCGAACCCCCGACCAGCTACTTAGAAGGTAGCTGCTCTATCCGGCTGAGCTATTCACCCTGGCGAACCACATTATAGCATCAGCAATTACTTTTGGTGCAGCCTGCGACAGTTTTGCCGTCGAGTCTAGACGTAAGAGAAGGCTGTGCTAGTTAGACTCAAATTAGTCGAGCCAGCCACGAAACCAATTAACTCTGGTTGGCCAAAGAGAGAGCTTTGAATCAAAGTACCGAGCTGAATGCCATTGTTAGGTGCAGTGCCCAGAGACAAAGTGTAATCGGCAGCTTTGCCCTTGAGCTGAATTACATCACCAGCCGCAAAGCCAATAATTGCAGCATAGTCCGATCGACCAGCATTAGTGCTAATGCCATCATTGTAGTAAACAGCATTCACATCACCCAGCACATACCGATCGTTGCCTGCATCACCTTGGAGCACATCATAGCTGCCCTGACCTGGAGTCACACTGATAGGGTTAACACCAATCAGCACGTCGTTGCCAGCGCCGCCAAAAAGCGAATCGTTACCACCACCACCAATCAGCACATCATTGCCACCATTGCCATTTAGGCGATCGTTACCCAATAAGCCCTTAATGATTTCGTTGCCATTGCCGCCATTGATGGTTTGAGCCGTATCATTACCATTTACCACTGGAGTGACACTATTCAAGGTTACATTGAAGCTAGTATCTACCGACTTACCACCCGCAGTACCCCGCACCGTGATTGTAGTAGTACCAAACTCATAAGGCACATAATTTAGATTCAAGGTGGTGCCATTCATCACAGTGCGCAGCAAATTGGTATTACTGTTAGAAACCACGCTAGTAGTAATAGTATCTTTGTCGATATCGCTGAATACTTTGCTGAGGTCGATCGACTTAGTGCCAGGAGCATCGGCAGTGGTGACTACGTTAGCGATTGGCGTGGCCACGATCGGAGCAGTATCATTTACGACCGAAATATCTACAGTGTGACTAGTATTGTTATTGAAAGTCAGCTCTAGCTTGTCGCCGGTCACTTTAAAATCATCGGCACCAGTCACTTTATACCGCTGGGTGGCAGCGATCACTTTCATATCGGTGGTAACTTTGCCTGCACCATTAAAACTAAAGCTTAAGTTAGTACCATCACCAGTCACCGAAACCAGTTCATTTCGCTGATCTAAAGAAGTGATGTGGCTGACATCATCAGCAGCAGTACCCAAGTTAATCGTATAACTGCCGCCGGTTTTGGTGGTAAACACCGAGTCGTTATCATAAGCGTAGTAGTTAGTGACGTTTTTAATCACCTTGGTGCCAGCATTAATATCCAGGCCAAACTTGCCAATATCAGTAGCATCAGTAATCGAAGCAGTAATGGTATCACCTGTTTGATTTACCGTAAGCTTAGCGGCATCGAAAGCCCGAATTCGCTTTTGAGCATCATCTAAAGTAGTGAACTCAGTGCCATCGTTGTAGGCACGGGCAATAAAGTTTTCGTAAATTGCCTTGGTATAGCCCGGTTGCGATGCAGTAATGCCGTAATCGTGCCAATCAAACAGCACAAAAGGAGTATTGCCATGTTTGGTAACTTGAGCATATTCATTTGCCCATACTACTTCTGCTTGAGCGGCAGTGAGCTTTTTGAAATCAATTAAATTGAAGTCAAAAGAAATATTCGGTGCCAAAAACAGCGTATTGTTCCCTGGTTCTAAGTAGCCAAAAGAATTGGTGTAAGCCGAACCAACTCCACTGACATACTGAAAATATTTAGAAAGTTCTTGATCAACAAACAAACTATCAGGGTTGCCAGGAGTAGCGGTACCATTTACGGGCACCCCCAACTGCTGAGCAATTACCTGCTTAGATTGATTAAACTCAAACTCTAACTGAGTAGCATTCAGCAAACTAACATTGTCGGGGTGAGTGTAAGAGTGGGTACCAATTTCGTTACCTAAATCTAACCATTTTTGGTAGATCGGCTTCATCACTGTCCAATCGGTGAATTCATTGGCAGCTACGTTATTACCTACGTTGATGTAGTGAGAGCCAACAAAATTATATTTGGCCTTCCACTCTGCTAAGATATCGCCTACTTTAGCTTCCAGAACAGGTGCTTCCAAAGCAAACTTCGATTGGTCTACATCGTCCCGTGAGATAAAGATGCTCTTGTTGCGAGTCATACCCAGACCAACTTTAGCTTGGGTGCCATAAACTGACCAATCCAGCCCCTGCCAACCCAAATTGCTATCAGCAAAAATAGACTGATCGGCAAAGTGTACATTGCGACCACCAGTCTGAGTGGCAATTACTGCATTATATTTTTGACCATTGACGGTCTGATCAGCCAAGATTGTGCCAGTCTGAGTCAAGCCGGTATAGGCCGAAAAAGTCAGGTTGCTGGCATAGCTGGCAATTTGTTCGCCCGCTGCATAGCTGGATTCTAGAATGGGGCTAGTGGTATCTTTGATGTTTACGCTAACAGCACCTCCAACAACGGCTCCGCCTCCGGTACGGTTGACATCAAACAAATTCTTCAAACGCTGGTAAGGGTCGCCCGCCAAGGCTGCACCAGTTTCATCGTTGGTCATAAAGTCGCCGGCAGCAACCAGTCCCACACCATATTTAGCTGATGCTTGAGTTAAAACATTTTCGATCGAGGCCACATCTGCCGATTTCACGTTAGCAAAGCCAGCAAATACCAAAGAATCGTATTGAACCACTTTACTCAGATCTTTGAGATCTGCTTCAGTCAAAATGTCGAAATTAACGCCAGCCTGCATCGCTTGGTTTTGAGCATTGGCAAATAATTGATCGTAAGCTTTTTTATCAAAGAATTTATTGGCCGAAGTTTCCGAATATACAATCCCGACTTTTTTGCTTAAATCAGTGCGAGTCGGTAAAGGAGTGTTGCTCACTGCCAAAGGCGATCGAGTATAGTCTCCGGGCAAGAAAGTCGTGTTGTTCACATCCGCAAACACATTAATCCCAGCACCATTTACCGCCAGCAGATTTTTGCTGACCCCAACTTCCCACTGCTTGCCATCGGCACTTAGTTTGGCATCTACCTTAGCCACAATATTTTGACCAGCACCACCAGTGTAAAGATAGGCGTTGCCATCCGCAGCAATATTAATGTTATATTCGGCACCCACACTAACAGGCGTAGCTCCAAAAATCTGGAAGCCAGTGCTTCTATTCTGATCGGTGTCTAACCAAATAGTAGTGTTGGCACCTACAGCTACTGCCGAGTCGATCGCAAACACGTAGCCATCAGCAGTGTTCTTACCAAAAATTTGATACCCAGCTTGAGCAATACCGGGCTGATAATCGAGACGATCAATCTGCTTCCAATCGGCCAAACTACCATCTAAGGTAATGTTGCCATAGGACACAGTTGTAGGCGGGGCAGTAGTGGTCGCATTGCTCACACTGTAAGGTGCAGTGCTATAGTCACCAGGTAAAAATACGTTGTCATTCACATCCGCCAACACGTTCAAGCCATTGCCAGCAGCAATTTGATCTTTACCAACAGCAACTTCGAGGGTTTTGCCATCGGCGCTGATTTTAGAATCGAGCTTAGTGATATAAGTTTGACCAGCACCACCACTGTAGAGATAGGCATTACCATCAGCAGCAATATTAATATTGCGCTCTGCACCACCAGCAAAACCAAAGACTTGGAAGCCAGTAGATTTGTTTTTGTCAGTATCTAGCCAAATAGTGGTGTTAGCACTAATATTCACCGCCGATTTAATCGCAAAGGCATAGCCATCGACGGTGTTTTTACCATAAACTTCGTAGCCAGCTTGGCCGCTGCCCGGTAAAATATCCAATCGATCGGTGGCAGTCCAGTCCTTCAAATCACCATCGAGAGTAATACTGCCATAGATATTTTTTGAGCTGGTAGCAGTGGCCTGTGACACAGTGTATTTAAACAGGCTATAGTCGCCAGGTAGATATACGCTGTTGTTCACATCGGCCAAGACATTGATCGCGCCAGGAGCCGTAGCGCCCAATGCGGTGCCCGCTACCGCCACTTCCAAATTCTTGCCATCGGCGCTGAGGCTATAGTCTAAAGCACTTACCAAAGTCTGGCCTTCACCGCCGCTGTAAAGATTAGCTTTGCCGTCGGTGCCAATTTGAATGTTGTATTCTGCACCACCAGCAAAACCAAAGACTTGAAAGCCAGTAGCCGCATTTTGGTCAGCATCAATCCAAATAGTAGTGCCGTTGCCGATCGCGACTGCCGACTTGATACCAAAGACATAATTGTTGGCTGCATACTTACTATAAACCTCATACCCAGCTACCCCACTACCAGGAACAGTATCGATCCGCTCTGCTGCTGTCCAGTCTGCTAAGTTGCCATCCACATTAATGCTGCCATAGGTAGCCTGTTCAATAGCGGTAGCTTGTCCATCAATTACCAAAGTCTTATGATCATTTTGGCTTTTTAGTCCGGCTAATTCCCCGGCGCTGAGAATGCGCTGATTTACTAGGGCTGCAAATATTTCCCCTTCATCACCGGCGCTATCTACCGCGTTAATCCGAGCATCGATCGAGTGGCCAATTTCTTCTAGCAGCACATCGGCGATCGCTTGAGGATTGGCTTGATTGGCCAGTAAAAACTTCTGAGAAAGATAAATTTTATTGGTGTCAGCAGCATAGGCTCCCAATGCCCCGCCTAGATCTGCGACTATTTCGATCGGCGGTAATTTGCCCCCAGCTAACTCTGTTACTACATCTTGAGCGAGGATTGGCGACCAGCCACTCCCAAAGGCCATGGTCATTTGTTCAATAAAGCTAGGCGATTTAGCAAATAAAGATAGCTTGTTTAAAGCTAAACCCAAAGCTTCATTAAACAATGCGGTTGAGTTGTTGGGGGCAGGAAACATACAGCTAATTTAAAATACTTGTTCAGACAAATATAGCTTAAGTAGCTAGGAATACAGATAGAGTAAAAATGCTGAAAGATACCGCTTTTTGGCTTGAGAACTGACTTCTATGGCTTTGTCTGTGATATCGATCGCCTGTAATATTGGTGTTCGATCGCCAAATCTATCACTTTTTATCTCAGGTTAAAAAAATCTTCAAGCTTACCGATTTTCGGCAAAAGATTATCTATGGATATTGAAAAACTGTATGAGAAGAAACAACCCAAAAATTTTGAAGTCTATTGGTCACGCTAATCACATCAATATTTATGATACATTTCAACTATCATTGCAAAGCCGGAAATGCTGGTATGATTCTAAACATTAGATTCTTAAAATTAATATGGATATCGATTTTCGCATTTTAATTGTTGTCGCACCTGTTCTATTGGCAGGTAGTTGGGCAATCTTCAACATTTTGGCCGCAGCTCTGAACCAATATAACAATCTTCCTGGCAACAAAAAATAGTCCCCAAGATTGAAGCCGGAGTCACAAAATGTTGACTCCGGTTTTTTGGCGGGTGCGTTTACAGTAAGCCAGCTAGATGCAAAGGCCCTTTCCCGCTAAAAATTTCTAGCAGAATCATACAAAAACCAATCATTGCCAGACGACCATTCCAGACTTCGGCAGCAGTGGTAAGACCCCATTCCCATTTTTCTTGGGGATACATCTTAGTTTTTTCGCGCATTTGGGGCACTTGAGACAGCTCCATGCTCGGTGCCGCCGCGACTTCTAAGACCAAATCACTCAAGGCAGTAATAAAAGTAGGATCGGTATCTAAGGCTGGAACACGGTTGAAAGTATGAATACCTGCTTCCTCAGCTAGTTCTCGGTATTCAATATCAATTTCTTCTAGAGTCTCGATATGCTCTGACACAAAGCTAATCGGCACTACTACCAGTTCAGTAACACCTTGCTGAGCCAATTCCACGATCGCGTCTTCGGTGTAAGGTTTCAGCCACTCTACTGGACCAACTTTACTTTGGTAAGCCAAGGTATAAGGGTTTGGCCGATCGAGAGTTTGAATAATAGCTTCTGTACATCGTTCAATTTCTTCTTGGTAGGGGTCGCCACCTTCGGTCACATAGCTGGCGGGTACACCATGAGCACTAAAGAAAACGTGCGCTTCGTTGGGGTTGGGGCACTTGTCAATTTCGGTGGCAATCAAGTCGGCCATAGCCTTGAGGTAGCCGGGACGCTCGAACCAGGATGGCACCACCGTATATTTAGCGGGCTTTAAGGTGGGGTCTTCTTTCCAGAGCCGATCGATCGCTCTAAAGCTAGAGCCACTGGTACTAATCGAAAACTGGGGATAGAGAGGCAAAATTACTAATTCGCTAATCCCATCGGCTCTAATTTCGGCGAAAGCTTCTTCGGTAAAAGGTTTCCAATAGCGCATTCCAATATAGACTTTGGCATCTGTGCCTCGGTTATTTAGATCTTGCTCGATCGCTACCGCCTGGGCTTCAGTGATTCTGCGCAGGGGCGAACCACCACCTATCTTCTGGTAATTAGCCTGAGATTTTTTAGCTCTGCTGCTCGAAATCAACCAGGCCAAAGGTTTTTGCAGCGCCGGAATTGGCAACCGAATAATCTCCGGATCAGAAAAAAGGTTGAACAAGAATGGTCGGACATCAGAAAGTTTCTCTGGCCCACCCAAATTTAATAGCAAAACCCCAAGACGACCCATGATGGCTACGTTTTTCCTAAATGTTTATATTATTTTAAGCTTTGTTAACAATTATAGGGGATCAACTGCGGAACATTGCATCTGCTTATACATATTGTTATTGCAAGATAGTCTTGGAGACGATTCTGGTTTTCTTCTTGTCGCTCTCGGATAGCTCCTGGCCAGATTGTAATTGAGTTGCACTGCTTTGTAAAACGGTGGCACCACCCACATCGCCCATTTGTAGCGCAGTTTTGGCCGCAGTTTGTAACATGGTAGCCGCCCCAGATCGATCGCCCTGCTGCAATTTTTGCTCAGCCAGTTGGGTCTGACGATACTTAGCCAAAGCTAAGGCATGTTGCTGCACGCTAGCATCGGGCATAGCTTGCCAACCGGCCACAGCTTCTGATCGAACTATCACTGCATCTGACTGCAAGCCATTTTTACCCGAGGTAGGGTCATCATACGACACCTGCAAGTTCATCAGCGGTTGCAGACCAGGGGGAAACTGACCGGCATAGATATTCAGCAATACTACCCGAGGAATATTGGTCATCAAGTCTCCGAGTCTAACCAGGAAGCGATCGCCTTCGGTTTGTACCGGCAGTTCGATCGTATCGGGAGCTACTTGGGCGATCGGTTTTAGCTCGGCTAAACGAACCCGGGGCTGAAGCGTAATCTGTAAATAAGCATTGTTCAAGCCCACAGACTGAATCCGACTAAAAATCCGCCCAAATTCGGCGATCGCGTTTTGGGGCTTTTCAATATAAGCGAGAGTGCCACCAGCAACATCGGCGATTTTTTCTAAAATATTTTGGTTCCAGTGTTCACCAAAACCCAAGGTATGTAAGGTAATTTTGTCTTTGTTAGAGTTGGCGGCTAGGGTGATACAGCGATCATTATCGCCATGTTCGTTTTCACCGTCGGTCAAAATAAAAGCATGAGCAGTGCCTTCGGTGGGAGTTGCACTAATTTCTCGGATGCCCAGCTTAATGCCTTCATCGATCGAGGTGCCACCACCGGCTTGCAGTTGATCAATTCTTTTGGCTAAAGTAGTGGGATCTGCACCTACTAGCTGATTAGGAATAACGGTTTTGGCTTGATGATCAAAAGATACTACTGATAGTCGATCATAAGGACGAAGCTGAAAAATTAACTGTTGAGCAGCTTGCTTCACTGTTTCCAATGGTAAGCCCTTCATTGATCCACTGCAATCTAAAATCAGCCCCAAGTTTATGGGCAACTGACTGCTAGCGGCAGCATCAGCCAGGGCGGCGATCGATACGGCAAGCTGTCGCTGATTGCTACTCTGACTAATATCTAAACGCGGATCACTCAGCGTTGCTTTTAAGTTAACCTGCATGTTCGGCCTCATTAGGTGTCTTCTCTACATTAAAGATAACCAACAAGGGGACGGTGTTGACACTCCCCGGAATAGAATTCCGGGGATTCTTAACTAAGTCCACAAAGGAACTCTCAAAGGCGTAGTCAAAGCGCCTCTACTGGCTCCAGCTAGGTCAATGCCCAGTGTTGCCGCTACTTTTCGAGCAATATTGACTGCTCCGTTACAATCCGCATTGATCAACAACCCATTCGCCGTGCGATAGAGTCCGCGATAAATCCGCTTGCCGCTGGCTTTCCACTGCATGGGTTTTTCACCATATTTAGGTAGAAAGTCAGCATCTACACTTGATGCCTTGGATGTGTACGATTCCTCAGTCTCAATAAACTCAAGACCATACTGCTCACACAGTTGCTTTATTCGTTCTTTCAGCCTGCCTGTGGGAATCTGGACAAACTTTTGGTTCGTCACTTTGCCCATATTAGCCTCATTTTTCTGGCCTTGATTCCAGCCAAAAATTATTCGGCCTATCCCTTTTTCTAGAGCATGGTTGATCACTAATCGAGCTGCTTTATTTACTGCATCACGCATTTGACGATTCCGTCTCTCCGTTAGTCTAACTAGAAGACTAGACCAAAACCCATTAGGCTTTTCATCCATTAACAGAGCTACTCGCTTGTTGTAGCCTTGGTTCAAAGATTTCAGGTGTCTGCCATCGACAATAAAACTGCTTCCAACATTGCTCACGCAAGTCAACCAATTGTCTATGCCATGATCAATTGACAACACCTTACTGGGATCTAGAACAATTGTCTCAGCCTCCTTCTGGTAAACCAGCTCTAAATAAAAACAACCATTTCTAGGTAGGATTCGGTATTCCTTAATTGCCCCATGCTCAATATTTGAGGACGTGACTACTCCCACCGTCAAGCGAGTACGCTCTGACGGGGGCTTCTCAAGTTCACACCTGAGATTTCTTGCTTCAATGACTGGGCAACCCCTAAGTCTCCACAAGCTGCAAACGACAGTCCTGTCGTCCGTTTTAAAATATTAATCGCGGCGTTGTAATCTCTGTCTAAGCTGGCTGCACAATTGGGACAATTATGA
>JANYHM010000036.1 GCA_025359065.1 Synechococcales cyanobacterium GL140_1_metabinner_5_sub | reverse complement strand
CGGAGCTTGATCAGACAACTATTCGGATCTGAGTGCAGATATCTCTCCGCTTGATGAGCAAAGCAATGCAAGAGATCCAAGTCCTTAGCAATATCAGCCAAAAAGTAGAAGTTAACTGAGCGATTAGTCATCTGCTGAAGTATTCAATAACTAGACACTACGATATACGCGCTCCCAAGCTATCAATCAGGACAAAATAGAACGAGTATTCGCTGTACCGATCGAGCTAAATCTAGTCAAAAAGATGGCGCAGGAAACGATCTAGAGGTTTTGACAATAGACAATCTGAAATCTCTAGGGTTTACTGGTGTAGATCCCGTAACTGTTATCCTCAAAGGTGAATTCACTAAAACGATTGCAGGTAAAATCGATATCTCGAAAGAATGGCGTAGATTAGCCGTAATTAACGGTCAAGCTGATGGCAAACCACATAATGTAGTCGCAGCAATAGGCGATAATCTCAACGATCTTGACGATCGAGCTGGGAAAACGAATCAAGAGCGACGAGCCTATGTTGAGAGCATCAAAAACCGCTATGGCTCGATCGGTAAAATCGTCGATCGGCAGATCTTAGAGCCAGCATATATTACCCTCCCCAATCCCATGTATGGAGCTTGGGAGTTGGGCATATACAATCCTCAAGCACTAGGTAAACAGCAATTGAGCGAACTTAGCCCATCTCAACTCAATCAGCAGCGAAAACAAGCATTAAGCCGCTGGTTACATCCTGCATCTAAACAGCCTTAGCAGTCACTTGAGTACTTCTCTATAACTCTGACACAGATGCTACCACCCTCAATAAAGAGTAGGTTTATCGATCGGACGCAGGGCTAGCTCCATGATTTTATCTAAGTGAATGCCCCAATCAGGCCCCGCAGTAATATCACAGCCACATTCCTCTTCTAACCTAGCCATTTCCCGCGCTTCCGCTTCAGTAATTCTAAATTCCATCATCTCCCCCCTTCTCATTAACTAGTGACTCCAACTCAGCCAGACTCCTGACAATATCCTCAAACTCAGGCACATCACCAGTCATCATCTCCTGCATCGCCAAATAATCTCGCTGCACAATCGCCAACAATTCTCCCGTTGGCACTACAAACAACGAACCTGGCACAGCCTCATCAAACTTCTTCCACGCTGCGTTAAAGAAATTCAACTTATGCTGGCGCACCTTCTCACGCAAATCATCGTTATTTACAGCCAGCTTCCCAATCTCTGAGTCGTAAATTTTTGCCACATCATAGTAATGCCGTGACGATCGTTGCGGATCGCTAACAAAAGAGTGCTTGTCACGATAGCCACAATACCAGCTATGTAGAATAAATACCTTATCCCAGAACGTCCTCTGAGCATCAATTGTAATCACATTAGCCACTGATAAATCCCAATCCGGCAGAGTATTCGCTATTAGGGGTTTAATACTGTGAGCCTGATGTGGATCGACAGCAGAACGACCACCCCCTTCTAGCTTGACCTTGGGCTGAACATAAGCCCTGGCATCTGGCGTAAATAGGCTGGGGTATGAGAATAGCAACGTCGATCGATCTTGAACTTCTGGATCTACTGCTATCGAGCAACCTACAAATAAATCGCCTACTATTTTGGCAATATCTTCCTTCAATTGCTGGGAAATGTAGTCACCTGTTTGAGACTTAATTTCCTCTGCTAATTGCTTCTTTTTCTTGCCTGACAAATTCGATGCAGCTAACTCCGTCTCGCCAGGAAAACCCAGATCCTCCGCAAAGATGGTAAAGTCCACATCCTCAGAGAATCGATCGATCAGACCATAAACTTTAGAAAGCGAAGTACCACCTTTAAACAAAATGCGCGGATGCTCTAGTGGTAAACCGTTGTAGAGGATATCCAAGACACAACAAACCCAGAAATCTTTCTCTACATAGCTTGCTAAAGTACCCAGTTGTGCAGCTTCCGCCTCAAAAATATCTTGACGATCGATCGCTGGTAACTGTAGAAACTTTTGAAATTCCTGATTCATACAGCACAGACCTTTCTGGCGATCGATGCCATCCAACCAGGCAAGAGATCGAGATCTTGTAGCAGGTCTTGTTTGACATCATCAGGTAGCTTTGCCCGCATCAAATCGATCGTATCTGGCGCGGACGCGATCGCCTTATCTAGCCATAAAACTGCCGCCACAAACTGCCCTCCTGGACGATCTGCCCAAGCAATCGCTTTTTGACTAACATGCTGGAGATAAACTTTCCGATTGCCCACTTGCACCGTTTTCGTCTTACCACTACTGATATAAGATGGTCGCGCAGGCACGGCATTAGTCAAGCCCAGGTCGTTAGCAACTGTAATGCCATTGGGCATCAATTGAATCTTGTCTCTTCTGCGAATAGCTTCGATCGTTGCATCCAGATTCGGTGGTGCAGAACCCTGCAAAATTTTGCTCTGGCGGGGGAAATCATAAAACCCCCGTCCAACTCGCCGCAGCTTGCCACTAACAACCAATCTAGATAATGCTCGATCGACCGCCGCACGACTACCCAAATCGAGGAAATCTTTAGGCGTAAATACCACATTTCCGCGACCTCGCACTCGAACCTTGTCCATAACTCGATCTGCTGTACTCTTCATGGCTGCTGAATTAAAGCAATCTCTTCTGTCAGAATAATACCGCATTTTTAGAAGCAGCGGCAAGCGTGAAATTACGGTCTATTTGCTATCTAAGCTACCATTTTGGTCACTTTAGCCTATGGTCATGGGCATATTAAGACTACATCGCTACAATAAGTCCCCATGCTGGATATCTTCGCTCTCCGCAACCAAATTATCGACGACTATCACCGCTACATCGATAGTTTCCTGAATATCCGCGATCGCAAGGTCAAAGCATTTGTCGATGAAGAATTAGCCAAGGGCGAACTGTGGCAAGATCCGCTCATCCAACTCAACCCAGCTTATCAAAAGGGTGCGAGTATCAGTGAATTAATTGTCCAGAATATCCTCCATCCCGACTGTAGTAAATACTTCCAGGATTTCCAATGTTATCAGCACCAAGCTCAAGCCTTCGTCGCCGCTCAAAGCCAAAAGCCTTATGTTCTCACCACCGGAACGGGTTCGGGCAAGAGCTTGAGCTATGTCGTGCCGATTATCGATGATATCCTCCGCAACCCAGAGATTAAGGAAGTGCGAGCGATTTTAGTCTATCCGATGAATGCCCTGATTAATTCCCAAAAAGAG
>JANYHM010000033.1 GCA_025359065.1 Synechococcales cyanobacterium GL140_1_metabinner_5_sub | reverse complement strand
CTACTATACCGGCCACGATTCCTAGATGGTCTAGATTGTGGACTGTTATTTCTGGATTGCTCACTTTCTCCTCCGTTTTGAGATTAGTCTGGTTTTATTTTAATTCCTTAATGACCACAAAAGGGAGCGGAATGTGGGTTCGAGAGTATGGGATTTTATATTCAGATGGTGGCACATCTTTCCAAGAAATAAAGTTTTGTCCATGGTGCGGGGAAAAAACTCCCGACAGTTTCCGTGACCAATGGTTTACGGAAATCAGAGCATTGGGACTTGAGCCAGATCAAGAAAATATCCCGGAAAAATATAAAACAGACTAATGGTGGTCTGAAAAACTGTCATGACAAAGACGGGGTGCTTGTTGGGATTAGGGAAGCCAACGCTTTTACGGCGTGTCAATTACATCCGATCGAGAAACTGCCGCCGCTTTTGCTCAAACTCATACTCCGTAATTAGACCATCTACTCGCAACTGTTCCAGTTGACGAATACCATCGGTAAGCTGTGGTACTAGTAAGTTAGGCGAACTCAGAGCAGCCATATTACTAGTTACCGAGTTCATACCTGCAAACCCATCAGGCTGCGTCAAATACCAAACTGCCTCGATCGCCGCTGCCATATGAGGAATCGGAGTCCAAGAAAGCATCAAATAAACTAAGCCCCAGCGATGCTGACCCAGATAAAACTTATGCAGCCCAGATACCGGCAGCACAACACTCGCAAAAGCCAAAACAATGGCCACGTGTCGCGGCTGAAACTGAGATAGAGAAGTAGAAAGAAGTGAGGGAAACCGCATGTATAATGGATTGGGGCTAGATTACAATGAGGAAAGCCGGGAAGAACCCCGTCAACACTATTTTACTTACTGAAAGCCATGGGATTTTTTGACTCCGAAATCGTCCAAAGCGAAGCGAAGCAGTTGTTCACAGACTACCAGAACTTGGTTGGTTTAGGCAGCAACTACGGCAAGTTTGATCGAGATGGCAAAAAAATGTACATCGACCAAATGGAAGAGTTGATGGAGCGGTACAAGATTTTTATGAAGCGCTTCGAGCTTTCGGATGACTTTATGGCTAAGATGACCGTAGAGCAGATGAACACACAACTTGGCCAGTTTGGCATGACCCCACAGCAAATGTTTGATGGCATGACCATGACCCTCGATCGGATGAAAAGCGAACTAGAAAAGTAGGTTGGAATACCCAAGTGGAAATGTCAGGGGAATCAATGCGATACTGAAAAGTGAGCAAAATATGAGAAAAGTATCGTGTCCGATTCTATCCCTGTAAATCCCCCCGAGCCAACAACGCCCCCCAGTCCCACTCAAAACGGCGCATGGGGGGTTTTGCTGTCTACATTTATTACAATTTTTTTGGCCGAAATGGGTGACAAAACCCAATTAGCCACCATGCTGATGGCTGCCCAGTCTCGATCGCCCCTCAGTGTTTTGTTAGGAGCTGGAACAGCTTTGATTGCGACCAGTTTAGTCGGAGTGCTGTTGGGGCGCTGGATCTCTAAGTTAGTGTCGCCGAAAACTTTGGATTTGTTGGCCGCGACTTTAATGGTTGGAATCGCGATGATGCTGTCGATCGAAGTTTTTACAAACTCTAATTGAAGCCGAAATATCAGCAGATGAAATAATTAAATCTTGGAGGGTGGGCACTGCCCACCCTCCATTAGAGTTTTAGCGTCTTAAGTTACACCGAATACGACGACCATACCCAGTACAGCACCAAGGAAGATTAGGGCATAGAACTGAGCGCGACCATTCTCGAAGTACTTCAGCCCCTCACCACCCAGCAACGTTGCTAAACCAGTAAGATTCACAGCACCATCTACAACTCGATAATCTATTTCCATTACCTGGCGAGCAACCCGGCGTAAACCGATTACAAACACCTGGTTATAGACATTATCGAAGTACCATTTATTCAAGGAGAAATTGTAGAGAGTAGGAATTTTAGCGGCGATCGACTGCGGAGAAACCTTACCTTGCAGATACATCATTGCCGCCAAAGTAATCCCAATCAACACAATCCCCACCGAACTACCACCCATCACCAAAAACTCCGTCATGTCAAACTCATGGGCAGCTTCTGCCGCCCCAGGAGCATGAATAAATTCTCCAAAGTAATTGTGGAAAGGCGTACCCACCAACCCAATCAAAGCCGAAGGAATCGCCAACATCACCAAGGGTAAAGTCATCGTCCAAGGCGATTCATGGGGTTCACTAGCGTGATGCTCCTCGTGGTGATTGTGATCATCATGAGCCAGCTCCGCAACATTCATGGCACCAGGGCCAAAATTGGCACGACCCAGTAACTGATTTTTAATAACCTCATCAGTACCCCGAAACTTACCTTCAAAGGTACTGAAATACATCCTAAACATATAGAACGCAGTCATCCCAGCAGTCAAATAGCCCACCAACCACAAAGCTGGGTTAGAAGCAAAAGCCTCACTCAAAATCTCATCCTTCGACCAAAAACCAGCAAAAGGTGGAATTCCACAAATTGCCAAAGTTCCTAACAAAAAAGTAAAAGAAGTCACCGGCATATACTTGCGCAGACCACCCATCAAACGCATATCTTGCGCTAATGCTGGGTTATGACCCACCACATCTTCCATACCGTGAATTACCGAGCCAGAACCCAAGAACAACATCGCCTTGAAGTAAGCATGAGTCATCAAATGGAACAAACCAGCTCCGTAAGCACCCACACCCATCGCCATCACCATATATCCCAACTGAGACATGGTGGAATAGGCTAAACCCTTTTTAATATCATTTTGGGTAATTGCAGTTGTCGCTCCAATAAAGGCCGTCGCTGCCCCCGTCCAAGCAATTACATTCATCGCCGCTGGCACATGTTCAAACACCGGATACATCCGGGCAATCAAAAACACCCCAGCCGCCACCATGGTTGCCGCATGAATCAAAGCCGAAATCGGAGTAGGGCCTTCCATCGCATCAGGAAGCCACACGTGCAGGGGAGCCTGAGCCGATTTAGCCACTGGCCCCATAAACACCAAAATGGCAAAAATTACCGCCAAGGTGCTGCTAATTGCGCCAGAACTCACTAGTTGCTCTAGCCGATCGCCCATCAAACCAAACTCAAAAGTACCTGTTGCCCAATACAGACCGAGCATTCCTAACAGCAAACCAAAGTCACCAACCCGGTTGGTAACAAAAGCTTTTTGGCAGGCATCAGCCGCCGAGGGCCGATCGAACCAAAAACCGATCAGCAGATAGGAACACATCCCCACCAACTCCCAGAAAATATACACCTGCACCAAATTGGGGCTGATTACCAACCCCAGCATCGAAGAGCTAAACAAGCTCAAATAGGCATAAAAGCGCACATAGCTTTTGTCGTGCGCCATATAACCATCGGTGTAAATCATCACCAACAGCGCCACAGTAGTAACAATTACTAGCATTAGCGCAGTGAGGTGGTCGATCGTGTAGCCCATCTTCAGATGGAAACTACCCGCCGCCGCCCAATCGATCGAATACAAATAAGTAGGATGACCTTGGAATTGGCTCCAAAATAATCCAATAGACATCAACATCGCTGCGCCGATCGAAGAGATGATCACCACAGCATTGACCTGGCGGAGGCCATTGGTAAATTTATTGAAAGAGATCAGCCCCAGACCGACCAGCATGGCTCCTAAGAGCGGCAGAACTGGAATTAACCAGGCATATGTGTAGAGTGCTTCCATCGGCTCGCTTATGAAAATTCAGGTGACGCTGCTTAGCGCAGCATCCACACTATCATAATCAAGCTCTGAGTCAGCGGGGGAGATCGAATACTTTAATTTGCAAATCTTTAGGCAGAGAATATTCTCAAGCCGAGATCCAACTGTGGGAAACCATGATGTTATCTAGGCTATGCTGCAAATCATCCCGACTGTTGAATCGATCGAACCTTTGCACCACTTCACCATCGGCAAACAGCAAAAGTGTCGGCAGAGTGCGAATGCGATAGGTGCTAGCCAGCCTTAAGTTATCGTCAGCATCGATATTTAAGACCTGTATTTGGTCTTCCCAAGTGGGGATCGCCCGATCAATTAAAGGCTGTAAGATTTTGCATAAGCCACACCAAGGAGCACCAAAATTCAACAGCACCAGGTGTTGGTGTGAAGCGAGCAAAACCATTTCAGTAAAGTTCCTTTCCTCTACAAATTGCTGCATGATGTATTTTTAAGAATTTTTATATATGTAAATGATGTTACACCTATTTTTTCAGGAAGGGAAGAGTACGGGGATCGCGCAGTGGTTATCCACTCCGCCAAGTTGCTTAAGCCAGAGCCTTGTGGCGTAAAAAGCTCAAATGAGAAGTGAGCTGACTATGGCGACGAGTAATCAGTAAGGGTGAGTTACAGTGCAGCGCTAACTCATCGGTATAGCGCCCCAAGGTATTTCGTTGCACCCCCCAGTTGCGGCTAGTTCCGGCAATTGTCAGGTCGGCAGTACGAGACTCAGTTATCACAGTACCCATCAAGCTTTCATTGGCGATCGTCTCCAAATGAATCCGTCCCCGCACGTCGCTGGGTAAGTCGGCGATCGATTGATTCATTTCATAGCTCAGCTCACTCACAGTCAAAGACAACGGCAAGAGCTGTAAAACGTGTAAAGATCGCTGATCGTCACTAAATAACAGACGAAGAGCCAATTCTAAAGCCAGATCATCATGGGTATTGGCGGTATAAGGCACCAAGATTTTTTGATATTGGCGCTCCACGCCCTCTGTGACTTCGCTGGGTGGATTGGCATCCACTAATACCGCCACATCAGTCGCCGCAGTGGCCAAAATCTGCCGTACTCGGCCACCTAACCGATCGCGGCTAAAAGCCGATCGATGCCAACCCAATAAAACCAAATCTGGTCTATCTAGCACTATCAAATCGGCAGTTTTTTTGGCCACGTCGAAACCGACTTGAACAATTGGCTGAATTTTATTGTGAATTGACAGGGGATCGATCATCCCCACCAAAGCCTGCAACTCTTGGCGGCGATTGGCTATCAATCTTTCTACCTCCGCCGGAGAACTTTGATATAGATAATCTTCTTCTAATTCCAACAAACTCAACGGATGGACGATCGACATTTCTTCGGGGTTATGAGCGATTTCTACCGCCAATTCAATCAAACCTTTTTGGGTTTTAGGATTGGCTACTGGCACCAGAATTCGATAGTCGGTCGCCGGAGTAATTACTGGAGCCATGGCATCTAAATGCTGTTGGCGTAACAGCTTTTTCGGGTACGTCCACTCCACCAGCGGCGAGGTCATAAAGGTGGTAGTCAACGCCATAATGACCAGCATGGCAAACAGCAGGTCATTGATCACACCAAGCTGAAGACCAATATTCAATACAATCAGCTCAGTTAAGCCTCGGGTATTCATCAACCAACCCAATACAGATGCTTCTCTCTTAGGCAGTCCAAAACTTTTGGCAGTCAGATAAACTCCTGCATACTTACCAATAATCGCCATGGCTAAAATGACCCCACAGACCAGCCACAGGTAAGGGCTATCAATTAGGCCGATTTTGGTTTTGAGACCGCTGTACACAAAAAATACCGGCAGCAAGAAAATCAAGACAAAATCTTCAGTTTTTTGGGCGATTTCTCTCACCATGCCCTCATTTTTAGGCATGGCTGCGCCGATTAAAAATGCCCCAAAAATAAAGTGAATGCCGATCGCCTCTGCAATCAGTGCAGACGTAACCACCGACATATAAACTGCTGCCAGCAAAATTTGGCTAACCCGGTTTGACCGGCTGTAATGAGCCGCCATGCCTTGCAATAGCCAGCGTCCCACCGTGAGCATAAACACGATATAGACCAAAGACAAACCGATGTGTGGCAAGGCGGTGTAGATATTGTTGGTTCTGGCTACGGCGATCGCCAAAGCTAGCAAACACCAGGCGGCTACATCATCGACGGCAGCGCAGGTGAGAGCCAGGGAGCCGATCGGGGTGTTTTGCAAATTGCTTTCGCTAATAATTCTGGCTAAGACAGGGAAGGCCGTAATGGAGAGAGCAGATCCGAAAAAGAGACTAAAGGCCAGCAAGGATGTTTGGCTGCCTTGACCGAGCGGGTACAGCCAGAGTGCTAAACCACCAGCCAACAAAAATGGCAAAATGATTCCGGCTGCTGAGGTAAACACAGCAATACGGACTTTGCCCTTCAGATACTTGGGATCAAGCTCTAATCCGATCAAAAACATGAAAAAGATTAGGCCAATCTGTGCCAGTACCTCTAAAATTGGAGCAGTGCTGGCTGGAAACAGCCATGCTTGAGTAACTGGAAAAATCTTGCCAAACAAAGATGGCCCTAACATGATGCCAGCCACGATTTCCCCAATTACCAAGGGCTGTTTGATGGCACGGAACAACAGGCCCACGAGGCGAGAGAATCCAATGACTATCAGTATTTCTAGCAATACCAGAGAGACTGTACTCATATAGTAATTAAGGCTAACGGTCAAAACATTCTCTATTATAGCAGGTGAGATCTGGTGATGCTGCTGTTAGATGCTGAAGTGACTTATACATATACATTTAAACTTTTTGCGATCAAGGTACCAATTCTTGCTAATATTAGGATTAATATTCTAATTCTTATTCTTAAATTCATCATGAAAATCTATGATTTTTGTCGAGGCTGCCAGACGATTTAGAAATGTCTAAATCCATCTTGTATCAAGGGCTACAGCCTACTGTGGACTTGAATGCACATATGTTTACTTATATATTTCATTAGCTAAACTTAACACTCAATATTCTAGTTCGGATGATTTAAAACTTGGTTCTTTCCGAATTCTATCTTCATTTATTTAGATCGAAAAGCTCTCTTGTTTATTGAGCCTTGGTTGCTTAATTGGCAAATCCATCTGATTTTGGCCGCTGTTTTTACGGTCAATCTTGGTTTTACGGCTCTGATTACTCTTTGAAATAGCTTATATTGACTGCCCGTCAAAACAATTATATTTAACTCTAATATGCTAACGCTTATCAAGCATCTATCCATTTTTGTGGATGGAAACAATATGTTTTATGCTCAGCAGAAAAATGGGTGGTTCTTCGATCCCAAGCGCGTTCTGGAGTATTTTACTAACGAACCCGATGTCAACTTAGTCAATGCCTTTTGGTACACCGGTCTTAAAGATCCCCAAGATCAGCGTGGTTTTCGGGATGCTTTAATTGGCTTGGGCTACACGGTAAGGACTAAAATTCTCAAAGAATACTATGACGATAATTCTGGTCGCTATTCTCAAAAAGCTAATTTAGATATTGAAATTGTAGTAGATATGTTTAATACGGTAGAACAATACAACCGAGTAATTCTGTTCAGTGGAGACGGTGATTTTGAGCGGGCGATCGAACTCCTTCGTTCTAAAAACACCCACATCACCGTAGTTTCCACTGAAGGTATGATTGCCCGAGAGTTACGAAATGTAACCGATCGCTACATCGATCTCAACAGCATCCGGGATCAAATCGAAAAGGCCGATATCTCTCAAGATTTATCATTGCCTTTACCTTCACGACAAATTTAATTTTGGCTGTTTTTTCCAGTGAACAAATAAGGTGATCTCAGTATCATCATCACCAAAACTTATTAGGAAATGGCTACCCCCAAATTAATGCAGTGGCCGCAACTGCTATACCCCCAACGCTTAGGCCGCACCCGAGCCGAAGATCTTAGCGTTGCCCGGACTCCTTTTCAGCGAGACTTCGATCGATTAATTTTCTCTGCGGCTTTCCGGCGACTGAAAGACAAAACTCAGGTTTTTTCCCTGAGCCAAAATGATTACGTGCGCACCAGGCTAATCCATAGTCTAGAAGTGGCCAGTGTCGGTCGATCGCTGGGTAGAGTAGTAGGTGAAAAAATTGTTGCCGAGCATATTACGGCAGCAGATATTGGTGATATTGTGGCTGCTGCTTGTATTGCCCACGATATCGGCAATCCGCCCTTTGGTCACTCTGGGGAAAATGCCATTCGATCGGGTTTCCAGAATTGGCAGAAATTACAGCCCGCTTTAGATTTATCGGCGGTTCAGCAAGCCGATTTAGATAACTTTGAAGGTAATGCCCAAGGGTTTCGGATTTTGGCGCGGTTAGAGATTCCCCATCGATCAGGGAGTTTGCAGCTTACTTGTCCTACTATTGCAGCTTTTGCCAAGTATCCCCGCCAATCTCAGCCCGGTTCTAATGCCAAATATGGGTTCTTTCAAGCCGATCAAGAGCTGTTTGCAACGGTTGCTGAGACGGTAGGTTTGTTGCCCATGGGTGATGGGGCTTGGTGTCGGCATCCGCTGACTTTTTTGGTGGAGGCGGCAGATGATATTTGCTATTTAATTATTGATATTGAAGATGGTTATCAGATGGGCTATTTGAGTTTCGGGGAGGTGGTGGAATTGTTGAATGAAATTGCTTGCTTAGATATTTCCCTGGAGCCGGGGGCTGAGGCAGAGCAGGTGACGCATTTGCGGGCGAAGTCGATCGATATCTTAGTAAAAGAAGCAGCCGATAATTTTCTGGCTCATGAGGCAGAAATGCTGCGAGGTGAGTTTGAGGGAGATTTGCTATCACTAAGCAGCTATCGGCGGGCGTTGGCGACTATTAACGAGAAGGCGAGACGATCAATTTTTCAGCATCCGCACGTGGTGGGAGTACAAATTGCCGGATATGAAGTGTTGGGTAAGCTGTTTGTGGAATTTGCCACGGCGCTGCATCAGCCAGAGAATTCTAAAAGTCAGTTGGTGTTGCAGATGTTGCCGATCGCTTATCGTCCCCAGGCTGATGAGGATAGCTATCAGCAATTATTGCGGGTCACAGATTTTATTTCTGGGATGACTGACTCTTATGCCACTAGGCTATTTCAGCAATTTTCGGGGATTTCGCTACTCTGAATTTAGATCAATCATTTTCTGTACTGCATCCACTATCACTGTTGGTTGATCGACCCAGACAAAGTGGCTGCTCTGGGGTGCTAACAACTGCTGGGTATTGGTAGAAACTTTGGCTAAAGCCAAATGGATTTGATCTCTAGCTCGATCGGCAGGATTCATCAACCAGCCCCAGAATATAGTGGGCAGCGGAATGCGCAAAAAAGTGGAGGCTTTGATGTTGATTACGGGCAAAGCACCTAAGTTATTGGCAAATCGTAGCTGCCTACCGCTGGTATCTAAGCCGATCATTTCTCTGGACATGGTTAACCAGTGACCAGCGCGATAAAAGGATCTTTTGATTTGTTTTAACCTGATCGGGTCACAGCATTTTAGCTCTGGTTTAATGATTTCAAACAGTCCGATCATGCCCAAAACTCTCACAATCCCCAGTGCTGCCCCAGCGCTGACGAAAATAAAAGAGAGCGCAAAAAATATTTTGAGGAACTTTAAACGCCATGGTAATGACAGCATTTGATCTTCGTGTAAACCATCGGTCATAATTAAGCCGCTGACTTGTGCCGGATAGTTATGGGCAAACAGCCGCATGTTGTAGCTGCCAAAAGAATCCCCAACTAAAATATATGGAGGCTGAATCTGGGCTGTTTGCAGGAGGCTTTGTAGTTCAAGATTAATTTGTTGGCTGGTGCGGGGTTGCCAGTTTGGTTTGCTCCAGCCATAGCCCGGTCGATCGAAGATGATCACTCGTCCGATAGTTGCTAATCGATCAGTTAAAAGGTAGCCTTCTACGCCACCTAAGCTGTGGTCAATAATGATAGTGACTGCACCACTGCCCTGGGTATACCAGTGGATTTTTGCTTGTTCAGTGCTGGTTATGTTACCAGGACTTGGTTGGCGATTTTCTTGATGGCTGGCGATTACCTGAAATAAACTGGTGATCGTGAGAGTCATTAGTTCAGCGATCTGTAAAGGTGATAGATTCATGACCGTGAGAAATGAGGAGAGGGATGAAAAGCCAAGATTCTGGATAGAGCCACTTTATTTTCACGCTATTATCTACGATAATCAAAGTGCGTTCATCCCAGCGCATCATATCAAAAAATGACAAGTAAGAAAAAAAACATCTGGCCAAGATCCAGAGTAATCAATCAATCTCTATCGGTATTTCGATACGGTAGCAAAGCTTTAAGCTTAGTTTGGACTACTAGCCAGAGATTAACTATAGCCCTGGCTTTTTTGGCTTTAAGCGGTGGATTGTTACCAGGATCGATCGCCTACATTGGCAAATTAATTGTTGACAGTGTAGTACTAGCTAACCATAGTGGCTTATACCATAATCAACAACAAGCCCTAGGTTTTGTGACCTTAGAAGCGGTTCAAATTATTTTATTGGCGGCCACCCAAAAAGGTTTAGTGGTCTGTCAATCACTGCTGCGAGTCTTGCTTGCCCAGCGAGTAAATGAGTTGATTTTAGAAAAAGCCTTGACCTTAGACTTAGCCCACTTTGAAGACTCGGAATTTTACGACAAAATGAGTCAAGCTCGATCTCAGGCTTCTAGTCGTCCGTTGTCTTTAATTAATCGTACATTTGGCTTGGGTCAATCGGCTCTGACTCTCTTGACCTTTAGTGGGTTGCTTTGGCAATTTTCGGGTTGGGCAGTGCTGGTCTTAATTGCTGCTGCCATTCCTTCATTTATTGCCGAAACCCGGTTTTCGGCACATGCTTTTAGATTGTTTAGGTGGCGATCGCCAGAAACTCGTCAGCAGCATTATTTAGAAACCTTGCTGGCAAGGGAAGACTACGCCAAAGAAGTGCAGCTCTATCAGCTCGGAGATATGCTGTTACAGCGCTACCGCGAAATTTTTCATCGGCTTTATCATGAAGACCGAAATCTGACAATTAAAAAAGGAATTTGGGGATATTTACTGGGTTTGCTGAGTACCGGAGCATTTTATGCCGCCTATGCTTGGATGGTGATTACGGCGATTCGTGGAGCAATTACTCTGGGCGAAATGACGATGTATCTGGTGGTATTTCGCCAGGGACAATCCACTTTTACTGCGGCACTGACTTCGATCGGGGGAATGTATGAAGATAATTTATATTTGGCGAATCTTTATGAGTTCTTAGAGCAGCCCATGCCTCAGTCTCAAGGAAAAGTTACTCAAGGTATATCTCAGGATGGCATTCGGTTTGAGCAGGTTTCGTTTAGTTATCCCGGCAGTCAGCAATCTGTTCTAGCTAATATTTCTCTACATTTACCTTTGGGTGAAAAACTGGCGATTGTAGGTGAAAATGGCTCAGGGAAAACTACCTTAATTAAGCTATTAACGAGGCTATATATTCCCAGTAGCGGCAGGATTTTGTTGGATGGGGTGGATTTGAATGATTGGGATATTGATGCCTTGCGTCACAGAATTGGGGTGATTTTTCAAAATTTTGTGCAGTATCAGTTTACGGCGGGCGAAAATGTGGGGGTAGGAGATGTGGGGCATTTAAATGATCATCTGGAGTGGGAGACTGCGGCAGGTAAGGGGATGGCGAAGCCTTTTATTGATGCTTTGCCTCAGGGGTTTGATACCCAGTTGGGGAAGTGGTTTAAGGATGGTCAGGAATTATCTGGTGGTCAGTGGCAAAAGATTGCTTTGTCTCGGGCTTTTATGCGATCGGATGCAGATATCCTGATCTTAGATGAACCAACGGCGGCGATGGATGCAGAGGCAGAAATGAATATTTTTAATCACTTTGGTTCTTTGACTCAAGACAAAATGGTGGTGTTAATTTCTCATCGTTTTTCTACGGTACGCATGGCGGATAAAATTGTGGTGATGGCTGGGGGGCAAATTATTGAGCAGGGTAGCCATGAGCAATTATTGGCAAACAAAGGACGCTATGCGCACCTTTTTTCGTTGCAGGCCGCTGGATATCAATAATCAAGCAGGGCGTTGCCGATTCAATTGCGGAGCTTTGCACCGAAACTATCTTGATATTGCCAATTGGCTGCACCGGTGAGAGCAGGTCAGTAAAACCCATTGCTTTCGTCTAAAAAGCTGTATTTGGTAGATTACTGAACCAAATCAGCAATCCCAAGGTAATCTATATATCTCGGCGCAATCGCGTCGATCGAACATATCTAACTTCGTGGTAATTTTTGATGAGCAGAGTAGGAATTGGCATTCGCACCGCCAGCGCCAAACAAGAGCGCGCTGCTGGACAGATCCATGTGTATGATGGCGCAGGCAAAGGGAAGTCTCAAGCTGCGTTAGGCGTGGTTTTAAGGTCGATCGGGCTAGGTATTGAAAGCAAGACCGACCATCGGGTTCTTTTGTTACAGTTCCTCAAAGGAGCAGAGCGGGAATACGATGAAGATGCGGCGATTTCTGCTTTGCGGCAGGCATTTCCTCATTTAATTGACCAAGTACGCAGCGGCAGAGCCGAGTTTTTTGATCGAGATGGCATCACTGATTTTGATCGGGCTGAAGCCCAACGGGGCTGGGATGTAGCGAAGGGGGCGATCGCTTCGGACCTTTACACCGTTATTGTTTTAGATGAACTGAGTCCGGTGATTGATCTGGGGTTACTCAATGTGGCCGATATTGTTACGACCATTGGCCGCAAAGCTCATCACCTAGAGATTATTATTACTGGCCGTGATGCTCCTGCTGAGCTGGTGGCTGTGGCTGATCTACATTCCGAAATGAAGCCACATCTACATCCTGAAGCTAAGGCTCAGGGGATTGAGGGCATTGAAATTTATACCGGCGACGGCAAGGGCAAGTCCACCAGTGCTTTAGGTAAAGCTTTGCAGGCGATCGGGCGGGGCATCAGCCAAGATCGGACTCATCGAGTGCTGATTATGCAGTGGCTAAAAGGAGGCGACGGCTATACCGAAGATGCGGCGATCGCGGCGCTGAAAAAAAGTTATCCCCAGCTAGTAGATCATCAACGCTGTGGTGGTGACTCAATAGTATGGCGCGGTAAGCAGCAAGAAATTGATTTTATTGAAGCCGAGCGGGGCTGGGAGATTGCCAGTAGCGCTTTGGCTTCGGGGCTGTACAAGACCATTATTATGGATGAGCTGAATCCAACGGTGGATTTAGAGCTGCTACCAGTAGATATCATTGTGGAAGCTCTGTTAGATAAGCCACCAGAAACTCAGGTAATTATCACTGGTCGCTGTTTCAATACACCCAAATATTTTGACCTGGCCAGCATCCATTCCGAGATGGTTTGCCACAAGCACTATGCCAATAGCGGAGTTAATCTCCGCCGAGGTGTAGATTTCTAGAGATGGTACAATATTACTCATTAGATTACAAGAAGTTACTGAGTTATGGCTGAATCTGAGGTATTGGAGGTATTTCCCAGACTGATCGTGGGTTTGGGAAATCCAGGGGCAAAGTACGATCGAACTCGGCACAACATTGGTTTTGATTTAATTGATCAATTAGCAAAACGCTGGCAAATTCCGGTTTCTGACCAAAAAAGATTTCAAGGCATTGTGGGGGAAGGCTGGGTCACTCGTCAAAAAATTGTGCTGCTGAAGCCCCAGACTTTTATGAACCTTTCTGGTCAATCGGTGCGATCGGTGTTGGATTGGTACAAATTAGAACCCACCGAGGTTTTGGTGCTTTATGATGACTTAGATTTGCCCTTGGGTAAACTGCGCATTCGGTTAACGGGTTCGGCTGGCGGTCACAATGGCATGAAGTCGATTATTAGTCATTTGGGCACGCCGACATTTCCTCGATTGCGGATGGGCATTGGTAAAAGCCAAGATGAAACAATTTCTCACGTTTTGGGTAAATTCTCAGCAGCAGAGTCTTCGATTGTTACCGATGTTCTGCAATTATCTGCCGATGCCGTGGAGCTATCTTTGGGATCTGGAGTAGAGAAGGCCATGAACAAGTACAACAACCGATCGGTCTTAGTAGAAGCAGATCCATTGCCAAAAGAGAAGCTAGTTCAATCTATTAAAGACGGCAATAGATCAGAATGAAATCAGCACCAATCCAGCAGCCCACCATCGCCGCTATCGCCACTGCGATGGTTTCTCAGCAAGGTAGCGTTGGTATTGTGCGGTTATCGGGAGCAACAGCGATCGATATTGCCAAGCAGCTCTTTGTGGCTGCTGGCAAACAGATTTGGGAAAGCCATCGAGTGCTCTATGGCCACATTCGCCATCCCCAAACAGACGTGGTTGTGGATGAAGCCTTGCTGTTAATGATGCTGGCACCCCGTTCTTACACCCGCGAAGATGTGGTGGAATTTCATTGTCACGGCGGCACTATCTGCGTGCAGCAAGTTTTACAGCTCTGTCTTACAGCCGGAGCCAACCTGGCTCAACCGGGTGATTTTACCCTGCGCGCTTTTCTAAATGGTCGGATTGACCTGACCCAAGCCGAAAGCATCAGCGAGTTAGTAGGTGCCCGTTCCACCGCCGCAGCTTCAGCGGCTTTGGCTGGATTGCAGGGTAAACTGCGCAAACCCATCCAGCAAGTGCGTGATCGAGCCTTAGATATTTTGGCAGAAATCGAAGCTCAGATCGATTTTGCTGATGATTTACCGCCTATGGACGTGCCAGGAATCTGCGAGCAAATTGATGAGCTGAGTCAGACTCTGATAACCATTTTAGCCACTGCCGATCGAGGTGAGCTGCTGCGTACCGGGCTAAAGATTGCCATTGTGGGTCATCCCAATGTGGGTAAATCGAGCTTGCTGAATGCTTTGAGTCGCACCGATCGGGCGATTGTCACCGACCTTCCGGGCACTACGCGGGATGTGGTGGAGTCTAACTTAGTGATTGGGGGAATCCCGATTCAGGTGCTAGACACCGCTGGCATCCGAGAGACAGTAGATCGGGTAGAACAAATTGGGGTGGCTCGATCAAAGACTGCAGCTCAGCAAGCTGACTTGGTGATTTTGACGATCGATGGACAGCGGGGTTGGACAGATGCCGAAATGGAAATTTACGCACAGGTGCAAGAAAAATCGCTGATTTTAGTGGTCAATAAAATGGACTTGATTACAGAGTTACCAAAGCTGCCAGCAGATTTGCAGCAGCCAGTGGTGGCGCTATCGGCGCTCAGTCAGGAGGGAATTGATCGGCTAGAAGCTAAGATTGTAGAAATTGCTCAGGCAGGGACGATTGGCGCTGCTAACTTAGACTTGGCGATCAATCAGCGGCAAGCGGCGGCGTTGACCCAGGCGACCTCGGCGCTGGAACGAGTACAGGAAACCATTGCTAGCGATTTGCCCTGGGATTTTTGGACGATCGATTTACGAGAGGCCATCAAATCTTTAGGGGAAGTTACCGGAGAAGAGTTAGTTGAATCTGTTTTAGATAGAATCTTTAGCCGTTTTTGTATTGGAAAATGAAATTCATTATTAATTTTCTGCTGTTGGCGATCGTAGGAGTTGTTATTGCAGCTAGTGCGACGGTACTGTTTGGCACTACTGCTTTTAAGCCGTTTTGTAGCAATGACTGTCAATCACAAATTGAGACCACTGTTGCTAACGTGCGTAATTCAACCCAGTCTTCGGCGACAATTCAAGATCTGTTGAAATCTTCGGAGCCTGAGGAGGTCTGGGGCAATAGTGGCATTGTGATGTTTAACGTGGGTGTTCAGTTGTCGGCTACCCGCAATCTGCCAGGTCAAACTTTGACGGTGGCTCAGAAAAAGTCTTTGCGGCCATTGTTTGGAAAATTGGTCGATCGGGTGCAGGTTAACTACAATTCTCTGTTGATGGATCGCTGGTCGAACGGTGAGCAGGAGGTGCATGTGGGCGACGTAGATTCAGCAGCACAAACTTATTGCGATCGGATATACGTGAAAGATGCTTACCAGCCAACTAACCGAGGTCAGCTCTTTCTGTTGGCTCATGAGTTAGTGCATTCTGCTCAGTGCGAGCGGTTGGGCGGTGCAAATAAGTTTGGCTATAAGTATTTTAGGTCTTACTATGAGGCTGGACAGCAGTATGCCAAAAATCCGCTGGAAAAAGAGGCTCGATCAATCGCGGCAAAGCTGGTGATTAAGACCTAAACCACAGCTTGTAGTGTTTGTAATGCCGTTAAATTTAGCTCTGGAAAGACAGTCGATATCAAACGATCAGCATCTTTAAATTCTTGTTCTTCGTAAAATCCATCTATCAATTCTAAAATTGTAACCCGAGCGGCTAAAGGATCAACGATCCAATATTCGGCGACTCCTCTGGCCGCATATTCCGATCGTTTATAGCGATAATCTCTTTTTTCTTGTCCTTTGCTTACTACTTCTACTAGTAGTAAAGGCGCTGACATATCCATCAAAACCATCGATCTCGTTGCCCCAGTAAGTTCTTCAGCACCTTCCTCAGAAAGCACTGATAAATCTGGCAACCTTACTCCGACGCGCGTACTATTTACGGCAACTTCTAAACCAATTCGCAGTCGATAACTAGGAATACCCAATCCCAAAAACAGTACAAACAAAAATGAAGAAATGCGCTGATTTATGTCACTCTCGGCAGGCATAAAAATTAGTTCTCCATTTTCGAGTTCATAGCGCTGGTCAGAGCCATCATCATAAGCCAAGAAGTCGGCTAAGGTCATCCTGGATGTTGTAACAGTCATAAACACCTCGGTTTTTATGTACTTAAAATATCAGTATTTTTTACGAGAATCAATTATCTGATGAAAGATATCCCTGCACCAAAAGATCCTTACCGATCGATCTAAAGCTCACTCGCTCCAAATCCAAAGCCTCAGTCATTTGTTGAATCCCTAGATCTCCTACTGGCTGAGGAGCGTGGATACCACCGACTATCTTTGGTGCCACAAAAGCCAAGACTTTTTGCACTGCTCCCTGCTGAATTGCTGCTGCGGCCAAAGTGCCACCGCATTCCCATAGCACCGAAAGACAACCCTGATCGAACAATTCTTTCATCACTACAGCAGGACTAGGATCCTCTGTAAGCAGAACATCTACGCCTTGTAATCGGAGTTTTTCCTGTAGCTCCTGATCAGCTTGTAAACCCGTCACTACCAAAGTTTTCGCTACCGTAGTGTCCCAAAGATTCGCCACAGCAGGCAAATTAAAGCTAGGGCTAAGTACTACCCTCAATGGATTTGGCCGATCGGCCTGATGACTAGTTAAAAACGGATTATCTCGACGGAGAGTGTTGCCGCCGGTCACAATCGCATCACAGGTCGATCGTAAATAATGCACGTATTCACGAGATTCGGCACTGCTTACCCAAGCACTATGACCAGTATCAGTAGCAATTTTGCCATCCAAAGTCATAGCATATTTTAAAATACCCAAGGGCTTTTGCTGAAGCATTCGATAGGCAAAAGCTTCATTTAATTCCTCACAGGCCACAGATTCAACGCCAGTGACCACTTCAATTCCTGCCTGTCGTAACTTCTCTAAACCACTACCAGCCACCAATGGATTGGGGTCTACCATACCCACTACCACTCGTTGAATACCAGCCGCAATTACTGCATCACTACAGGGCGGAGTTCGACCATAGTGGTTACAGGGTTCTAAGCTTACATAAATAGCTGCACCCTTGGCCAGATCACCAGCTTGACGCAAAGCAAAAACTTCTGCGTGGGGTTGACCAGCACCAGGATGAAAACCTTCCCCCACGATCGCCCCATCTTTGACTACTACCGCACCCACCATAGGGTTGGGCGCAGTGCGACCTTCGCCGCGTCGAGCTAGAGCGATACAGCGCTGCATCATCTCTTGATCTAGGGGAAGGTCGCTCACAAAAAGTTGTCCCAAATTTAAACAAAGGCAGCACCCGGATTTGAACCGGGGGTGGAGGTTTTGCAGACCTCTGCCTTACCACTTGGCGATACTGCCGCCGAGGACTAAGTATAACAAGTTTTGGTGAATTTGGCTAATTTTTGGTGAGGAATTTTGTGCGAGGGGCAATTGCAGCTAAAATTTGATCGGACTAATTTAGTTTGAGTAAACCATTATGACCAGAGAAATTATTACTACCAGCCAAGCTCCGGCTCCTGTTGGGCCTTACAACCAGGCGATCGCCGCCAGCGGTAAAATGTTGTTTGTTTCTGGGCAAATTGCGATCGATCCTAGCACCAATCAATTAGTCCACACTGGCGACGTGGTAAAGCAGACAGAGTTGGTGATGGCCAATTTGGCGGCGATTCTGAAGCAGGCCGGTGCTTCTTGGAATGATGTGGTTAAAACTGGGGTGTTTTTAAAAGACATGAATAATTTTGCGGCCATGAACGAGGTCTATGGTAAATATTTCAATACAGATACTGCACCGGCTAGAGCCTGCGTGGAAGTGGCTCGGTTGCCCAAAGATGTCTTGGTAGAAATTGATTGTATTGCAGTAATTCCCCATGCCTGAGTATTCACTGGTCATTCCGGTCTTTAACGAAACCGCCAACATACCTGAGCTGTATCGGCGGTTGAGTGCGGTGATGGATCAGTTAGATGTGCCAGGGGAATTGATTTTGGTGAATGATGGCAGTAGCGATCGCACCGTTGATTTACTGCGGGAGCTACATCAACAGGATCGGCGGGTGGGCTATGTGAGTCTTGCCCGTAATTTTGGTCATCAAATCGCTGTGACGGCTGGATTACAGCAGGCTAGAGGAAAGGCGGTGATTGTTTTAGATGCCGACCTTCAAGATCCGCCAGAGTTGATTCCTGAGATGTTGAGATTGTGGCGAGAGGGTTTTCAGGTGGTGTATGCCCAACGTACTCGTCGTCAAAAAGAGAGATGGTTAAAAAGACTTTTTGCTTTTGCTTTTTATCGATTGCTGAAGATTTTGGCCGACGTAGATATTCCGACTGACACCGGGGATTTTTGTTTGATGGATCGGCAGGTGGTGGATTTATTAAATGCCATGCCCGAAAGAAATCGCTATTTGCGAGGGCTGAGATCGTGGGTAGGTTTTCGGCAGACTGCTTTGTTGTTCGATCGAGAGCCTCGGTTTGCTGGGGATGTAAAGTATACTTTTGCTAAATCTTTGGCGCTGGCGCTAAATGGTTTGGCTTCTTTTTCACAGGTGCCGCTGCGGTTGTCAATTTATTTGGGGTTGTTCTCGGCGGCGTTGTCGATCGGGATGGCTGGATTAGTTCTGTACTGGCGGTTAGTGACTCCTCGATCGCCCCTAAACGGTACGGCTACCATTGCGATCGCCATATTTTTTTTGGGTGCAGTACAGCTATTTAGCATTGGTATTTTGGGTGAATATATTGGGCGAATTTATGAGGAAGTTAAAGGGCGACCATTGTATACGGTATCTGAGATCAAGCAATCTGAGGATGTCTGATGGTGCAACGTCTTCAGTCAAGATCTTCTATAGTTAGTTTTATTGAGTTTTTAGCATCATTGAGATCACCAAAAACGGTAAAATTAAGATCCACATTAAAATTTATCTAACCTCATGAAAAGAGAAAATTTTGCTACTGGCTCCAAATGGGAACCAATTATTGGCTATTCGCGCGCCGTTAAAATCGGCAACCAAATTTCGGTATCTGGCACCACCGGCAGCGATGCCGATGGCAAACTGGCTGATAACGTGTATGAGCAAACTCGCCAGACCCTGCAAAATATTGAAGCTGCTTTGGCTAAAGCTGGAGCCAGTATGAAAGATGTTGTGCGTACTCGTATGTATATGGCCAACATCAGCGAATGGGAGCAAGCAGGCAAAGCCCATGGTGAATTTTTTAGCGAAATCCGCCCAGCCACCACAATGGTAGAAGTTAGTCGGCTCATTGATCCTAAAATGCTGATCGAAATCGAAGCAGATGCAATAATTATAGAAGGTTAGTGGCAAACGATCGACAAACCCCTGTAGCTGTCACCTTAAACCCATGCAGGGGTGACTCTTCGTTAAAACAACGCTGACCGCGCAGATAGCGACAGTTGCCACAGCAATGCAAGTTCTCAGCGACTTTTTCGGGGTAGTTGAGCAACTGCCGAGCCGAAACCCCTCGCAAGATCAGCTCTCCTCCCTGCCAGCGGGCTTCCACTAAGCCCGTGTCGGCAAAATTTTGCCAGCGCGGATCATCGGCGACGGTGGCGGGGAGAGAAATGTGAATAAGCTGACTGCCTGCTGCTAACTCACCTTCGTAAGTAGATTCGGTGGGGGGTGGGGCATGTAGAAAAGTATCACCGATCGGTAACTCCACTAAGCTACCAGCGGAAGGCAAATGTAATTGATAGCGACTATGTAGTTCTTCCAAGCCAGTCAGATCTGCCAGATAAGTAGCAGAGCCATGAACAAATATCACGTGCTGAGGACGGATATTGTGAATAAGTTGAGCCGTTCCGGCACCATCAGAATGTTCGCTAAGAAAATATTTTTGGGTTTTTAAACCCAAGTTTGTAGAGGATTCTAAATATTGAGGCGGAACCAATAGCAAAACTGATTCTAGAGATTGCAGGTGTTCTAATGCTATCAGATCAGTAATCAAAAATATCCCAGATTTTGGAGTTTGTGGCCAAGGATTTACCCTTGGCCAACCTCGATCATCCCAAAATAATGATCGATCGCGGGAAAAATTCTGAATATTATTAGGCAATTCGGGCAAGCATTGAATAAATCGATCACAGGTATTTTGAATACTTTCATCTACCCAAATCTCAATGCGTTGCCCAGCCATCTGACCGCGCAACAGCATCAGAATTTCTTGAGCTTGTCCTAGCTCTGGGGCTAGTAAGTAGATAGTATTTTTTTCGGTGAGCAAGGCATTAATCTGTTGGACTAGACCGTTTTCTTGTTGACGACGATGGGCATAGCGGGCGGTGCCATAGCTACCTTCTACAATCAGCACATCTGGACGACAACCACGCAAATCATTTAGCGATAATCCTTCGGTGAGCCGGGTATTGGAGATGAAGAAATCTCCAGTGTAGAGCAAAGTATAACTACGATCGGAGCCTTGATATGTAAATAAAATTGCGGCGGCTCCGGGGAGGTGGCCTGCCGGAAAGATGCGGGCATAGAGTCCGGGATATAGTTCGGTGCCAAGGGGTGATCCTTCAGCAAGAGAATTCTGCCAGGGCAGGATGATGAAATTATCTAGCCCTAATAAGATGGTGGTGGCGGAGCTACCATATAGGGGGAGCTGGGGCCGGGCAGTATGTAAAGCGATTAAACCTTGGCTGTGGTGTCGGTGGGCATGACTGCACCATACGCCGTCTATTTCTAGCTCTAGTAAGTTACTAATATCGGTGATGCCACAGTCTAGCAAGATGCGGTAGGCTCCGATTTGTGCCAGCAAGCAAACGCCTTCGTCACCTTGGCCGGTTGCCAAGGCCAAGCAAGATAGATCTGCGTTGCTGGCAATCATAATCTAATGGGCGGAACCATTGCCGTGGTAGTCGTCGGAGTCGTAAAAGCCGTTTTTGGTGCCAAAAAATAGGCAGCATGAGATGAAAATAACCGCGAGGGCAGGCAAGATTGTTTTGATATCCATGTTTTTTTGATTGAAGAGACTCGCTTTGATTATGGCAAAACTGGGTGAAAACGACAATTTTGCTTAGGATTGCTTAAACATTGGTGGATTTTTGCTGGTGGGCTAAAAAAATTGGGGGTGTTTTTCAGCGAATTCTAATAAAATCTTTTGGTGGGCTTGGCCGATCGGACGAGACTCTTTTGCTATGTCGGAATAATGAAAGCCGCTGGCGATTTGGGCGGGGGTGAGGAGACCGAAATCCCAGCCTTCTTGAAGGTTGAGTTCTTCGATCGGGACAGTCAAAGGCGCATGGAAGATATGGCGGTGAACTATGTCGTCTCCGTAGATGCCGAATTTCTGGAAGTCTGAGGGCAAACTGTAGGTGATTTCTTCGGCAATTTCGCGGACTACGGCGATTTCGGGAGTTTCTCCGGCTTCGATGTGGCCGCCAAATAAGCCCCAGAGTCCGGGATATAGAATGGTAGGAATGTTGTCGCGGAGCTGCATCAAGAGTTTACCTTCACGATATAAAAGGCAAATAGCTACAGGGTTGGGTTGGGGCATGGTAGAAGTTCAGAAGATTTTGGGACGATTCTACCATGGGCACTTGGGGTTGATCACTGGACAATCTGGGATTCGCTGATCACAATTAAATTAGGTATTAGCGATGTTTCCAGAGAAATAGCCGAGTTTAAATTTGTTGGGGATTGCCTTGATAAAGGTGCAGAGCAAAATAATGGGTACAGAAAGAAGCAGCAGTTATTAATAACTACTACCTCACGATTTTTTATTGGGATTTATGATTCGCGCGCTAGTTTACGCGGGCATCAATACGCTATCAATAATGTGGATAACACCATTGTCAGCAGCAACGTCAGGAGTTACTACAGTAGAGTCATTAATTTTCACGCCACTAGAAGCATCGATTTTAACTTCAGATCCTTCGACAGTTTTGGCGGACTTCAGTTTAACTACATCAGCAGCCATTACTTTGCCTGCAACAACGTGGTAAGTCAGAATCTTTTTGAGCTTAGGAATGTCTTTTAATAAAGCATCAACGGTGCCAGCAGGCAGTTTAGCGAATGCTTCATCGGTGGGTGCAAAAACAGTAAAAGGGCCAGCGCCTTTTAAGGTTTCAATGAGTCCAGCAGCGGTTAATGCTGCTGCGAGGGTGGTAAAAGAACCAGCCGCTACAGCGGTGTCAATGATATCAGCCATGTTATTTACCTGGTTTATTTTTTGAAGCTCCTACAACATAACGTACTTTCAAAAAAAGCGGGGAGTTCTACAAAACTAAGTAAAAATTGAGTATAAAAGCTCACATTTATAATATTGACGGTAATCAACACTGTGCTTTTTAAAATATGTTTTTCACAAGAAACTCTGTCTATTTTTGTCTTGCGACATTCGTACCATGTTCAAAATATAGAATCCATTTTTTGTAGGAAAGGAATTTACCAGACATCACTATTTTTACCCGATCACCTTTAGGATCTTCTTCTTTCTCCACATCCATGGTGAAGTCGATCGCGCTCATAATGCCATCACCGAATTTTTCTTGAATCACTTCTTTTAGCGCCATGCCATAGACCTGCATGATTTCATAGAAGCGATAAATCAGGGGATCGATCGGCACTAGCATATTTGACCCTTTGACTGGGAACTGGATCAACTCATTAGCAATAGCAACATCTAAGCCTAATAATCTGATAATGATTCCACCGATGGGGGCGTTCGATCGGACAAAATATCCCAGGCGGTGGCCATTTGCCATTGTTTGGCCTCCGTAACCTGAAAATCGCCACCAGCCTTCAGCGCGTATTGAACGGCATCAAAACCATTCTCTGTACCCGCAGCTTTGGCGGGAGTCAAAAAATATTCTCCCATCTCAAGATGCCTGACTTCGCCATCTACTTGGTCAAGAACTGCTGCTAGTGCAGCCTGCTCAGCATTTTTCGCGGTGGGTTCTGCAATCCATTTATTCGCCAACTCAATGAAGCTGCGTTCTCCGTTGTCTAAATCGGCTATCGGTAAGCGTTGAGAAACATAAAAAACTGTTTGTGCCACAATTGCTTGTTTAAAACGGAGTTGCTGTTGCTCGTTCATTTGCCCAAACAGCATTTCTAAAAGATTTTCGGTTTCCATAAGTTTTGATTTTTGGGGTTTTGGCTGGAGTAGTCTTTAGATGACCAAAAATTCCTGAGTTTTCAAGAAAGATACGAGCTGCTGCTCAATTCGATCGACACCACCAGCTACATTGGACTCAATATTTACCGGAATTACTGGGTCATGCAAAGACAGCCGTAACAAAAACCAACCATCTTCATTGGCATTAGCACAAGAAACCCGCACCCCTTCATGATTATTAGGTACTATATTCCAATCTGAATGACTCAATGCCAAAGCTCGCATTTGCTCAATTACTCGACCACCAACGGCTTGAAAATCATCACTAGTGATTTTAATTCGCAGCTCTTTACTTTCGATCGGCTCTTGTAAATTAGCGATTAAATCTGTAAGAGTTTTACCTGCTAGTCGAGATTTAGCTAATTCGATCAGTAGTTTACTTACCAAGTAGGCACCGTCATCCAAAAAATGATTTTCCTTCATTGCTGCATGTCCAGAAGTCTCGATCGCCAGCCAAGACTCTTGGCCAGATTCATTTAGTCGCAATGATTCATTGATCACATTTTTGTAGCCGCGTTTGAAGCGATGGTGAGTACCACCCAAATCTTCCTGAATAAATTGAGTCAATCCATCAGAAGTAATCGAATCTGTAACTACGGTAGAATTGGGATGCTCTTGTAAAACGATCGCGCTAATTAATCCAATCAATCGATTGCGATTGAGTTCTTTACCCGTACCGTCTACGGCGGCTGATCTATCAACGTCCGTATCAAAAATTATCCCGAAATCAGCTCGGTTATCGACTACAGCTCGACAAATTGCAGCCATTGCATCTGGATCCTCCGGATTCGGCACATGATTTGGGAAAGTACCATCGGGTTCTAAGAACTGACTGCCAGTTGTATCGGCACCTAATGGCTGTAAAACTCGATCGGCATAAAAGCCCCCGGCTCCATTGCCAGCATCAACAACTATTTTGAGACCAGCTAAAGGCTGTTCAAAGTTGGTAGGATGATTGACAGATAAGCGGATTTTATCGACAAATTGATTGGCATATACTGACATAAAATCATGAGAAGTGACCTTACCAGCTATTGTTGAGATTTCAAAAGCGTTTGCTTGAGCGAACGCTAAAATAGCCGAAATGTCCTGCTTTTCTAAACCGCCTTTAGCAGTAAAAAATTTCAATCCATTACGATTAAAGGGTAGGTGACTAGCCGTGAGCATAATTGCGCCATCACATTCAAATCCGGTGGTAATGGTACTCATAAACATTGCCGGAGTTGAAGCCATCCCAAAATCATAGACGTTACTGCCGCTAGCCGTAATTCCATCAATCACCGCCTGCATAATTGCTGGGCCAGACAGGCGACTATCACGCCCTACGCCAATTGTCAGTTGATTGTTGGGTTTATTGATCTTTTGGGATAGCCAGCTAACCAAGGCTAGGCCGAGAATTCTGGCGATTTCGGGGGTGAGATTGACAGGCTCATTTGGCACACCATCAATGGCAATACCACGAATATCCGAACCGTTTTGTAGCTTGTTCCAGTTGAAATCTTGTTCGATCGGCATATTATGCTGTCCCTATGATTCACTCTATAACAGCTAAAGTACCTTAAAATGGACATACTCATGCAACAAAGTTTTGATTCTCCTGAAGCCACATTGATAAGAATTCGGACTTCTGATCAATGGATATCAAGTCATTCTTGGAGGGTATTTTTTAATGTTTGTAACATATCTTCAGTTGTAAATGGCTTAGTTAGAAAATCACTGACTCCGGATTTTTTGACTACTTCTTGATTAGTCGCCAAACCACTCATGGCCACTACTTTTACCTGTGGATCAATGCGACGCAAAGCCCGAATAGTTGAGGGAGTATCTAAATTAGGCATCATCATATCGATTAGCACCACATCAATCTCTTTGTGGTTTCTGGCATAGAGGGCGATCGCCTCGACTCCATCACAGGCTTCGATCACATTGTAATTATAGGCTAGTAAAGATTCTTTGGTAATGGAGCGGACAGATATTTCATCGTCTACGACCAATACTATTTTGTTCTGGCCGTCATATAATTCGCTGACTGATTGCTGAGCTTCGGCTTCCGGGCTATCTACAGCCGGTAAATATATTTTAAAGCAGCTACCTCGTCCTACTTCACTATAAACATTAATTGCTCCGCCATGAGCTTTCAGGATTCCAACTACGGTGGATAGACCTAATCCTGTGCCAGTTTCTTTTGTAGTGAAGAATGGATCGAAAATTTGATCGAGCATTTCACTATTCATGCCTACTCCTGTATCACCAATGGTAATTACCACATAAGACCCGATCACTGGTTGTAGATGCAGTTTGGCATAAGTTTCGTTGATTACAATATTTTCGATCTTAACCAAAATTTGTCCACTGTCAGGCATGGCATCTCGGGCATTCACAAACAAATTCATTAATACCTGATGAATTTGGGTGGCATCGGCACTGACTAACCATAGTTCTCGACTAGGCGCATCCAAGCTAATATCGATTGATCGCGGAAACGTTTGTCGAGCGACACTAATAATTTCAGTCACAATATGCCGCACTTGGAGAACTGTGCGTTCACCATCTACACCTCTGGCAAAAGTCAGAATTTGCTTAACTAAATTACTCCCGCGCTTAGAGCTATCGACTAACATGTTTAATAGTCTTTGATTGCGCTCATCTAAATTTTTGAGAGTGCGGGGTAAAAGCTGAGCTGCGCCCATAATGGGCGTAAGGACATTGTTTAGATCATGGGCAATGCCACTAGCCAAAGTGCCCAAGCTTTCTAGCCTTTGAGCGCGCAAAAACTGCTGCTCTAACATTTGTTTTTCCGTTACATCAGTATCAACACTAAGAATCGATTGAGGATGACCAGCCTCGTCACGCACTAGAGTCCAGCGACTTTGAATTACTATTTTTTTGCCAGCTTTAGTAATCTTATGTAGCTCACCTTGCCATGATCCTGTGGCGACCACTGTGGTTAAAGCCTCTGTCATGGCTGGTTGTAATGAAGCTTCTGGACAGAAAAACTGACTTGTGGATTGACCGATCGCTTCTGCTGCTGACCATCCATAAATAGATTCTGCGCCTTTGTTCCAAAATTGAATATGATGTTGTAAATCTCGCACGATGATCGCATCTGTGGCAATATCTAGCAGCGTAGCTTGTTCCTGAATTTTTTGCTCTGCGGCTTTGCGATCACTGATATCTCGCCCTTCTGGAATCAGCATTATAACCTTGCCAGTTTCATCAGTAATGGGGCTAAGCGAAAAATCTACAGTAATAAAAGAACCGTCAGTCAAAAAATGTTTGGCCTCAAATCTGATCAGTTGGCCTTGAGCAGCCGCTACAATTCCTTGTTGTAGTTGAATTTGTAAATCAGGTGAGTGATTCCACCAAAGAGTTGACCAAAATGGTTGACCAATCACATCGGCAGGTTTAGCTCCGATAGCCGCCAATGCTGTACGATTCGCTTCCAGAAGGATTCCTTTGGTATCTAGTAGGCCAATAAACTGGAAGGTGCCGTCGAAGATTGCTCTAAATTTTTGTTCACTCTGTTTAAGTGATTCTTCGGCTTGCTTACGATCAGTAATGTCGAAACGAACCGATAAGTACTGAGTTGGCTTACTATGATCGTCCAAAAATGGCACAATAGTAGTAGCAACCCAGTAATAGCTACCATCTTTAGCTCTATTTTTAATTTCACCACGCCACACTTGGCCATTAGAAATATCTGACCAGAGTTGCTGGAAAAATTCTGGTGGGTGGTGCCCGGAGTTGATTAAGCGGTGGGTTTTCCCAATCAGCTCATCAGTAGAATACTGAGAAATCTGGCGAAACTGTTTATTCACATAAGTGATCACACCGCGATGGTCGGTAACTGCGACGATAGTTGATCGATCTAAAGCATATTTTTGAAATTGATATTTATCTACTTCAGCTTGTAGTTCTTGGGTGCGCACAGCTAGCTCGATAGTTCTCCCTGCTACCCGCAGTTCTAAGTCATCTTCGATTTGTTGTCGCCTGATCATTTCTAACCGTAACTCTTGGTTGCTCTGCTCCAGTTCTGCCGTTCGCTGCGTCATTTCAGTTTGGAGCTTTTCTACTAAATAAAGCATTTCTAACGGATCAAGTAATTGCAACAAATCAGACTGGGTTAAAATCCCCTGCAATTCACCTTGTTCATTGGTAACTACCAATCGCCGAATATTTTCGGCCTGCATAATCTGTTGAGCCGACCATAAAGAATCGTCAGGTTGTAAACAAAACACTGGGCTACTCATCACCAATTGTGCCAGTAAATGCTTTAGATCTAGCTCTAACACTTGAAACTGCACAATATCTTGCTCTGTGACCATGCCAACTGGTAGCTGTTGCTCGTCTACAATGACGATCGAACTGATACTGTGCTCCGTCATAATTTGTGCTATGCGCAAAATTGAGGTAGTCGGAGTAGCCCATATCAGCTCAGTGGTCATACCTTCTGCAACAGTTCTGAATTTCAAAAGATTTACTGGCTGCAAAATTTGACGAATATGCTCTGGAGTAACGATCCCAATAAGCTGCTCCTGTTTATCCAAAATCGGCAGCAGTCTAATATGGTGTTGTTGGAAAATGCTTAGAGCATTCATCACGGTATGATGATTTGATAGCACCAAAATCAATGGTGCTGTAGTCATTACTTCTGATACTTTTATCTCTTCCAGATTTTGTTGACAAGCAATGATTCTGACTAAATCTCGCTCAGTTAAAGTACCCACCAATTTTTCAGCAGCTAAAATCAAAACCGAACTATACGGTCTGTTGATCAATATTTCTGGTGATTTTACAGAGATATTTTCATCATTGACGACATCAGGCAACAGACATTTACGTCCTTTGACCTGACTCATCAAAGTAATCACTTCTACTAGTAACATGTCAGGATCTACTATCAATGGCTGCCGATCAATAATCGAGGCCAATTTGGGTAAATTCTGGAGTAGGCTAGGAGAAGACATAAAAGCACAGGATCAAAATTTCTTCTATCATTAATATTAATGTCAGGAGGGGTCAGATGCTATTCTTCCCCTTTAACCGATCAATATGCAGTTTATGGTGAATTAGTCTATGAGAATTCTGGTGGTTGAGGATGATCCGACTATTTCTTCACTCATCGAGACCATTCTGGAAACCCACAGATACGCTGTGGACTTAGCAAGCAATGGGCAAGTGGGCTTGGATTTGAGTGATGCCTACGAGTATGACATGATCCTAATGGATGTTACCTTGCCCAAAAAAGACGGTGTGAGTGTGTGTCAGGAGATTCGAGCTAGAGGCAATACTGTGCCAATTTTATTGCTTACTGCTTTAGATTCTCCTGCCGATCGCACCAGAGGTCTAAATGCTGGGGCCGATGATTATTTGGGTAAGCCATTTGATCCAGAGGAGCTAATAGCTCGGATTCGGTCATTGCTGCGGCGCAGTAATACTTCTTCAACACCAATTTTAGCCTGGGGAAATTTGCAACTTGATCCGGTGAGCACCACTGTAACATTTGCTGATTTGGTAGTGCCAGTCACCCCCAAAGAATATGCTTTGCTAGAGTTGCTGCTGCGCAACAGCAAACGGGTTTTTAGCTGTAGTGCAATTTTAGACCATCTCTGGTCTTACGATGGCACACCAGGAGAAGAAGCGATCCGTACCCACATCAAGGGCTTGCGTCAAAAGCTCAAAAAAGTCGGAGCCGCCGCAGATTTTATTGAGACGGTTTATGGCATTGGCTATCGACTAAAACCGGTGATTCCAGCAACTACAGCGCTACTGCTAACTGATACCTGGGAAAAATTTAAGGGGCAAGTGTATGAGCAAGTTGAAGTATTAGAGCAACTTGCCATAGGATTTTTGAGCCAAGATCTCCAATCCGATCAGCAAGCAATCGGTCAAAATATTGCCCATTCTTTGGCTGGCTCTTTAGGGACATTTGGCTTTTCGCTTAGTTCTGAATTGGCACGCCAAATTGAAACGCTGTTGACTGGTTATCAAAACTTGACTGCTCAACAGAGGCAATGGCTTTTTTCCCTAGTCACAGCTTTGCGTGAAGAGCTAGATAAACCAATGACTACTAGCGATTCACACAGTTTTGAGCCACATATCACAATTGATATTCTTTTAATATCAGCAGATGTCAATTTCAATTCAGCAATTCAATCAATGGCCAGTGAGCGTAATTGGTCGGTACAAATTGTACCTACGATCGTTGTAGCCAGATCACGACTACAAAATTATCGCACTCGCAGTATTTTGTTGGCGGCAGTAGCTAACTCAGAGGAAACTTTAAAATTATTGGTAGAGGTAAACAAACACGTCCCCCCGGTACCGGTGATTGCGTTAGCTGATTTTGACGTTTTAGACCAAGCGATGACTCAGCTAGGATCTTATACTGTTATTACCTCCACTAGTACCACCGATATTATAGAGGAGATATTTGGGGCGATCGAGGTGGCCGAATCTAGCCAAACCCATGTATTAGTGGTCGATGACGATCTAAAAGTCTTAGCTATTTTGCAAGCGCTGCTTACACCTTGGGGTTTGAAGGTCACTACATTATCTGATCCGCAAAAAATCTGGGAAATATTGCCGGTAGCCAAACCAGATTTATTGATTTTGGATATCGAAATGCCGATCATGAGCGGGCTAGATTTATGTAAAGCTATTCGCAACCATTCAGATTGGTCTGCTCTCCCTATTATTTTTTTGACTGCCTATTTAGAAGCAAACTTAATTCGACAAGTGTTTGCAATCGGGGCTAACGATTTTGTGAATAAGCCGGTAGCAGGGCCAGAAATTATTTCGCGGATTACCAATTTAATGGAGCGCCAGCAGGTACAGAGATTAAAAGCCGCTGAAAGGCAGCGCCGCAATGATAACCATGCAAAATCCACGATTCAGGATCAGGTCCAGATGGCTTTAGCAGCGATCAATCATTCCCTGCACTCCTTACAAGACCAAGCAATTATCCAAGATCAAGCCAGCCTGGAAATGCTGCAAGAAGCCTATGAGCAAGTTAATCAATTACAAAAATTGTTGCTGAAAGATAATTGAATTAGTATTAATTAGTACATCAGCAAGGTCGATTTGGCTCGGTACCCTGCAATCTGATGTGCCACCAGTGAATTGGTCAGAGATCGAAATAATTTTGCGTCAACAATTAAACCGCGATCTCTCCGATATTTTTTAGCATTGCCAGTATTCTGGGGCTGTGGTTGCTGATCAAAATTATCCAATCTGATAATTCGATCTAATTTCCTCACAAGTTCCTTGGATTTACTGTAGTATATTGACATTTGTAGCCCACAGCATCTAAGGTCGCCATATGCCGATCATCAACAACCGTAAATCTGATAAATCACACTTATTGATCCCCACTGGATTAATTTTTATTACCTGGGTAGTATTGATGGTAGCTTGGCCAAGTGAACACTATACCCGTAAGCCTTATAGTGAATTTATTCAGCAAGTAGAAGCCGGAGATGTAGCGAAAGCTACAATTGATGACCAGGAAATTCGCTACGAACTAAGAACAGCTCCCGGCACTCTAGCCACACGCAAAGATTCTTCAGCTAAAAATATTCTAATCACCAGACGCTTACCCGAAGATCCTGAACTCGCGCAAATTCTTCGCACTAATCGGGTCGAGCATTCAGCCACAGTACCAAGTCCGTTTAATGGTTTGTGGACAGTCTTAAGTTGGGTGGGTATACCCTTACTATTTTTAGTACTTTGGTCAAAATTCACCGGCAATCAAGCTAGTGGCTTAGGAATGCTTGGTATTGGTGATAGTCATGCCAAAGCTTACAGTGCCGGGGATACCGGCGTAACCTTTAACGATGTTGCCGGTATCGATGAAGCCAAAGCCGAACTCCAGGAAATTGTAGATTTCCTCAAACATGCCGAAAAATATGTCAAGTTGGGAGCCAAAATTCCCAAAGGCGTATTATTAGTTGGCCCTCCAGGCACCGGTAAAACCCTGTTAGCCAGAGCGATCGCTGGTGAAGCCGGTGTACCGTTTTTTAGCATTTCTGGCTCAGAATTTATTGAGATGTTTGTGGGAGTAGGTGCCGCTCGGGTACGAGGATTATTTGAACAAGCAAAACAGCAAGCTCCCTGTATCGTATTCATCGATGAATTAGATGCTTTGGGTAAATCTAGAGCAGCCAATTCGATCGGTGGCAACGATGAACGAGAACAGACTTTGAATCAGTTATTATCAGAAATGGATGGTTTCGCCGCTAATACCGGCGTAATTTTGCTCTCGGCTACTAACCGCCCCGAGGTATTAGACCCAGCATTGTTGCGTCCTGGTCGCTTCGATCGGCAAATTGTAGTGGATCGCCCTGATAAAATTGGACGACATTCAATTCTATTAGTCCATGTGCGTCAGGTACAACTAGCTGCCGATGTAGATTTGTTAAAAATCGCTGCTCAGACTCCCGGTTTTGCTGGAGCTGACTTGGCCAATTTAATCAATGAGGCTGCGCTTCTAGCCGCTCGTCATAATCAAGAATCTGTCACTATGGCGGACTTTGGAGAAGCAATCGAGCGCCTCTTAGCCGGACTAGAGAAAAAATCACGGGTCTTAAACGAACTCGAAAAAGAAACTGTGGCCTACCACGAAGTCGGCCATGCGATCGTGGGATCCTTAATGCCGGGAGCAGGTACAATCGAAAAAATCTCGATTGTACCTCGGGGAGTAGCAGCCTTGGGTTATACTTTGCAACTGCCCCAAGAAGATCGGTTTTTGATGGTGGAAGACGAGCTGCGGGGGCAAATCGCCATACTTTTAGGTGGTCGATCGGCAGAGGAATTAATTATGGGCAAAGTCTCTACTGGTGCTAGTGATGATATCCAAAAAGCCACCGATTTAGCTGATCGCTATGTTTCGATCTATGGCATGAGTAAACAGCTTGGGCCAATGGCCTTTGACCGCTCTGCTAACCAATTTCTGGGTGGTTATAGTCCGCGTCGTCCTTTGAGTCCTCAGGTAGAAGCGACAATTGATCGGGGCATTAAAAACCTGATTGATCATGCTCACCACGCAGCTCAAGAAATTCTGGCTCACAACGAACCATTGTTGCGGCAAATGGCTAGCATCTTACAAGAGCAAGAAATTCTGGAAGGTCAAGAGTTACATGCTTATCTCCAACAAGTCCAAAAACCTCCGCTGCTAGATAAGTGGTTACAAACAGGCGAGCTGGAGGTGAATTACTCCATCAATGCTCAGCTTCCAAGGACAAGTAACAGTCATAATCAGTCTAGCTATGAATATTCATACTCATAAAATAAAGGATGAAAGCCATGAAATCTATCACCAATTTTTTCAGCTCCAAGTATCAAGCTTTCCAAAACGAAGAAATACCAGTAAGAATTTCCGAATACTGGGCTAATGCTCTGCACTTTTGGGGAAAAGCTTGGTGGATTGAGATTTCTACCAATCAACCTAGTTGCCTTTATTATTTTGGACCATTCGCTAATAGCCAGGAAGCAGAAAGACTTATGGCGGGCTATGTTGAAGATTTAGAGAGTGAATCTGCTCAGGGGATAAAAACTAAGATTAGGCGCTGTAAACCCGATAGACTCACGATCGAAGGAGAAAATGGACAGCATGACCAAAAATTAGCTTATGTGCTCAAGATGACTGGCCATTAATATTTTTGAATAAAAACAACAGGTGAATAGTTATGCTAGATATTGACGAAATGAGTTCTATAGGACAAAAATTCTAAATCATTTTAGATCTAGCTGATCATAATTCGGGTGATTCGCTGATATCTCTTGAGCTAATAGACTTTCCAACCTTTGAATGATTTCATATTGCCGATCTACAGCTTTCCTTAGTTCGGCAATTTCTTGTTCACGAAGAGAATCTAATTTTTCATGGAGTAGCTCAATTTCAATTTCTGCCTTAACATCACAATCTAGATCTTGCTGAGCTTTATCTCGATCAATTGTCGATTGACGATTTTGACTCATCAAAATAAAAGGAGTAGCATAAGCAGCTTGAAAGCTCAAAGCCAAGTTCAGTAAAATAAATGGGTATGGATCCCAATGAGTAATCCAGGCAACAACATTCAATATAATCCAAACAGCTAATAGACAGCTTTGGATCAAAATAAAACGCCAAGAGCCAACAGTTTCTGTTACCAAGTCGGCAACTCGTTCACCCCGAGTAGGACGAATGGCAGTAGCAGAGCGAGCGGGCTGTTTTGATCGCAATTCAAAAAGACGTTCTAAGTCATTACGAGTGAGCCGAGACAGGGGGTCGTTAGGGGTAAAACCCATAGATTTCAAATTTTAACAATAACTTCATTTTATCTCTTATTGACAGATAAGTAATACTTAAAAAAATACAAAAAGTAGTAATCATCTTAGAGATTAGAATAATACAATAATTGCAAGTACAGTTATTCCATCACATTGTGGTTTGTCGAAATTTCTTTATACCTTTTGGTGTGTTTTGCACTTTACTTTTATCAGAACAAATGCGTCAAAATTTATATTTAATAACTAATAAGTTGGTCTGGTTTAAAATATTGTTAAATTTGAAACCCACCAAGTCCCACAATCCACCAAACCCTGCGATAACATGGGATGGTACATCGGTGGGAGAGAGAGGATTATGGCAAAAAGTATCGCAATAGCAGCAGCATTACTAACCACAGCAGCAGCGGGTGCAGGTGGATATTATTATTTACAAACCAAAGATCCCGGCGATCGACCAGAGCAATTAGCCCAAGCAGTCCCAGAACAAGCCTACGCCGTCGGCTACATTGCCACCGACCCCAAAGTTTGGAACAAACTCGATCGCTTCGGCAACCCCCTCACCAAACAGGTTATTGATCGATCGATCCAACAAATTCAAAAAGAAACCGTCGGTAATATCGACCTTGCCAAAGACGTACAGCCCTGGCTGGGCAACGTTATGATCGCTTCCTTCGCCAGCGAAAAACCTACAGATAAGCCCACAGTCTTAGTCGTCAGCAAAGTCAAAGACAAACTCAGCGCCTTCAACTTTTTAAACAAGCTCAAAAGCAAAAACCCTGCCACCGAAAGCGAATACAAAGGAGCCAAAATTTGGTCAGCCACCGGCAAAGACCCCTTTCATGTAGCCTACTCCGACGACTGGTTAGTGGGTTCAGCCGATCGAGCAACCGTAGAAAAATCGATCGACACCCTCAAAGGCGCAGCCTCTTTTAGCCAAAAAAATGGCAACCAATTCTTCGCCAGCGGTCGCCTCAACTTACCCAACCCGATCGCCTCAGTTTATATTGACTTCCCGCGCATGGCAGCCGCAGTCAACAAAGGCAACAACAAACTAGACAGCACTCAAATTACCAAGCTAGTCAAAGCACAGTCTTTCGTAGCAGGCATGGGCATAGATGACCAGGGACTCCGCGCCAAGGCTCTGACCCAAATGAACGACAACAGCTTCAAACTCCCCGCCACCAACGGCAAAGTTCTCGCCAACTTCCCCGCAGATAGCCTGCTGGTTTTGAACGGCTCTGGCATCAAAAACATCTGGGATGAAACAGTCAAACAATCAGCCAGTGAACCCAAAACCATGGCGGCGATCGAAGACCTTCGCAAATCTTTCCGCGCTCAAACCCAACTTGATCTAGACAAAGATGTCTTTGGCTGGATGGGCGGCGAATACGCGATCGGCATCTTCCCGCAAAAAGAAGGCTTGCTGGGCAGCTTCACCGGCTTAGGAATCACCGCCGTAGTAGAAGGCAGCGAAACTAACGAAAAATCTTTAGATTCGATGGTCAAAGGCTTGAGTGCAGGCAAAGTGCTTATCAAGCCCCGGCAATCTGCCGACGGCAAAACTATTAATGATATTGCCAGCCCCTTAGGAACAGGAAGTCTTTTGAGCTATGGATCGATCGATGACAAAATAGTCTTCTTATCCACCAAAAACTCTACAATCACCGAGCCGCTTAGCAAAGGTGCCGATTTTCAAAAAGTAGTTGGTACATTACCAGCCAGCGACCAAGGATTAACCTACATCAACTTTCGGCAATTAGCCAATGTTTTGCAAGGTGAAGCTCTGAAACAATACACGGCTAATATGCCACCAGAATATCTCAGCTTGCTAAGGTCGATCGAAGGCATGGCTGTCAGCAGTAAGTTAGAAGGAGATACTTACCGCACGGAAGGAGTCTTAATGCTTACCCCTACTAGCTCACAGCCTGCTGATATTAATGCTGATAAAAAGCCCCAGGCTGACATTAAGCCACCATCCCCTGATGACAAACCACCAGTTGACACTAAGCCCCAGGCTCCTGTTGACCAGTAAGACTATAGGGACGGACTTGAGTAATCCGCACCGGCACAGTCTGTCCCTGCAACTCACTGATTTCTCCGGCAAAGAACGTTAACCGATTACCCCGAGTTCTGCCCAGCACCTGGCTGGGGTTCTTGGGGTTTTGTGCTTCTACCAAGATTTCTTCTAACCGGTTTAAATAACGCTGCGATCGCTGTTCAGCAATGGCTCTACCCAGCTCATTCACTTCCCGCAGGCGATCTACCTTCACCTCTTCGCTGAGCTGATCTGGCCAAGTTGCCGCCGGAGTGCCGGGGCGGGGCGAGTAAGCTGCTGTGTTCACCAGATCAAAGCCCACATCTTCGATTAGTTTCAAAGTATCTCGGAACTGGGCATCAGTCTCACCAGGAAAAGCAACTATTACGTCGGTGCCCAAAGTGGCATCGGGTAGCTGGTGACGAATAGTATCAATAATTCGCCGATATTTTTCGTGACTATAACCCCGTGCCATAGCTTTGAGAATATCGTTATTGCCCGATTGAAAAGGGATATGAAAATGCTCACAGACCTTCGGCAGTTCTGCACAAGCCGTAATTAATCGATCGGTAAAGTAGCGGGGATGACTAGTAGCAAAACGGAATCGATCGACCCCCTCAACATCATGGATGTGGTAAAGCAAATCGGTGAGGGTATGTAGATTTTGACCATTGGCCTTGGTGCCGGGTAAATCGCGGCCATAAGCATCAATATTTTGACCGAGCAAAGTGACTTCTTTGTAGCCCTGTTGTCCGAGTTCTGTGATCTCCGATCGAATGGCATCAGGAGTCCGGGATTGCTCCACGCCTCGCACTCCTGGTACAACACAGTAGGTACAGCGTTCGTTGCAGCCGTAAATTACATTCACCCAGGCGCTCACCGTACTATCTCGACGGGGCTTGGTGATATCTTCTAAGATCTCGATTTGTTCGGTGGCGACCACTTGTTGACCGTTAAAAACTTGCTGAAGCAATTCTTCAATGCGGTTGGCGTGCTGTGGCCCCATTACGAGGTCGATTTCTGGCACTCGCCGCAGCAGGGCTTCGCCTTCTTGTTGGGCTAGGCAACCAGAGACAATTAGGGTCAGGTTAGGGTCTTGGCGTTTGCGCTCGACTTGCCGGCCTAGATAGGAATAGACTTTTTGCTCGGCGCTATCTCTAATCGTACAGGTGTTGTAAACAATCAAATCGGAAGTTAAAGGATCATCACACCAATCAAAGCCCATAGATTCTAAGATGCCACCCATGCGCTCGGAGTCGGCTTTGTTCATTTGGCAGCCGAAGGTGGTGATGTGGTAGCGACGGGTGGGGAGCATGATTTTGGCTAATGTGGTTCTATTGATTATAGAGGTTGACCTAAATTGACAGAAAAATCAACTTAAGCTGGTGTTTTCACTTTACTTCTGGGGACTACAAAATAATCACCCCGATCGTCCACCCCGATTTGTCCCAGAGATTCATCCCCAGTAATCAACCTTGCACCGCGCTTACGGGTGAAGTAGCTCCAAGTCCACTGAATGAACACCACCAACTTATTATCGAATTCAATCAAATAATAAATATGCACAAAGACCCAAATCAACCAGGCAAAAAAACCAGATAATTTCACCTTGCCAATATCTGCCACTGCCGAATGACGACCAATTACCGACAAACTGCCCGCGTCATTGTATTCAAAAGCTGGCAAACTTCCACCAACTAACCTCTTGCTAATCAGATCCGCCACATATTTACCCTCTTGAGTAGCAACTGGTGCTACGCCAGCCAAAGAAGCACCATCAGGCTTACGAAAATTGGCCAAGTCGCCAATCACAAAAATATCAGGGTAATCTTTAATGCTCAGATCCGACTCGACCATCACTCTACCCACCCGATCGAGTTCTACCCCAGTATGGTCAGCCAAAATTTTACCTACGGGCGAAGCCTTCACCCCTGCTGCCCACAAAATAGTCCGAGCTGGCAAGGTTTCGATCTGCTCACCTTGGCGAATGGTCACAACATTATCAGCAATGTTAGTAACCAGGGCTTTGGTCTGTACCTGCACACCCAATTTCACCAGAGATTCCTCTGCCTTCGCCGATAGATCTGGTGAGTAAGGAGGCAGTACCCGATCGAGTCCTTCTACCAACACAATCTTGGCCTCGGCAGTATCAATGCTGCGAAAATCTTTCTTGAGCGTGCTGTAAGCCAGCTCAGCGATCGCCCCAGCCAACTCCACCCCAGTCGGTCCGCCACCTACAACCACAAAGGTCAACCAAGCCCGCCGCTTCTCAATATCATCTTCTTTTTCAGCAGCTTCAAAAGCCATAAAAATCCGCCGCCGCATTTCTAAGGCATCCTCTACAGTCTTTAAACCCGGAGCAGTTTCTGCCCACTGGTCGTTGCCAAAATAGTGATGGCTGACTCCGGTGGCTACGATGAGGCTGTCATAACTGATTTCGCTTTTGCTCAGTGCAATTTTCTTTTGCACTGGATCAATGTCTTTGACTTGACCCATCAACACTTTCACGTTCTGTTGCTTATTGAGTATCGATCGCAGTGGTGAAGAAATATCTGCTGGGGACAAGCCGCCTGTTGCCACCTGGTATAGAAGGGGCTGAAAGAGGTGGAAATTACGTTTGTCGATCAATGTAACTCGCACACCGTCAATATTTCCTAAAGACATTGCCGCATGAAGTCCGCCAAACCCCCCGCCTACAATAACGACGTGATGGGGCGATTTTTTTGCAGCTTCATTGGTCATAATTCTATTTTTCCTTAGGTAAATTCTACGTAGTGGCTAAATGCTTTCTTCAAATCACAGTTTTCCCGAGAGTACAACCAAATTAATGAGAGCAAAGCGGATGGGACAAGTATTTATGCTTATCATAGGATATCTTAACAAAAATACAAGTTTTTATAACCTGAGGATTTGCTCGATCGCTCCGTTAGCCTGACTCTCGTAACTAACGCCAGAGTAAAGCCTGCATTGCCGCCCCACAAATCACCATGGACATTGAGGGCTTGGGTTGATGATCCGAAATCTCTGGCAATTTCGCCAAAAGCCGTTATTTACCCGGAAACCACCCTCTCGGGCAGTGGCAAGATAGATTTTTACACAAATCTCTGATAGCCCCAGAATCAAAAAAATTACATCTTAGACCTACTCATCGATAAGGTATGTAACAAGTAAGCACTAATCCCAATATTAATCGAAACATCTGCCCAATTAAAAATCGCAAAATTAATCAACCTAACATCAATAAAATCGGTCACATAGCCCTGACTAAAACGCTCAATGCCATTCCCCAAAGCCCCTGCCAGCACGGCACCATAGCCCACCTGCTCTAGTTCTTGTAACCGAGGGCCAAAGATTGCCAGAGCAATCAGCGCCAAACTCACCGCCAAAGATAACCAGCGCAGCCAGCCCTCACCCTGAAACATACTAAAAGCAGCTCCCTTATTAATGGCATGGGTAAAATGAAATACTCCCGGCCACAAAGGATGAGATTGACTAATTTGCAGATTTTGGATGGTTAAATATTTAGTAAAAACATCTAGGAGTAAACTCCCGATCGCCATCAACCAAAACCAAGGATTTTTAATAAATTTCATAACTTAATACAGCAACAGCTTCCGCAAAATATAAGCCACCACTGCCGCGCCACAAGCCAACATCAATTGACTGGGCAAAGGATTCAAAGAATATTGCGTCGCATAAACTTGAAAACCAAAAGGCATTCCTTGCACCCAATTCATAATTTGCAGACAGAACAAATAAAATAATCCGCAGATATGGATAACAGCCAAACCACTCACACAGCTCATGCTGAGATTTTCGAGGGTAGGACGCAGCCGAAAAGCCAAAGAACCACAAAGCCAACTAGCAGGCAAAAAGCCCAACAAATAACCAAAGCTAGGATTTTGCCAATAGCCCCAGCCACCGCCATCATGAAACACCTTAAAAAGACCAGTAATTCCTAAAAATAGATAAATAGCCTGCACCAAAGTTCCTGGCACTCGACCACCCACGCTAGCAACCAACAGCACCGCTGCAATTTGGCAGCTCACATTTAGAGGCACCACCTCAATTCCATGCTGCAACCACAGCCAAGGAGGACTGGTAGTGTAAGCCGAAACAAAATTGGCAAAGATGGCGATCGATACCCCAGTCACCACCCAAATCAGTTGATAGAAGCGCGGCAGGGTCGTAATTCGTTGATTCATGGCACCTAAAATCCATACTGCGAGAATTCTAGCATCGCGCCAGCCTATATCTAGGCAATACTCGTCCGCTTGCGACGCTCTTTGTAAGAAACCCCCACATTCTTCAACCCAGCCTTAAGCATTTCTCTCTCTAGGAGCGAGAAAAAGCTGGTTCGATCGGCTCCGCGCACCACCGCATAATTATGAGCTTCGGCAATGGCCACCGGATACCCCTGGCCTTTTTGTACCTGAGAAAGCACAATCCCCAAAGCCCGATCGAGCATTTCGCTATCAGCCGCCACCCATTGGGGCATCTCTACCCGAGCAATCTCGGTGCCCACATGCAAATAGCAAAAATGAATCCGCTGTTCTTCTGGGTAAAAATCCATCACCCTCACCTTACTCTGCCAAATACAGCTTCGCTGTCCCGGCTCTAGTCGATCGAGCCACAAGGTAGTATCCCGCAGACCATCAAAGACTTGACAAGGCGGTTTATCGAAGCTGCCACAGTGACTCATGCAGTCCGGCTCTGGAAAAGTGCAGCTCAAAAGTCTCAATAAATTTAAAGTATCAATACTCCGCGAAGCGCTCAGATAGCTCACCATCGGAATTTTGATCGATCGCAGCTTTTCCCAAGCCGCCATCATCGGATCCAGCAAAGAATCCCGCGCATCCACCGGCAGCTCTTCTAAAAAGCGATACACCAAAGACCCATCCACCATCGCCAGCATGGGCACTTGAGCAGCGCGGGGAGTCACATTCTCAGGGTCAAACGGCGGATTCACCCAGTCATAGCCCAAATCTGCCAGCACCACCGCCTCAGCTACGGTGCGCTTGTTGCCCATCCATTCTTCGGTATTAATGCCCCATTTGCGTGACTCATATAAATCTGCTGCCAGATAAAAAACTTCTGGAATGCTATCTAATAATGGCTGTAAGCTCTGGCCATAGTGAATCATCACTCTACCCACGTTGATTAAATAGCAGTAAGCAATCTCATGATGGCTAGGGGCAATTTGGGAGCCATCGGTGGCCAAAACGGTATGTTGAGCTGGTGGTGTGCTGATATCAATGCAGGTATCGAGGTCTTCGATCGGGTGTGCCGCCCCAAAGCGCAATCGCTGCCGCCATTGTTCTTGCTGTTGTTGCAGTGCGGTTTGTTGCTCGATCGCGGTTTGAAAATGGCGAGTGGCGAGCTGCATTCGTAAGCTTCCTGCCTGAGCTTCTTTGGTTAAGTGGGCACCGACGGTGGGTAATTGTTTAGCAACTTTGTTGAGATCTAACATGGTTTGCGGTAGCTTAAATACAATTTACTGAGTAGTATAGATGTCCCTGCCGCAGTACAGGAACAGGCACCGACAATTTTGAGATAGAAGTTCATTAGGCATGGTCAGAAACAGGCCGCTCATGGTAAACAGTAAAATTGTGCTAACGTTCTCTGACGAAAATCTTAAACAGCACGTATAATTTAAGTTCTCCATAGTGTTAATAGCTATGACCCTATCTCCTGGGACAGCCCTCCCCACCATAAAACGCAATTCTATCATTGACGACTTTCGGTTTCCTGAGGGGTTGCCGACGGCTGATGATTTGCCCTGCTCTGACGACAAACCTGTGGACAACGAACTTCAAGAACTCATTCCGGGCTTGTTGAAGGCCATTTTGATTGATATCTGGCGCGATCAGCCCAACAACTGGCTGTTTGCCGTGGACATGGGTTTTTACTACGACCCCAACAAGCCAGCCATTGCTCCCGACGGAATGCTATGTCTAGGTGTTCAACCCCCAGCCACCGAAAACCTCCGCTCAAGTTATGTGCTTTGGCAAGAAAAAGTTCTACCCATCTTTGCCCTCGAAATTGTCTCCAAAACCGCTGGGGGCGAACGCACTACTAAGATGGGTGTTTTAGAATCCATGGGCATCTTGTACTACTTAATCTATGCCCCTCTGCGCAAGCGCAAAGCCAAATTTCAGCTCTATAAACTGGTCGAAGGTCGTTACGTGTTAGAGAGTGACGGCCAGCAGCCTTACTGGATGCCAGAAGTGGGCTTGGCCATTGGGGCTGATCGTCGTCCCTACGGTTCCCTAGAGCGGGAATGGCTGTTTTGGTACACCGCAGAGGGCGATCGCTACCCCACACCGATCGAACGAGCCACTGCCGCCGATACCCGAGCTACCACTGCCGAGCAAGAAAATACTCGCCTCAGACAGCGGCTGTTAGAATTGGGTCTAGACCTTGATGAATGAGAAAGTTGACTATTGCCGAAAAATTAACCAAGCGAGAATTGGAACGTCAAATTGACGCAGCTCATTTTGAACGAAGTTTAATCGAATCAAAACTCTCAGCAGCTCTTAGCCAACAGTGAACTATGTCCGACCGCGACTCCCTTAATCTTCAACTTGAAGCCTTTCGAGCTGCTGGCCAAAACCTCCAGCTTGAGCCATCTAAACTGCGTGGTACTCCCGCCAGACCGCTCTTAGCGGTTGGCGTTGAGGAATCCCACCCCCGAACAATTTTGACCACTGCTCAAAGAGTGAGTGGGGTGGGTGACGAATCGCCAGTTAATCTGCAATCTCGCTCTGGTTTTCGACATATTTCCTAACTTGTTCGATAGTAACACCGCCAC
>JANYHM010000121.1 GCA_025359065.1 Synechococcales cyanobacterium GL140_1_metabinner_5_sub | reverse complement strand
GACTGGGTGTAACCAGAGAAAGCAGGCTTTGATAAACATCAACAAGGCCGAGACACTTTCACTCAACCCAGCCCCGAAGGACTGGGTGTAACGGCAGGGTGTAGCTCAAAAAGTTCGGGATTCTTTTCTTTCACTCAACCCAGCCCCGAAGGACTGGGTGTAACCGTATTCATGTGTCTTGATACTATTTACAGATTCTTTCACTCAACCCAGCCCCGAAGGACTGGGTGTAACGCGGGAGGTGCCGATTGATAGGCGTTCACGGTCACTTTCACTCAACCCAGCCCCGAAGGACTGGGTGTAACCCCTTAAAATTCAAGGTGCCATCTGGATTCATCACTTTCACTCAACCCAGCCCCGAAGGACTGGGTGTAACATCAGCCAACAAAACTTCCAAAGATTTCGATCCTCTTTCACTCAACCCAGCCCCGAAGGACTGGGTGTAACAGCGGGATCTTCAAACCCAGCAATATCAGGGACTCTAGTACACGAAAACGCGAACCCCAAAAAATCTAACAAAATCAATAAGCCTCAAAACAGATTATTCACCTTCAAATCCTTACTCCGTAAAGCTCCGCGAACCTCCTAGGGTTTTACCCCTTGCTCTAGGTTCGCGGAAGCTATAGGAGATAAATCAGCATAAACATCGCGCAAACTATTCACCTCAAGCCCGTCAGCCCAATTAGGATTCACCTCAAACGTGCGATCGCCTTGGCTAATCTCAAGCATATTGGCAATATCAATCAGATGATGACTGCCACCATAAGGTGTTGGATGAGTAACCACCCAGACATCGCGCAAATGCCAGCCACCCCTTTGCAAACTGCGGGTATGATCGGCATGATGCCACAAAGCCATCCAAAACTGAGCAAGTATCTGCTCAGTTACCAAATTGCCATACTTTTTATTCAGCGCAGCGTTATAAGTCCCGTATCCCCGATACACAGCATATGGAATATGATGCAGCTTACCCATCGTCTTTTCACTCACCGTATCAGTTTCACCGGTAGCTTTATTCTTTTTCTCCTTATCCAACTGCATAGAAGGAACGATAGTAGTAGCAACAATTTCATCCACAGGTTGAATAGACTCGATCGTATCAATCTGGATAATTCCTCGCTTACCGATACTGCCTTGTTTCACATCCTTTGTTTTAGTAAATAGCCCACCTCGCAAGCGCCGATCCCAATAATGCTCCATCAGTGCCGTATGAGTTTCATAGCCTGACTGAACAGTAGTAACATTGGTGTCATTAGTCGCATAGATCTTGACCCCATATAAATCCGCAGCAGTCTGATAAATTCGGTTAAGAAGACTGTTGGGCGTGGTAAAAGCATAGCCATCATCAGTTTGCCGAGGTCGGTTTTCGGCATCAGGATCGCCATTACCATTATGATTAATCCCTTCAAAAATGAACACGAAATCGTGTCTTACAGTGGGATTCAGGATCGCTAATTGATTTGCTGTTGTCATTTAGATTCAACCTCAGAAATAATATTTGATTCGTCTTTTGATGGTTTGGGAGCGTTAGCAGCCACCCCCCACATAAAAGCCACCCCATAATCGAGATCGACTTTGTCAGGGACTTCTGAACTAGCCTCCATTACCGATCGGTATAGACTATTGAAAATGGCTTGATCTTTGCCCTCCTTCACATAAATAGGAAATCTTTTAGCCAACTGATATAAAGCTCTTTTAGGATTTCGGTTGATTTGCCCCCACAACTTCCTGACTCCATGATTGGGCGTTTTACTAACCAAATCAGCCTGTCTGCAAGCATAGTTATACAACTTTCCCAAAGCATAAGCTTGCCTCTGCTCAGGTTCTAAATCTTCGATCTCTGTCATAGGTATTTCCAAACTCAAAAATGATAATTGTGTATAGGCTCGATCACTGACCTTGATCTGGTGTTCGGCACTAGGAATTGGGATTCCTTCTACCCTCAATCTGCCTAATGTCTTAGCAATCAATGCCCGGGGCAAAGACTGACCATAAACTGCATGGTTAAAAATATCTACTCGATCGCGATCAGTATACGGCTTATTTTTGCTCGTTACCTTTGGATAAATCGCATCTAGAAAACCCCAATGAGGGCGACTAAACCGACCAAACCGCAATTGTTTGGCATGATAAAGTGCAATATTCTCCACGACTTCTACTAATCCAGCTTTCCGAATAGTCGTCAACTCTATTTTTGTCTTCTGTGACGTGATTATCGTGGCATAAAAACTACGAGTGTCTAATTTGACAACGGCATAAGCTCCTTTCCACAAACTGAGTAATCGTTGCTTGATACCCTCAAAAGAGGTATCGGTAATATTGATCGATTCCATGTTGCCTTGTTTACGGGTCTTTTTAGTCGCAGTCGGTTCCCCAGAAGATAATGATTGCAGACCTTTCAATAGCGGCTGAGTGCTAGCCCCATCTGACCAAATCAAAAGAGTTTGATCACCAAGCCTGAGCTGATGATCTGGGCTGTTGCCCAAATAATTGAGGCGCTGTACTAATTCTGTATAAGTTTCGGTAGTTACCCCAGTACTAGCATATTTGGGACTACCAAAACTGATAGCATCATCGTTATTACAACTAAACAGCTTGCCATTAGTAGAACCAAACTTTATATCAGCAGTGGCATCGGTTAATGGTGTGCCTAGTTGACCTGTAATATGGCACTTCACTTGTCCAACATTGGCAGACTTCTTGTTGCGACTTGTGACTGTGGAATTATTTCGACGTAAATTAATCCAATAATCGACAATGGCAGGGCAGTCATGCAGGTATTGACCCGTAGAGGCATAAATAAAAGCTAGTCTTACTTTATTGGGATCAGACTTTTTAGTTTTGGGATCTTTAGGTATTTTGACATTGCTTAAATCTAGCCCTTGAGCAACACCAGATTCCGTAAAAGATAACAAAGCCAATGCTTCTGGTGCTCCAGTTTTGTCTAAAATATCCTTATATAGAGCAATGTTAGCGTTGTAATGTTTGGGACATGTTGGATTGAAGTACTGCACTACATCACTACCAGCCATCGCAAACACACCTGACCCTCGGTTGGGCATGGTGGGTGTAACCATTTTTTCTTTATAAGGCAATAATTCTCCGACTATTTGACCCTTTTGATCGATCGTAATAATGGCATGAATGTTATTGCTTCCCAGCTCTACTGGCTGAGTCTCAGGCATTTGAAAATTAAATAACTCTCTCATGCTATTGCAGCCTCTGCAAATAACTGCTGGTAATAATTGTCGGGAATGGGCGGGACTTTAATTACACCTTCAATAATTTCTGCATTATCAAAGTAGACGGTAGATCTACGGTGCAAAGAAGTAGGAGTTTCTCCCACCCGATTAGGTCGTCGCATTATTCCGGTGTCTTCGCCCTTGCCATCATGGGGTTCGTACAAAGCAAAATGAGGAAACTGGCCGAGAGATTGATTAATGGGCTGAGGCACGGGGATGTGATCTCGATCTGTAAAGCGCACTGTCGCGGCAAAATCACTTAAGCCTAGATAGGGTTGGAAGTAATGTCGTCCTTTTTCTAATCTCTTGGTAGCACAACCCACAGCTTTATTAATAGGAATGGCTTTTGAATCGAGAGTCATTAAATCTGCTTTGATTCTGTAAGCCGGATTGCGTAAAACTAAATGGCGAATTAATTGAGCAATCCTAATATTTTTTTGGTCATTTTTAGGTGCTCTGAAGTTGGGCATATTGTACAAAATGCTCTCATATTGGATTGGATTCAAAATAGAAATCTCATGAATTTGCCAGACTAGTCCTGGATGCCAATAGATAGCAGTCAAGATTCCTTGAGCAGCGGGTGGTGTTAGTGCTTCGTAGCTTACAGGACTGCTGTTGGTATAGGGTCTGGTGAAGCAAGCGAAATTACCCGTTATCGTTAAATCGAACATATATTCTTCGGCTGAAGTATGATTGGGAAAGGGGTTAGAAGATTATTTTGTCCCTTTTTAAACCTAAGCGAATAGACATTATCACAAATATTACCACCATATTTAAGAATATTAGTACTTTAAATATTTATTAAAATCCGTTTATTTTGTTGAAGGCAATTGTCCAGATTCCCAAACCCCAAAACAACCCAGGGCACTCCAACGACTTCGCTGATTCCAAGGTCGATCGAAAGCTTATCGATCGCCTCGACACCAAGTATTCCACTGCACTCAGCATCGATCGATGCCTTCCACCAAATCGATGAAATCACCAAAGTCGATAGCAGTCGGTGAGGCGCTGGCACCACATAAACCATTGGACACGAAGAAGTGGAATGCGATGGTCTTGATGTCGTTAATGGTGGTTTGAGCGATCGATGGTTTCTGTAGTGCCGGAGGGTGATCGATCGAGCTTTGAACAGTAAAATCCTAATGAATAAGGCTTGGAGGCCAGTCTAATCCGTCAATTCATTTAGGATTGCTATAAATCAGGTTAAAATGTCAATAGAGGTAAAATCAACAGGTAAAAGTAATGGAATCAGCTATTCTGGAACAATTACAGAAGCTACCCGAGTCTGGGCAGCAAGAAGCTTTGCGCTATATTGAAGCGTTGGTTATGGAATACTCTCGTTCTGGAAAGAATGTCGCTTCTTCACCTGTAAAAAAGCGGCAGGCAGGGATGATGAAAGGAACTTTTGTTTTGCCATTGGCGGATGACTTCAATGCGCCTTTAGAAGACTTTCAGGAGTACATGGCATGAGCCAGTTGTTGCTGGATACCCATGTATTTATTTGGTTTTCTGATGATGCACCCAATTTGCCTACTGCTGTGAGGGAAAAGATAGAGTCTGCGGATTCAGTTTATTTGAGCATCGTTAGTCTGTGGGAAATTGCTATTAAAATTAGTATTGGTAAGCTGTCTCTTCAATCCGATTATCATGACATTGAAGCAGGTCTTGTCAATTTAGGGATTGAGTTAATCCCTATCTCTTTTGCAGACACGACTCGCTTGATAGATTTGCCGCTACATCATCGTGATCCCTTTGATCGTTTATTGATTGTGCAGGCGATCGAGCGTTCTTTGTTGTTAGTGAGTGCTGATGAGGTTTTTGATGCTTATCCGGTACAGCTATTCTGGCAGTAGACGAATTCAGGATGCTTCTGTAGTACGTGAAGTTGGATAGAGTAGAATGGTTGATATGTAGTTATTGCGGCTGATTTGATGACAAATTTACCACCGGCAAAAAAGCGTAATCCAAGAATTGAGGATTTCCATTTTCCTGATGGGTTGCCGACAGCAGATGATTTGCCATGTTCGGATGGTGCCCCGGTGGATAGTGAGTTACAAGAGTTAATGCCGGGTTTGCTAAAGGCGATTTTGATGGATCTATGGAGAGATCGCAGGGGTTGGCTTTTTAGCATTGATATGGGATTTTACTACGATCCTGCTCATCCGAGGACGGCGATCGCTCCTGATGGGATGTTGAGCTTGGGATTAGCTGATGCACCGGGCGATGGCTTTAGATTGAGCTATGTTTTATGGCAAGAGAAAGTAATACCATTGTTTGTGGTGGAGATTGTTTCTCCTAACAGAAAAAATAACAAGAAGTTTGAGGCATCTCAATCAGTTGGTATTTTGTACTATTTAGTTTATTTGCCTTGGTCTGAGACTAGGTTTCAACTTTACAAGTTGATTGAGGGTGAATATGTGTTGCAGAGTTCTGGCCAAGAGCCTTATTGGATGCCAGAGGTTGGTTTGGCGATCGGTGCGGAAAGAAGGCTTTATGCTCGTGTTGAGCGGGAGTGGCTCTATTGGTATGATGAGAATAGCATCAGGTATTTAACTGCGACGGAAAGAGCTAATGCTATGGAGGCGAAAAGGAAGGAATCTGAAGCTAGAAGGGCGGCAGAGGAAACGGAAAGAGCTGATTCTGAACATCAAAGAGCTGAAACTGAATTGGCCGCAAGGGTTGCTGCACAGCAGGAAATAGAGCTACTCCGAGAACGAATGAGGGCATTGGGAATAGACCCAGATGCGATCGATTCCCCTACATCAAAGCAAACCTAGTTCCGAAAAAGGCCAATCCCTCTGTAAGTCCCCAACCTTCTCGTGCCCCTGGTGTGCAGCATCAACGATCGATCTCTCCAACTCCTTTGAATCATGGACTGCCATGGAATTCAGCACCAGCCGCTCAATATCTCCACGCTGCCCTCTAACCACAGAAACCAAACGATTTCTGGCATAGCAATGAGTATTAATAGAAGCCGCAGCTTGCTGGACTTTGACGGCTAAGAGCGTGGCTTCAATGTCCCACAGTGATAATTTAGCGATATGGGCAAGTTCAGAAATCGTGAGCTGCACCTGGCTCTCTCGGAATCTTTGGGCATCTTTGATCGCCTCCAGAATATTGGCACGAAGATTTGATCGAGATCGTAGGAGCTGAGGGTCGATGAAGATGTTTTTGAGTGATCGATCGAGCTTCAGCACCACCTTGACCTGCAAACGCTTAGAGACTCCGATAAGAGTTCTTTGACCTTCGCTTTCAAGGCTTTGCCGGTCAGAGGGACTATTTTTTCTACTAGTGTTTGTGCTTGTGGTTTCGCTTTTGGAGCTTGTTTATTTGCGGAGGCTGCGGTTCTTGGCATCGTACTGATTCTATATATTTATTATTAATTGTACCTAAACATTAGTACGAAAAGTCTGGGAAATTTAGAACCCGCTCAGCCGTGATCGAAATTTCAATCAAAGGAGCATCTGGGTTAGGATAGTCATCGGAGCCAGCGCAGCGCGAGGAACGAAAAATGGAAGACAATCAAATTTTAGAGAAGCGGAAAATTTACAA
>JANYHM010000059.1 GCA_025359065.1 Synechococcales cyanobacterium GL140_1_metabinner_5_sub | reverse complement strand
TGCTCATTCAACGCTCTTCGTTTGAAAGATGCAATAGAAAATGAAACCACATCAGGTGTTGGTTCATCCGGTAAAGCCAATTCTTTTCGCAAGGTCACTTTCGCTAGATTCAATGCTGTTAAACTGGCATTGACATGGGTTTCGAGGGCAGAACTGTTCCGAGACTGGCTATCAATCATGCCTGTATGCTGGCGAGCATCCCGAAACAAAAATTCTATCTGAAACCTAGCTCGATAATAAGCGACGATTTCTCTCGCACTGAGGTTGATATCTGTAGAAAATAGCAACGCATATTGCTCTCGTCCATTCACGATACGAACTGAGCAGGCCAATCTAATCTTACGCTTGAGCGAAACAGACCAGACAATTGCTGTCCACAACTGTGTTCCATCTTCCAATGTTTCTGCCAAACTGAAGTATTTGGCATTGCGTTCACGGGGAGAAACCTTGCCATCATATTTTTTCTTTCGCCCTCTACCCACTTGCGTCTTGCCTTGGTAAAGATACTTTAAATTGGCATCCTGACGGAGTTTGCCTAGGGCATTCCACCCAAGTGTGACCACTCCATCTACCCATTTACGTTTGCTATAAAAACTATCTGCAACAACGTATTTCACTCGTTTTGGTACATGACTTTGGCAGTAGGCCAGATGCCCAAGATAAAAGTCTACTCGACTGCCACAAACTTTACCTTCTGCCGCAGCAGCTTTAACCTGCTCAGGAATACTGCCATCGGTTTGCTGGGCGGAAAGAGCATAGGCTGTATTCTGCTGTAAATCCACGACCGCGATAACAGACCACTCCAATCCTTTCTCCACTTGTTGAGTCTTGCCGTTGTAGAACCAGTCTAAGTCTGGGGTACAACGTCCGCTTTTTTCATTAAAGGTCGCATCTACAGCTAGAATTTGAACTCCTTCTTTTGAACCATGCTGTTCTATCAGTTCTTCATTGATAGGCTCCATCGCGATTCCAGCATTAAAGTTTCGGCGAAAAGTGCGCTCTGAGAAAGGGCTGTAGCGACTCAAGTTTGTGTAGTTTGCCCGTCCACATACAGCGAAGAGGCTAGTGAATAATACTTGCAGAAAGGTTCGCTGCGGTTTGTGAAATGACCCACTGATGCCAGTGCGTCGGTTAAAATATCTTGAAGGCTATCCATTGAACAGTCTCTTTTTTTTGTTTGACTGTATTTTACTCGCTGGATAGCTTTTCTCGCCACTCCTCATAAAACTGTCCGGAGTGTTGAGCTTAAGAATTGTAAATAAATTGCCATCTCCAGGGGATCTCGGTGAAAAACTAGCAGGTGGAGATCGCGAGCCTTTAGTCACACAAACCATGTTTAAGAAAATTTTGTTTCCGATTCATCACAGTCGCGAGGCCCAAACTGCCCTAAAAGTGGTGGTCGATATTGTCGAAGCTCATCACAGCGAGCTGGTCTTGCTGGTGGTTGCTGATACCACAGTGATTGATGCCGCAGTGGTGGGGGAAGAAACCCCTAGCACCGAAAATCTGAGTGCAGTGTTAGCGGCTGTTCAAGCCAAACTGGCAGAACACAGCATTACTGCTGAGGTGCTACAGCGTGAGGGCAAACCGGCTTTCACCATCTGCGATGTGGCCGATGAAATCAACGCTGACCTCATTGCCATGGGTAGCCGAGGTCTAGACGACGAACATGCCAACGAAAGCGTTACCAATCGGGTGATTGGTCTTTCGCCTTGTCCAATCCTGGTGGTGCCTTAGGTCTCATCAGTGAGATCCGCAGGAAGGTGGGTGCGGCTCCGCTCACCTTCCTTTCAAACAGGGGTTTAATTAGAGCGTTGCCATAACTTAAACTCAATTCCGTTAAGAATCTTAAGGAATCGCAACCTTTTCACAGATAAAAGTTAATATTTATACAAATAGTTCAGATTAAGCTTTTTAGTTCAGCTTTGAAAATTAGCTAATATCCCACCCAATTCTTCAGCGAGGTAGATTCTCTACTGTGAGTGAGTCAGCACTTTCCCATCTCCACAAATACGACCCCTCGTCGATCGCCCGCCACTACCGTCTCCGCCCCTGGTTAGCCCTGGGGAGAGCGCTGAAGATAATTTGGTACTTTGCCGGATTTTTGATTGGTTTGCAAATTGATCGATCGGTCGGCACTGCGGTCGCCAACGAAAAAATGCGAGCCAATCAGCTTCGGGAAATGCTCACAGCATTAGGGCCAACATATATTAAGGTCGGTCAGGCTCTCTCTACACGCCCTGACTTGATCCAACAAAAATTCTTAGACGAATTGATCGAACTCCAAGACCAGCTTCCGCCTTTTAGTACCGATCTGGCTTTTGAGATTATCGAAACCCAGTTACGCAGACCGATCGAAGATTTATTCAGAGAAATTTCTCCAGCACCGGTCGCTGCTGCAAGCTTAGGCCAAGTTTACAAAGCACGTCTCCACACCGGCGAAGAAGTAGCGGTCAAAGTTCAGCGCCCTAATTTATTACCGGTAATCACGCTAGATTTATACATTATGCGTTGGGCGGCAACGTGGATCACGCCCTTTTTACCTTTGAATATTGGCGAAAACCTCACGACGATTGTTGATGAATTTGGGGTGAAGCTATTTGAAGAAATTGATTATTTGAACGAAGGTCGTAATGCTGAGAAGTTCGCGGCTAATTTTCAAGATGACCCTACGATCAAAGTGCCAGCGATTTATTGGCGCTACGCTAGTCGCAACGTCTTGACTTTGGAATGGATTAACGGCATGAAGTTAATTGATGCTGTTGGTATTCGTAAAGCTGGCTTAGATCCAGATGACATCATTAAAACCTGTGTGAATGCAGGACTCCGGCAGCTTTTGGAGTTTGGCTTTTTCCATGCCGATCCTCATCCTGGCAACTTGTTTATATTGACAGATGGCCGAATTGCTTTTATTGATTTTGGCATGATGGATCAGCTTACTCAGCATACCAAAGAGACTATTGCTGGCTCGATCGTTCATGTAATCAATAAAGACTATCAATCTTTGACCAAAGACTTTGTAGAGTTGGGTTTCTTGACTCCTGATATCGATATTTCTCCAATTATTCCGGCTCTAGAAAAAGTGTTGGACAATGCGATCGGGGAGAGCGTTGGTAACTTTAACTTCAAAACCATTACCGAAGAATTTTCTGATTTAGTCTACAAGTATCCTTTCCGCGTGCCTGCTCAGTTTTCGTTGATTATTCGATCGCTGGTTACTCAAGAAGGTTTGGCTCTCAGCCTAAATCCTGAGTTCAAAATTGTGGAAATTGGCTACCCTTACGTGGCACAGCGTCTACTCAATGGTGAAACTCCCGAGATGCGTAAGCGTCTAATTGAAATTGTGCTGAAAGATGGCAAGATCCAGTGGCAGCGACTAGAAAACATGATCGGGATTGCCAGTAGCGATGGTAGTTTTGATTTATTGCCAACAGCGCAGATGGGTCTACAGTTTTTGATGTCAGAAGAAGGTTTGTTCTTGCGCAACAAGTTGGTGATGGCTTTGACTGAAGATGACAAGCTGCATCTTGCAGAGGTTCAGCAGCTTTGGCAGTTGCTGAAGGTAGAGCTGGAGCCAAGTAAAATACTAAGTGTGGCGCTCAGTCAGGGTGCTAATCGAGCGATCGAGGCACTAACTAGTTTTTCTTCTTCGGTGCTGAAGAGTCGCTAGGCAAAAAATATTAACTATGGCCACTTATCTGATTACTGGAGCTAATCGTGGAATTGGCCAAGAATATTGCCGGCAGTTGCTGAATCGAGGAGATCAGCCGATCGCAGTTTGTCGAAATTCTTCGCCAGAGCTTGATGCTTTGGCCATTAGGATCATCAGGGGAATTGATCTGAGTAAAGATCAAGATATTACCTCTTTGCAAGAACAGCTTCGTGGTGAATTGATCGATGTGCTAATTAATAATGCGGGAATTATTGAGTCAGTGAATCTGGCTAGCCTCGATATTGAGAGTATTCGTCGTCAGTTTGAAGTGAATGCTCTCAGCCCATTACGGGTAACTCATGCTCTGTTGGGCAATTTAACCAGTGGCTCAAAGATAATAATGATGACTAGTCGGATGGGTTCGATCGATGACAATACTTCTGGTGGTTCCTATGGCTATCGGATGTCTAAGGTGGCGCTCTGTATGGCGGGTAAATCTCTGGCAGTTGATCTGCGATCGCAAAAAATTGCCGTGGGAATCCTGCATCCCGGCTTAGTGCAAACTCGCATGACCGGGTTTTCGGGGATTACCACCGAGACAGCGGTGCAGGGGCTATTGGCACGGATTGATCAGTTGAATTTAGATAATACTGGCACTTTTTGGCATAGCAATGGCGAGGTGCTACCTTGGTAGCATTGATGCAGAGATTTATTTCAAACTGATCCTGGTTCTGCCCACTTGTCAAGGGCATGGATTACAAAATAACCCTTTTTCAGCTTCCTTGTAACACCCGGCTCGCTGTCAGTGTTAGCTGACCGAAAAGTGTTGAGTGGATTAGCTCTTCTTGCCGATAGACTCGCTCTTCATAAAATCCTTCGGCCCATTCTAGAATTGTCACCTTTTGGTTTATCGGATCAACGATCCAATATTCTGAAATCTCCCTTGCTGCGTATTCACTTCGCTTCTTGATGTAGTCACTCATGGGGGAAACCCCCAAGACCGCGCTACATCGCTTAAAACGATAATCGCGATTTTCTTGCTTAGGACTAACCACTTCTACCACGAGTGATGGGGGAGGCATATCCATGGAAATGAGCGATCGGGTTGCTCCTGTTAGCGCTGTTACTAACTCCTCTGACAATACCATCAAGTCGGGGACACGCACTGATGTTCTAGTGCCACTTACAACTATTTCCGTCTTCATTGTTAATCGATCGGATGAAATTCCTTGCTGAAGAAAATAAGCCACCAGAAACATGACAATCCGGCGATTAATTTCACTTTCAAAGGGCATCTCGATTAGTTCTCCATTTTCCAACTCATACAAATGGTCTGTGCCATCGTCGTAGGCCAAGAAGGCTTCTAGGGTCATTTTCTGGGTGGTAATGGTCATGATTACACCTTTACTCAGGGTATGTGCAAAATTTTAGCATGTGTTTAAGCTGGTTATTTCATAACTCTACACTAACTTTTTTGCTTCCTGTCTTATCCCAAACTCACGTTACTTCTGGCTTATGTGCGGGGGTAGTCCGAGGGCTTCACGGAGGATGGGGCGCATTTCTTGGGGGATGCTGAGGAAGGGGCGACTGTCCTGGGGATTTTTTTTGTAGGCGATGCCTGCTGCTAGCATTTGTAGGGTTAGGGTCATTTCGGGGTGGTTGGCTCCGAGGGTTTGCCAGAGGTTGAGCCACTCGGTGGCGGTGTGGTCGCTGATGGTGGGGGATTGGATGGCTTTGAGGTTGTTAATTAGGGCTACGCCGAGTTCTAGGAGCAGTTGGTTGCTGACGTAGAGAGCTAGGATGTCAGGGAGGATGGCCTGAACGGTGGGTTGCTGGAATTTGGGCAGCAGTTGTTCATCAAGAAATTCTTGAATGAGATCGCTGGCATTAATTGATTTCTGTTGAGGCGTAAGAGTAAAAGTTTTTTTCCAGTGCTCTAAAGCTTGCAAGTAGTTACTTTGATTAAAATCAACCAATCCCTCATCATGCAACCGCCTTATCCATAGACTAATAGCAAAACTGCGTGCTCGTAAAGTTATATCGTCTTTTGGCTTTAATTCAAGAGCACGATCATAGGAGGAGATCGCTTCTTCATATCGACCTAAACGTCTCAAAGTAATTCCTCGACTATGCCAAGCTTCATCTTTATCAGGTTTGATTTCGATGGCACAGTCATAGGAGGTGATCGCTTCTTTATAGCGGCTTAGATGCTCTAGGCTGATTCCACGGTAATACCAAGCCTTGTGATTGTCAGGCTTGATTTTGATGACATGATCATAGGAGGTGATAGCTTCTTCATACTGACCTAAATTACATAGGTCATATCCTCGATCATACCAAGCCTTATCACCGTCGGGTTTGATTTCGATAGCACGGTCATAGGAGGCGATCGCTTCTTTATAGCGGCTTAAATGCGCTAGGTTGAGTCCACGGTAATACCAAGCCTCATGATCGTTGGGTTTGATTTCGATGACACGATCATAGGATGTGATTGCTTCTTCATACTTCCACATCTTTCCTAGTACAAGACCTCGGTTATACCAAGCCTCATACCTGTCAGGTTTGATTTCAATGGCGCGATCATAGGATGTGATTGCTTCCCCACCGCGACCCAAATCATCTAGAGTATTTCCTCGTTGACTCCAAACATGATAACTGTCAGGCTTGATTTTGATGACATGATCGTAGGAGGTGATCGCTTCTTCATATCTTCGTAATTTGCCCAGACATTCGCCTTGTTGCCACCAAGCCTGAAAGTTTTTGGGGTCTTGCTTCAAACATTGATCGAACTTCTCTAATGCCTCTGCATACTTCTCTTGATCACACAGCATCAAGCCTTCCAAATACAAGCTTTCCGCTGTAACCGACCAAGTTTTTAAATAGTCTTGAATAGCTGCCCAAGCATTACCAAACTTTTTAGCACTGATAAACTCAGCAACCCTTTGCCGATCGATCAACTCCACCTCATGCAACTCCGCCAACTCCTGCCAAGCCTGCAACGCCGCCCCATCATCCCCATCCTCCAAAGATCCCTGTAAATCCCGCATGTACAACGACATCACCGGAGCTGGCAACGGACTCGAAAGAGCCACCTGAAAATACTCCGCCTGCTCCAGCGTCCCCTCTGCTAGCAACCGTTCTTCTTGTTCCCGCTGCTGCTGCACCGTAAACCACACCCGAATAAACTCAACACAAGGCATCAACAAACTATTGCGCACCGACTTCATCTGCAAACACATCCCCATCAACCCCTCCGCCAGATCATAAAACACCTCTCGCCCCTGCTGCGTCGCCGTCACAAACCCCTTCTCCCGCAACTTCTTCAACGCCGTCGAAGTCGTCCGTTCACTCGAAATAAAACACTGCGTCGCAATCTCCTTCACCGGCACCGATCGCCTCGCCCGCACCAAATACATCACAATCTTCTGCTGATCATCCGACTGCCCCAAACTCTCCACCTGCGATTGAAAAAAAGGCGTAAGCTTATCCAACATCTCCATCACCGCCGGCAGCAAATCATCCAGCGTCTCCTCCGTCACCAACGGCGCAAACAACGCATACACCCGTGGATTACCACCAGCCAAATAATGCACCGCCTTCACCCGCGCCACCCCCGTTGGCGTAGCCAAAAAAGCCACTAACTTATCGTTACCCGTCCGCTCCGCAATCTTTTGCAGCATAGCGATCGCATCTTCATAGCTAAAAGGCCACAAATCAATCCGACTAAAAAAGCCAAAGAAAGGCCGGTTACGGCTGCTGGTATCTGCCGAAATCTTCGGAGTCGTGGCCAGAATGCTACAGCAATTGTTTTCCTGCAAAAACGATCGCATTTTAAACTGCTCCTTTTCCCCTAACCCTGCCAGCACCTTATCAAAATTCTCCGTAATAATCAGCAGCGTCCGGGAGCCAATTACTTCCAACAGCACCCGATTCGCCAAATACTCCGCCTCAGCGATCGAAGTCCCTGTCAACTGAGCGATCGCCCCAGTCGTATCTATGCCCTCCGCTGTCAGCGATCGCAAAATCTCCACCACCAAATACAACCAAGAATTCACCCCATACTCCTCCTCCCGCAACCATGCAATCAGCAACCCCTCCTTCAGGTCAGAGTTTTTCTGACATTTCTGCACCAACCGATGGTAAACCAAAGATACAAAATGGGTCTTGCCCATTCCCCGCGCTCCCACCAGCAGTAGATACTGCCTAGCCCCCGGCACCGAAGCCGCCAAATCTGTCACCACCTGCTGCAACAGCGCTTCCCGCTGCACAAAGATTCCCTCCAATACATCATGGGGCATCGCACTTGGCGTAAAGGTCGTAAGCGATAGCTGCTGAACCAAAGATCTTTCCATGAACTTATCCTCTTTGCATCTGCCAATAGCGTTGAATCAGACTGTAGCGAAATCGATACTTTAAATCCTGGGGATCTTTGTATAAATAGTGATCTCGCTCCAACAGCTTCAGCAACTCTCTCACCAACTCCTCGGTTACTGGTTCGACCTGTGCCGATTGTACCTGTTGAATTATCTCTGAGGTGCCGATCACTTCCACTGTCGCCACCGTATCCAAAATCGATCGCACCACGACACTCTGGGTCACACCATAATAATTACCAATGCGTTCTAAATAATGTCCCATGTGCCAGCCATCATCCACATCCACCAATGCTTGCTGCACCACCTGACGGATGGTGTCCACATCCATCGGCAACTGACGATAGCGACATTTTTTCACCACTTCTGAAATATAAAATGGCATTCTATCCGCCTCTTGAGCGATCGCCACTGCTAGCTCCTCCGCCGCTATATTTGGCATTATCTCTCCTAGCCGTCTTTTGGCAAAAAACACTGCCATATCCATCTCCAGCGGCTCCACCGACATCACGGCCATATCATTTGTCGCCGGATTATTATAGCCACTATGCCGCAGCTTACTGATCACATGGTGTAATCCCACTGATCCTGTCAGAATCATCCTGATGCGAGGATACTCCGATCGCAAAGTGTGCAACAAATTCAGGATTGCCTCCGCAGTCGCTTCACCTCCTTCTTGTCGGATGATGCTATCCAGCATGACCGGGAACTCATCCCACAAAAACACTACTCGATCTTCCGGCAACTGATTAGACACATCGGCAAAGATCGATCGCAAAATCTCTTTCCACTGCGGTGCAACCAACGTTGGTAATTGGAGAGGCCCAACTTTTAGTGGCTCGGCAAACTTCTGAAGAAACTGAGTTGTCTTTGTCAACCATTTCTCGTTGAAACCTGGTAGTTGTCGTACATCATTCAAAATTCGCTGGACAAACTCCAGTGCGCTAGAGCAATCCGAAATATCTTGGTAAACACATTGCCAGCCCTGAACCCAGTTTTGCTGGTTTCGTTCTGCCTCACCCCACAGTTTTTGCAGCAAGTAAGTTTTGCCCATCCGTCGCTCTGCCGTCAGCACAATACTTTTGTCGGCCAATGTGTCCCAAACCCTTTGAGCCATTTCGTCTCGACCGATGATCGCTTCCAAAGGTACTCGTTTTGCAGAGATTGCCATAGTCACCACCTTGCTTGATGTACATCTATATTAACGTACTTCTTTAAAAATGTACATCGATTATGACGTATTTTTTAGATGACGGTAGTTTAGGCAACGATGATAAATTTTACTGGCACGATCGGATTGATACCTTAGAAAAAGCCTTAAAAGCCTTGTAAATTATCGATCGTGCTCTTTCTTAGAGGATTCAGATAGAATAAACACGGGTTCTGTAAGACAGACCTGCCTCTGATACCCTAATTGCCTGTGTCTCTATTTACTGACGAACAACTGCTGTTTACACCGCTAAAGCCGACGGCGGATGCGATTCCGGTAATTTATGCTTTTCCGAATACCTACACTGTGGGGATTACCAGTTTGGGCTATCAGGTGGTGTGGGCAAACTTGGCGACGAATCCTTTGCTGGCGGTCAGTCGGTTGTTTATGGATGGTAGCGAATCGTTACCTGCTCAACCAGAGTTAGTCGGGTTTTCGCTCTCTTGGGAATTAGATTATGTAAATATTTTGACCTTGTTAGAACAGTTGCAGGTGCCAATTCATGTGATTGATCGCACCAATAACCATCCTTTAATCTTTGGCGGCGGGCCAGTCTTGACTGCTAACCCTGAGCCATTTGCGGAGTTCTTTGATGTGGTGTTAGTTGGAGATGGCGAGGAGCTGTTGGGTGAGTTTGTGCGGGTTTATAGTGAAGTGCGAGATCTTGATCGATCGCAGCAGCTACGCCGCTTAGCCCAGGTGCCAGGAGTTTATGTACCTAGTTTGTATGTTGTAACCTATGAGGGTGACGAGATTGCTAGTATTCAGCCGATCGATGCTGATATTCCAGCCACTATTACGAAGCAGACCTATCGGGGGCGACAACTTTCAGCTTCGACGGTGGTAACTCCCAAGGCCGCTTGGGAAAACATTTTCATGGTGGAAGTAGTGCGGAGCTGTCCAGAAATGTGTCGGTTTTGCTTGGCTAGTTATTTGACTTTGCCTTTTCGTACTGCTAGCTTGGAAGAATCTTTGATTCCTGAGATCGATCGAGGGTTACAGTTCACCAATCGATTGGGTCTGCTGGGGGCTTCGGTGACTCAGCATCCCCAGTTTGAGGAATTGATCGATCGCTTAGCTTTACCAAAATATGATGGAGTGCGGCTGAGCATTTCTTCGGTGCGTACTAACACTGTGACAGAGAAGCTGGCTAGAGTGTTGACTCAGCGAGATAGTAAGTCAATTACGATCGCCGTCGAAAGTGGCTCGGCGCGGCTGCGAGAGATTGTGAATAAAAAGCTGGCGACTCCTGAGATTGCAGCGGCGGCGGTGAACGCTAAGGCTGGGGGGCTAAGTAGCCTGAAGCTCTATGGGATGGTAGGAATTCCGGGAGAGGAAATTGAGGATGTGGAGGCTTCGATCGAGATGATGCTTGGTCTAAAGAAAACTGTGCCCGGTCTGAGGTTGACTTGGGGATGCAGTACTTTTGTGCCCAAGGCACATACACCGTTTCAGTGGTATGGGGTGCGCAAGGAAGCCGAGAAGCGGTTACAGCTATTGCAGAAGCGTTTGAAACCCCAGGGAATTGAGTTTCGGCCAGAAAGCTATAGTTGGTCGGTAATTCAGGCGTTGATTTCGCGGGGCGATCGGCGGTTAACTAGGGTTCTTGAATTGACGCGAGAATATGGAGATAGTTTGGGTAGCTACAAACGGGCATTTAAAGATCTGCGTGGTTCTTTGCCGTCGTTAGAATATTATGTGCATGAAGATCGATCGTTAGATTCGGTATTGCCTTGGAGCCATATTCTAGGGGCTTTACCAGCCGCCACAATTATTCAGCATCATCAAACCAGCAAAGAGATCATGGGCAGAAGTGCGACTTCTGCTTGATCTCATTTAATTCTCCGAAGAGCGCTGGCTTTGGCTGCCCACCGAGATACTTGCACAGCTCGATTGCGCACTTTTCCAGCGCTGTTAGTAAAGGTGGAAGAATGGAGTGCCACGATCGAATAACTTTTAGTATCTTTAAAATAAGCAAAAATTGGGCCACCAGAGGCTCCTGGATTGCTATCACAGCGATGAATTACCAAGCCTTGATCAAGACTCTCAATACTACATTTGCGGTGCATTCCAGCCGTTTCACCAAACCTACCCAGCTCGGTCGAATCTTGCGATTTGGGATAATCTTCGGCGTATCCCACTAGCGTCAGACGAGCGCGAATTTTGTTCAGCACCGCTTTTTGTGAAAGATCCAGCCCTCGCCAACCAAGATAGCCATAGATATCACCCAGAGGTTTATCCAACTTTAATATCGCCCAATCATCAGCCGGACCAGATTTTCGCGGATCGGTGGTGCCATATTGATAGTCAATTACCCTGGCCTGATCGATCGAAGTATTTCTAATCAGGCTAGGTTTAAAGATTAATTGTGCAGCGCTGGGGCTAGAATTTTTCGCGACAACTGGTTTACCACTGTATTTATCTATTAAACAATGGGCGTTTGTCAAAACCAAATTGCGGCCAATCAGGCTACCAGTGCAGGTATAGCCACTACCATTTACTCGATATTCAATTCGACCAATAGTTGACCAGGGAAACTTCCGGGTCAACACTGGTACTCGATCGTCTCTGCCAATAATTGCCCGGTCTTTAGCTTCATAAGGAGCGCTAGATTCATCCCGATCTTGAGGCCGAAAAGCTGCTTGATCGATGGCAGAGTTGCCAGAAATATCTACTGTTTGAGCAATATCTGCATTAGACTCTGAAGTTGATTGTGCCACTAGCTTTGTAGGGCTTCCTAGCCCAATGGCAATAACTGTGGCTATTAAGCCCAAAACGATCAAGATTTTTTTCATAAATTTTACCCGCACGTAAAGTAATTCTACGACTTTGATTGACCAGATGATGGCAACCATTCTCCTTGCAGAGTGAAAGCCGCCCAGTATCTGGGGTCAGGGTTGGTCTGCCAAAGTTGCAACTGTGCCGATCGCAGAGCGGCGCTAGGTGTTTGCTGCTCTTTTAAAGTTTTTTGGAAAAAACTGGTCATTAGTTGAGCAGTTTTGGCATCATCAACATTCCACAGCGAGGTAACGACCCGCCGGGTGCCCGCATACATAAAGCCCCGAGTTAGGCCAACTAGACCTTCGCCCCGAATATCTTCGCCCAAACCGGTTTGGCAAGCGCTTAATACAACTAAATCGGCATTAAGCTGGAGATTAAAAATATCATGGAGACGCAAAAAACCATCCCGAGGTTTACCTTTAGAATCTACCAAAGATAGCACTAAGCCCGAAAGCTGCGGATTACTACTATTGATAAAACCATGGGTCGCAAACAAAACGTTGCGATATTGATCGAGGTGAGATTTTTGGGGTTGGGTCACAGTGTCATAGTTAGCCGCAAAAGAACAGGCTGCTTCGCGCTGATTGGGGGGCACCAAGGCCAAAATTTGCTTGGCTTCCTGTTGAGTGTTGGGGAGGCGTTGAATATCCCGCAGGTCAAGAGTGCGAAGACTGCGCTGGAGGTCAGCTAGGTTTGCTGATTTTTTGCTGCTAGCTGGAGGAGTGATTAGGCAAGAATCGATCGATGATTTATTACGGCTGCTAAGCCGAGCATCATCAGCTTTAAATACGGGGTCTGCAATAATAGCTAGCGTTTTCGAGGCGCTCCGACGGGGCTGTTGACGTTGCAGGGCAATAGTGGCAGCCGAAGGAGCATTCACAATCTCATGATTTTTAATTAGCGGAGTATAGTTGTTGGTAGGAAGAGGTATGGCGGCAAAGGGAATATATTGCAAAACGCCATCAGCCACCACCAACAAGCGTTTCCCGGCCATCTGGTTGGCTACCGGAGAAATAATTAGGTTAAAAAGTTTATCTCCGGTGCGTTTGACATCGTTAATCGAACCAGAGTTGGTGAGAGTGCTATGAAAAGGTTTAGCGATATCTTCTAGATCTTTTTCTCCAGGCAAGTTATAGCTTTGAACAGTCGTGGGTGTGACCAGCCACAGATAACTACGCTCTTTGCCGATCGAGTATTGCAGCATCACCGTATTTTTATCTAGAACCTTTTGCTGGATTTGTTTGAGGTTAATAGGTTCAGGATATTTGAGAGCGGCATAGGCCGGGTTTTCGACCCGCAGTTTGTTTTGAGATTCTTGGATCTGGGTGATTAGCGCGTTGCTTTTACGATCGAGTACGCTGGCTTGCTCGGGAGTATGTTCGTAGCTGAGCAGAGCGACGCGCTGTTTTTCGACCTGACGCAGATCTCTCTCAAGCTGTTCGTTTTGGGTAATTAGCCTAGATGAGCCTTTGGGTTTAAGCTGGCGATCGATCCCGGCATTGGTCAAAAGTTCTACCAGTCCTCGGGCACGCCCTCTTTCACTGGTTTCCAGGGCTAGAGTTTGATAGCCTTTAGTGGGCTGTTGCTGGTGCAAGTCCATCAAAATGCCAATCTTGATTTTGTAATAGTCTTGCTTCGATGCCAAGAAAGATGTGCGCAGGTCATTACTGGTAACATCTTTGCGGATATCTTCCACAATGCTGATGGCAGCTTCGATCAATTGTTTTGCTGCCGGCAGGTTGCCTTGAGATCTCTGTAAGGTTGCCAATAAAGATAAGGTATCAGCTTCTTCCGATCGGAACTTTAATTTTTGCTGTAAAACGATAGCTTGTTCATAGGCTTTTTGCGCCTTTTGAAAATTTTTCTGCTGTTTATAAACAGTTCCTAAATCTTTTAACCGCAGAGCTTCAAAGGCTGGCCGATTATTTTTACGCGAAATGGCAACTGACTGCTCTAATGCAGCTTGTGCTTTGGAATAGTTTTTCATTGCCTGATAGGTCAAGCCAAATTTATACAGTCCTAAAGCGCGATAGTTTTCATCAATTTCATCAGTACCCAGCAATCCTTGCTTTAGCGCACTGCTTAGGGTATCTAATGATTGTTGATAGTCACCTTTTTCTCTGTAAATATCGGCAACAGCATAAAATGCAGTTAGTTTTTTTAGGCGATTTCCAGCTATTTTAGATAATGGTACAAGTTTTTCCTGGGCAATAGCTAGGCTCTGGGTGGTGTCACCCATCAAACGTAAGATTTTAATTTTCCCTAGTAAAGCCGAGTTTTGCACATCTAAACTATCCACAGCTACAGCCAGATTCAAAGCTTCATCGTAAGATTTTAGGCTCTGTTGATATGCACCTAAAGATTCATACAGTCTACCCATTTCGACTAATGTTTTTGCTTGTTGAGGACGAAGCTTTAATTGGCGCTGAATATCCACAGCTTTGCCGTAGAAATCAATTGCTTCTTGCTTGCGATCCCATTTATTTAAAATAGTAGCAAGTTCAGTCAAAGATTCACTTTCGCTCAGACGATTTTCGGTGAGCTTTTGGTGGATGAATAGCTTTTGTTGAGCAGTCTCATACAATTTGGCATATTCATCGTTTGCAACATAAATAGACTGCAAAGTATCTAATGTCGATAGCTCCCTGAGAATGTTGCCTTGCGTACGCCTTTTTCTTACTTCTTGCTCTAGACCCGCAATATATGTATCAGGCTGAACTTTGACTGGAGGCTTCTGGGCTGGTTTTGTAGTAACAGCAGGATCATTATTTGGGTATACAAAAGATTTTAATATCCCATCAAGCTCTGCTCCACTAGGATCTAAAGCACTTGCTTCTTTAGAATATTTAAGAGCTGTTTCAAAATATTCTCGTTTAAAGTAATGAGTCCTGATAAAGCGCAGAGCAGTAGCCTGAAGCTGAACATCTCCAGATTCTTTAGCTATTTTTAAGGCTTCCATTAAATACTTGAGATCTTCTTTAGTTTCACCCAAATCATCATGAATAGCAGCTATGCCATATAAAGCTTGCATCAAGATTGAAATATCAATTTTAGCTTTAGTGACTTTCGGAAAGGTAGCGATCGATTGACGATAGCTTTCTTGTGCTTTTTGATATTCACCCAGAGATTTATAAGTACCACCCATAGCATTTAAGGCAAAACATTGAAGCAATGGATCATTGATACTTCGAGATATTTTTAAAGCAGATTCAATATAGGGCAATCCCTTTCTTGGCGCACCAAAGAAGGAATAGTACAAGCCTATACCAGTGAGAGTTGTTGATTCTTTCTTGAAGTCTTTCTGAGCATGGTATTGATTAGCAATCAGTATTTTTTTATCTATTTCTTCTTGAAAAGTTAGTTCTTTGGTAGTCGTTGGTGTCTTGGTGTCTGGTGTCGGGGGCTGTTGAGCAATTTTAAATTTATTCGATAGCTCTGCTGATCGATCACCGCCAATATCTAAACTTTGCTCCATAACAACTCGATCGCTAGACACAACTGGTGGAAACATAGCAAGCATGTTTCCTAGCGCTAAAGTTAAAGATAAATACATTGATTTTGAGTCCCTACAATAAAATATTAGTTATTTTTCTGACTTGGATGAGGTTGAGCACAATATGCACTCTTCTAAAACTGGAAAGAATCACCCAGATAATATTGACGCACCAATGGATTACCATACATTTCTTCGGTAGTCCCCGAAGCCAACACCTCACCATCGCGCATAATATAAGCCCGATCGGTGATTGCCAAAGTCTCTCGGACGTTGTGGTCAGTAATCAAAATCCCCATATTGCGGCTAGTCAAACCAGCAATAATCTTTTGAATCTCAGATACCGCGATCGGATCCACCCCGGCAAAAGGTTCATCTAGCAGCAAAAAGCTTGGTCCATTATAGCCCGCCGCCAAAGCCCGCGCCAGCTCTGTCCTGCGTCGCTCACCCCCCGAAACCTGCCCACCCAAGGTATGCACCACCTTATACAGACTAAATTCACTAATCAACTCCTCCAAACGACGCTTCCACTCATTGCGGGGAATGCCGCTTTGCTCCATCACTAGCAGCAGATTTTCCAGCACCGTAAGTTGTTTAAAAATACTCGCTTCTTGAGCCAAATAACCCAGTCCCAGCCTAGCTCTTTGATGGATCGACAACTTAGTAATATCTTGATCGTCTAGCCATACCCTTCCACTTGTCGGCTTCTCTAAACCTACGGCCATATAAAAGGTGGTGGTTTTACCGGCTCCATTTGGGCCTAATAAACCCACCACTTCCCCTTGGCTTACCGACAGACTGGCGCGTTTCACCACCTGTTTTTTGCCATAGGCTTTCTGGACATTATCTAAAACTATTTTCATCTAAAGCTTTTGTGGCGATCTTTCATGGCAGCGACCAGTAAATTGTAAATAACACCGTCTAGTTATTGCCATCATTGGGAATCACATAAATCGAGTTAACCGTCCCACCACTTTTGGGCAAAGCCAAAAAACGCCCATCTTTGATCGAATAAGTTAAGGTTTCTCCTTGGATACTATTTCCTTTCTGAAGAGCCACCACACTACCACTTAGAATGATTTTTTGCTCCTTACCAAAAAACTGTGCCCGATCAGCGCGCGCCCGCAGATTTTGGGCAGGATAAGCCAACTGAACATTATCTTGCGCCAGGATCACCTGGGTTTTGGAGTTGGCCTCTTGACGGCTCGATCGAATGGTCATGTTTTGGCGAGGCTTTCCTTCAGGAGCGGCATTGTATACTGATTGTACCACTTCTCCCTGCTTAGGGGTCACTAAAAACTGGCCATCTCGAATAGTGTAAGTAATTGTCTCACCCTGTAGGGTATTACCTTGCTGCTTAATAAAAACATTGCCACTCAGCAACATCCGCTGTTCTTTAATAAAATACTGGGCAAAATCTGCCCGCGCCTGTAGCTGCCGCGCGGGGTAATAAATTTGCACGCTGTCTCGCGCCGTGACAATTTGGGTTTTGGAGTTGGCCTCTTGACGCAAAGATTTAATACTGATCCCTTGTTGGTTACTCTCATCATTTTGGGCTAGGGAAGGCAATGTCAGAGCACCACCAGCCAAAATAATGGCTAATCCAAGTTTTACCAATGACTGGCCACGAACAGAAAACCGGTTAACCCGCAGCAGGCTAATGCAACGGACAGGGGCAAACAGCATAAAGCCTCTAGTTTTTCTAGGTTGGTGTAGCTCCCTCGTAGGGCATACATCTCATTTTCCCATGACGAGGAAGATTCCTAGAAGTTTCAGGGCATCTGGTATACCAAAAAAGTATTGAAAGCACCGATCGCCGAGACTTTGCCAGAAAATTTTAGCTCTGGTACTTCTAGCTCTGTTTCATAGATACTGGCCACCACCAAATTATGTCTGGTGGTACTGTTCGATAGAACAGGTTGAATAGATTGCTTTAAGTAAGGACTGCTAACGGTGCTAATTCCCAGACAAGCTGTATTAGCCACAGCACCTAACAAATTCATCCCAGCTTTGCTGCATTCTTGCTGAAGACGATTTTCAATTTGGCCAACCAAGAAATTTTCGTAGGTGGGCTGAGTGGGATTAGTCGCAACCAGACCCGCTCCTAATAAGAGGATGGCACCACTAGTGCCAGCTACGGTCTTTTGCCATTGTCCGGAAGCGATCGAGTCCATAATCTACTACAAATGTTTACAAGTTGCTAGCTGGTGGGTACTTCTTAATATTACCGCCGAACACATGCCAGAGATACAGCCGCAACCTTTATTTTTATAAAGTTTAGTGAATGCTTTAATGATTACTTGCTATCAATTTAGTCATCCCATTCTGGAATAACCCATTGGGGCGGGGCGCTCAGCTTTTTACGTCGGGCTTCTTCGGCAATTTCGTGCATTTTGTCGATCGACATGTTGTCAATAAAGTTGGCAGCAGCGCTAACATGTTGCTGGCCAAGGCAGTTATCTGGGTGCAGGCAACCGCTGGTACAGGCCGTAGCACAATCAATCTCTGGACTGTTGTTGATTGCTGTCGAAGTAGTTTCCATAATCGATGTTGGTAAATCTCTTCTTGAGTATAAAAAAAGCTGGGCTTAGGAGCAAGTGCTCCCAAACCCAGAAATTAAGATTGAGGATTCAATTTTTTTTATGGACGGCGATTGAAGTTAGTGAGCCACTGACGGAGCTGTTCGCCCGCCACATCGCGGCCACCCAAACCAAACGCAATTGCCGCTGCGATCGCCAAGGCACCAAGAGTTAAACCAAAGGCCAAGTTGACGATGTCTGGAGCAATGCCCATGCGCTGTAAGCCCATGGCTCCAACCAAGACAATAATCACAATCCGGGCGGTTTGCGCCAAGATATTAGATTGACGAGTACCGGAGGCGTTGATCAGGCGGAAAGCAAGGTTGGCTAAGAACAGACCAACCGCAAATACCACCAAACCAATCAGAATTTGGCTGCCAATGAACAAGACACTCTCAGTAATCATCGTCAGTGACGGAATACCCAGAATATTAGTAGCCGAAATTGCCGCAGTCAGCATGGTCGCTACCAATACCAAAATGCCAGCAAGTTGTGAAGGAGTCTGGGTAGTAGAAGCGCCTTCGATGCTGTCAGTGCGTTGGGGAGCAGCTTCGTTTACTAAGTTGCTCAAGCCCAAGACTTGAACAATATTGTCGAAGCCTAAAGTAGCCAAAGTGGTAGTAACCAACTCCGACAAGAAGCGACCAATAAAGTAAGACAAGGCAATCAAAGCACCAGCAGTCAATACCCGAGGCAGCATTAAAGTAACTTGGTTCAGCATCAAAATTGCTGGGCCAGAAATGGCTTCAATATCTAATGCCTGTAGAGCCGAAATAATACCAGGAACCAAAATTGTCACAAATACCAAAGTCCCAGCAATACCAGCCAGAGTTTGATTTGGCATCGATCGAGTCAAGCCCAGGCGAGATGCTAAGCGCTCCGAACCAGCCGCTGCGGCAATATTTGTCACAATATCACGCACAATTTTGGCCACAAACCAGCTCACTACGCCGATAATAACGGCTTTAATGAGTTTTGGTACGGCACTCAACACATCGGCAGATAAATTCTGCACTGGTGCCAAAGAGCTACCTAAGCCCAAGGTGTCTAGGACTGGTAGTAAGAAGAAGAACAAAATTGCCCAAAAACTGAGGTCAGCAATGGTTTTACTGGGCAACATGCCATTGTTGCCTTCGCCAACTTGTAACTTGCGATCAATCCCAAAAGACTGGGAAGTCTTCAAGATTAGGCTTTTAACAAAAGTTGCTACTAGCCAAGCTACGGTTGCTAGCAAACCAGCAACTAACAAACGTGGTAAAAAGCCCAAAATCTGGGTCAGCATTTGTTGTAGAGGTGCTGAGGCCGCAGTGAGGCTCAGAGCATTTAGAAATGCAATTACACCAAACAAAAAGATAATCCAAAAAGTGACTGCGGCAGCGAATTTTTCTGCTGACCAGCCACCGATGGTGTTGCTGCCAGTGACTTTTTGCAAAATCTTATTGTCAATGTCGGTTTTCGACAGCAAAGTGCCGACGAGCCAAGAAGCAATCATTGCTACCAACCAGCCAACCAGCAGCGAAAAGATCGCCCCAGCAATAGTAGGGAGCTTGCTAATGACTGGTGCCGTTAAGCTTTCGATCGATACCGGGCTGGCAGTCTGCATTAGCAGTACCGGTAAGCTTGGCAAATGTGTCTGGCCCATCGATGGAGAAATCGATTCCAAGAAGTTGTTAATCATATCGGTCATACCAAAAAAAGTGTCAGCCATACCCAATACATAGAGTTGTACACAGCCACGAATAGCTGAGCAAATTGAATGTAGTCTTCAGATCTCGATAAACCGCAGCATTGTTGCTCGGTTCGACTTTATATCTACTCACTGAGAAAATAATATGTATTTATCTCCCAAAGCACAAACCTACCAGCAATAAAGCTTAATAAGATACGAGCTGTAATTCGATGAATTATGAATAGAAGCCTTTCACAGCAACATCCTACCTTAAATGTTAAATATTAATAACTTTTTCCGGAAATTATTTTCTGGTTAAGTTTTTATGAGATTTAGTAGTGTATTCCAAAACACATTCATCTAAGAACTGTAGTGTATGAAGATCAATTTGTAGTTGTTTGACTAAAATGATTCATCCCCAAAACTGCTTTTTTCTACAGGGGGATAGATCATATCATAAAACGGGTTATCTCGAACAACTCATCTGATAATCTGATTGCTGATCTGCACCGGGATGCTTCCGGCCAAGCAACCATCTTCCATATTCACAATTCGATCGGCTATATCCAAAATCCGGTTGTCGTGAGTCACCATCAAAATGGTGGTGCCTTGCTCTTTGGCTAATCGCTGCATAATCATCACCACATCTCGCCCTGACTTACTATCTAAAGCAGCAGTGGGTTCATCGGCCAGCACCAGTTTAGGATGACTAACCAAGGCACGGGCGATCGCCACCCGCTGTTTTTGCCCACCAGAAAGGCTGTCTGGATAATATTTCTTGCGATCGCTTAAACCCACCGCATCTAGCATCATCGCCGATCTCTGACGAACTTGCGCGCCACTCATGTTGTGCAGTTGCCCAGACATTTCCACATTTTGTTGAGCCGTGAGTGACTTTAATAAATTGTGGGCCTGAAAAATATAGCCGATATTCCGGCGCAGCTTGGTCACTTTACCTTTGCCAGCACCGCGCAGTTCTTCCCCTAATACCCGCAGACTTCCTTCCTGAGGCGATCGTAGGCCACCCATTAAAGTCAACAAAGTGGTTTTGCCCGAACCCGATGGGCCGGTCATAATAATCAACTCACCCTGGCCAATATCCAAAGTGATATCTTGGAGCACCTGCTTGCGCAGTGAGCCTTTGCCAAAATAGTGATTGAGACCTTTGATCGACACTACGGCATTCTCGATCTGTCGAGGAATTACCATCCGCGATGAAGATTGCTGGTTATCCCGAAGTTTATCTAACATGGTTTTCTCCCTAGAACATATCGGCAGGATCTGCGGCTCTCAGCTTACGCACAGCGATCGCTCCCGAAACCAAACACATAATTACGGTCAGCAACAAAACCTGAGTAGCCCGAGCCACAGTCATCAGCAACGGTAAACTGGTGGCGTTGCGAGTTAGGGTATAAAGACCTACTGCTGCAAACATACCGGGCATAAAGCCCACGATCGATAGAATTATTGCTTCTTGAAACACCACACTTAACAAGTACCAATCGGTGTAACCCATGGCCTTGAGAGTGGCGTATTCCGATAGGTGATCGGCTACATCGGTATAGAGAATTTGATACACAATCACGATCCCCACAATAAAGCCCATCACTGTGCCGAGGGTAAAGATAAAGCCGATCGAAGTACCTTCTTGCCAATATTTGCGCTCAAAGTCAATGAACTCTGTTTTGGTAAAAACCCTTACATCGTTCGGCAAAATCTTGGCCAGTTTTTCGGCGGTGACTTTAGCATCACTGCCAGGAGTAAGCCGAATCACCCCCACATCGATCAATCCTTTATCTCGATCGGTGAGACGAATGAAGTTGGTATCACTGCTCAAAATATTTCCATCAGCTCCAAATGAAGCACCCATCTCAAATAATCCACCAATGGTAACTTTGCGATTACCGACCTCGGTGCTTACTTTTTGACCAGCATCAAACCATTTTTTTACATCCCCAAACTGTGCCCGAGACTTAGTATCAAATAAATAGCTGTTGGGCAACAAAATCTTGGGCAAATTTTCTTTGATTCCCGGCATGGCAAAGAGCTTATCGTCGCTAGGGTTAAAGCCAATCACCATAATGCCCCGAGTACTTTTATTTTCGGGGTTTTTCCAAAACCGAAAATCTAAATAAATCGGATTAATACTCTCTACGTTATCCAGCGATCGAGCCTGCTGTAAGCGCCGAGCCGAGAATGTTTTCATCGCAATCAGCGATGTAGATTGGGGACTAACCAAAAAAACATCCCCTTGAACGTTGACATGGAATTTTACTGCCGAATCAAACAGTGCATCCCGGAAACCGAGCTGCATAAACATTAAAATGTCGGCAAAAGAAATACCAGCGATCGCCACTAGCAAACGGATTTTCTCATGGCTGAGCTGCAACCAAGCTAAAGGAATCTTCATCGGGGCACCGCTAAATAAATTGTTGAGTGAGTTATTCTGTGAGGATTTTAACTTCTACTTTGGAGTAGGTTAAACCCCGAATCAGATTACTCTGAGCTGGATCGATCGCAATCTTAACCTCCACCACTCGGGAATCCACATCAGCCGCAGGGTCAGTTTTCAGCACATCTTTTTTGGCTACTTGCAGCCCCACTTGTACCACTTTGCCTTGAATTTTGCCCACAAAGGAACCACTTTCGCTTTTAATTTCAGCGATTTGACCAACCTTCACTTTGCCGATGTCACTTTCGTAAACTTCAGCAACTGCCATCATTTGGTCGTTTTGAGCGATTTCTAAAATGCCCTGGTTGCTGGGTGCTTCACCAGGCTTGGTCTGAATCTTAAAGACCTCACCAGCGATCGGCGATCGCACATAGGCCAATTCCAAATCAGCCTGGGCTTGCCGTGCTGCTGCCTGTGCCTTAGCTATTTCGGCTTCAGCGCTGCGCAGATCTACTGGTCGCACTTCCACAATGCGATCGACGTTGGCTTTGGCCTGAGTAATTTGCTCTTTTAAAGTGGCCACGTTCTTGTTGTAGGTGGCCTCAGCCTCTTTGATTTGCTGAACCAGAGTGCTGTCGATACGTTTTTTGGTAGCACTATTGCCAGAGATCTGTTTGCGCAATACCTCAATAATTTGACTGCGCTTAGACTGTTCTTTAGCAATCTCTTGGCGCGCTGTATCCATCGCTAGCCGCTTAGTGTCTAGCAAACTCGCAGTGGTGCCACCTTCGTTAAACAGTTTTTGGTAGCGTTTAAATTCGGCTTCGGCATTATCTGCTACCAAAGCTAACCGCTGTACTTCTGACTTAGAAGTGGCCACTTCTCCTATTAGTTGCTTTTGCAGTTCTCCCACCCGATCTCCTTGAGCAGCGCCATCCCAAATCAACTGCTGCCTTAGGCGATCTAAAATAGTCTTACTGGTAGTTACTTGCCCACCTAATTCTTTTTCGATCCGTGAGACTTCCGATCGCTGCGCCGCAATTTCGCCGCCCTTGGCACCCGCTTTGACTTTATCTAGGTTGGTTTGAGCGAAGCGAATATCTTCCTTAGCTTTGGCCAACTGGGCTTGCTTCATAGAAACCGTGTCTAGCACCGCTACCACTTGGTTTGGCACTACTTTTTCTCCTTCTCGCACCAGCACTTCCCGCACCAAAACAGCCTGAGAAGAAGAAGCCGTCAGTTTGGTAACTTCTCCAAATGGTTCTAGTCGGCCTAACGCGGTTACTGAAGTGATCTTGGGTGGCGGAGCTACTACTACTGGCGGCTTTGGTTTAGTACTTTCACTAATTTGGCTGGCCACATAAGGAGCTGCTGGCACTGCCAACAAGCCTAGTGCTGCCAATAGCCAAATCCATTTTTTTTGGTGCCAAGCTTCACCTTGGGGTGCATCATTAGAAAAAGGGATCGGTGCCAGCTCTGGTGCGGATTGCCCTTCAACCGGCACCAAGTCATGACCAAGAGTCAAAAGTTCACCCGTCATAAATCTGCTCGGATCACCCTGCAGACTAATATCACCAGTCGGCAAAGGTTTTCCAACTGGGGTGGTGTTATTCAAGCTAAGGTCTGAGCTAGGGGTATCAATTCGTGTGGTATCAACTCCATTACCGGCTTGGTTCGTGGAATTTTCTGATGATTGAGCCGCTGTGATCTGGTCGTTGGTGTCAGTCAGGGCAGAATTAGTAGGATTTTCAGACATGCTCTTGCGGGGGAGGAGGGCTTAATGCCTCAGAAAGTGGATTGTTAGGAGAAATAAAATCGAGGGACAAGAGCGACTTTGCAGCAACCCAAAAATCCCTCAAATTAGCTGAACCCAATAATTAACTTACTTGTTAGTTATCTTAACGAAAGTGTTAACATTGTGTCAAGCCTGCTGCATCCAGAAGGTTCAAAGCCCTTTATATTCAGAGTTGCGTCCCAAGGAGCAAAGCCCGTCAGTACTTTTTGGTATGTAATATACTTAGTAGTTAGTTAAGAGTTTTCTCTAATATTCCCTAAAAAATTTCCGATGCCCAAGCTCAATCCGCTGAAAAAAACAGCAGCTACTCGTGACCCCGAAGCTACCAAATGCCAGATTTTGGATGCAGCGACGATCGAGTTTGCAGTTGGCGGGTTGGCGGCAGCACGCACCGAGTCGATCGCCGCTAAAACCGGGGTGACTAAGGCGATGATTTACTATTATTTCAACAGTAAAGAAGAACTGTACCGAGCAGTGATGCAGCGCTGCTTCAATGAAGATCTACGACTTGTCAAACAACTCAATTTAGACCAGCTTACTCCGCCCCAAGCTCTGGTAACGGTGGTTAGCAACATGTACCAAAAAATGTGTAGTAGACCTCAGATGGCCAGCATTTTGGCGCTAGAGTCTATTCAAAATAGCGGTAAGTACTATCCTCAACAGACCGCTGAGATTTTGTTTGACCAACTGATTGATTTATTAGATAGAGGGATCGACAGCGGTGATTTTCGTCCTTTGGAATCGCGGCACACAGCTATTAGTATTGTGGGAAGCTGCGCTTTTTATTTTATTGCCCGCGAAAATCTTAAGCACATGTGGCCGGGGCAAGATCTCTTGAGTCCAGAAATGATTGATCGACAGTCCAAAGAAGCTACTAATATGATTTTGGCTGGAGTGTTAGCTCCGGGTAAATCAGTTTAGGTGAGGTATCTATGTCAGGGCATAGTAAGTGGGCGACCATCAAGCGGCAAAAGGCGCGAGTAGATGCCGCCAGAGGTAAGAATTTTGCACAGTTGTCGGGGGCAATTATTGTGGCCGCCCGCAGTGGCCTGCCCGATCCGACAGGTAATTTTCAACTGCGCACGGCGATCGAAAAAGCCAAAGCTGCTGGAGTGCCCAATGATAATATCGATCGGGCGATCGCTAAAGGTGCTGGCACGTTGGGCGGTGAAGCCGATAAGTTAGAAGAAATTCGCTATGAAGGCTATGGCCCTGGCGGGGTAGCGCTCATTATGGAAGCGTTAACCGACAATCGTAATCGTACTGCTGCCGACCTCCGGGCAATTTTCAACAAACGGGGTGGGAATCTAGGCGAAACTGGCTGTGTGAGCTGGATGTTTGCCCATAGAGGAGCTTGTATTATTAGTGGAGCTGTAGATGAAGATGCTTTATTAGAAGCTTCTTTAGAGGCTGGTGCTGATTCTTATGAGTTATTCGCTGATGAAGAAGGTGCAGGGGCAGAGGTATTCACAGAGACGGCTGCTTTAGAAAAACTTTGTGCTCAGTTAAAAGATCAAAAATTTAATGTCACCGATTCTGAATGGCGCTGGATTCCAGGTAACACGGTAGAAGTAGTTGATTTAGATCAGGGTAAGCAGTTATTGCGAGTAATCGAAAGCCTAGAAGCTCTAGATGATATTCAGAATGTAACCGCCAATTTTGAAATATCTGTGGAGCTATTAGCAGCTTTAGAGTTATGAAAAAACCTCCTCTGAAACTAATTGCTCAAGAGAAGGTTTTTTGAGAGGCTATAGATTTAGTTCAATTCACTCATCATGCTTGCTCTAACTTGTGGAGTTAGGTCAGCCAGTTCGGCTTTGGTGCAAGCAAACAAACGTTGCTGTAGCTCAGCAAAATCTAAAAAGCCATTAGAAGCCCATTGCCAAATCTGTTCGTTAGATTCTGGACGGTACTCGGCCAACAGATTTAGTGCATCTAAAGCCAACTCAAAATGGTCAGCTTCTACACCAGAGGCGTTGTGCTTACCATGAACTACTATCCAGTACCAAGGGCTCAAACGTTTGCCACCAACTTCTACTTGCTTGCCTTGTAACCAGGCATCAAATCCGCTGCCCCGGTTAGTATAGCGAACAACTTTGTCGATCAATGAATATTCCCGATCGGCCAACAATTCAGAACCAATATGAAAGCCTAAAGCTGTCACGATCGCTTCTAGATCATCAATTTTGCCCTGATAACCATTGATCAAGTCAGTAATAATAGCCTGCATCCAAACTGGAGCTTGGGCAACTTGGTTGAGTTCGTTGTTGCCTAAATTGGCATATTCGCCAACAGCTTTTAAGGTGATTTGTGCCAAAGTGCGATGTGGTACTTGCTGTGCTCCAGCATCGGCATGTTCATCGATCGTTGCTGCCAGTACTTTGGCTGCAATTTCTAAACCACGATCAGATTGGTCTGTAACAGCAACTTCATTTTGACGAAACAGTTGATAAGAAATCCCGATCGAAGATGCCAGTCTTGCTACTAGGCTGCCCGCATAGCTGTTGAAGTAAGCGTATCTTTGCATGAAATAGTACAGCTTAACTGGGTCAGCAGCAGCTAACTCGATCGTAGTTTCAATGTTAGCGTTGTTCATCTGGCGATCAAACAAATTATCAAATGTCTCGGTAGTAAAGCGGGTGACAGCAGTTCTTTCTTGGACTAACATACTTGTTTGGGGGGGGATGTAGTGATTTACTTATCGATGGCAACTATTTCAGGACAAATTTCATCAGATTTGTTTCGATTAAATTTATCTTGGCAGCGTCCTAAAGCATTTGACTAGTCAAGTCAATCAGTTCGTTGAGAACAAGCTTTCAATACTTAATAGAGGCCGGTGCCATTCTCTTCTGACACAACAGAATATTATCGAGCGCCCCTCAATATACCTGCCTTTCAAGTTATCTTCTAACCGTATAAATTCGGCTTTTGTTTATTTAGGAGCTAATACTTTGGCGGCATTTCACTAAATCACTTTTTTTGTTGTTTATATCATGATATTAAGGTGAGACTGATCACAGAATGATTAGATCATGGTCAATAATCATTAAGAATATTAGCAATTCACATCTTAGATCTAGGTACTCTAGAGAAGCTTAAACTGTTTCTCCATATAGATAAAGACTATAATCGACAAAGAAAATTCATCAGTCTGTGACCGATCAGTATAATCTTATCAGTATTTGTACTTAAATCATCAATAGTCCCAGCACTACCAAAATCAATCAAGATCATGAGATCAGTAGAAACTCTGCTTATTGACCACCAAAATTACTACTCTCTGTGAATATACAGTTGCCAATGATCATAGTCACCATATATATTGAGAAGGATCAGGAAGTTAAAACTCTCTTGAGCGGCTCTTGTCGAAATCCACTAGTACTGTTAAGAAAATGACAATCCCCGAAAACAAACTCACCAGAAACCTTCAGCTTTTTAGCAGTGCGTTAGCTATCACTGGAGGAGTAATGCTAGCATCCAATACTAGTGTTAGTAGCTATGGATTTATATTTTTAGCTCTCAGCTCTGGCTCAATGCTGATTACCAATACTTTGCTTAATAATAAGTCAATGATTATTTATGCAGCATCATTATTTATATTTGTGGACTGTTTAGGGATTTATCGCTGGATCATCAAATAGATTCTGACTCATCATTAAAACAATTTATATAATTAAAAGCACACTAGAGTTTAACCCCAGTGTGTTTTTAGCTTAACCTAACCTCGAAGCAATTTATTTATTCTTTTCGGCATAAGATTTAACAAACCGATCATCAAACATTTTGCTGACATCAGGAGACTTTTTAGTCAGTCCCAAAGATATTAATGTTTTCTTCAAGTCTTCAGCATTGAAGTACAAAGAAGTATTATCTTTACCAGGTTTAAATGCGTTAATGTTATCAGCAACATCAAAGATCTTAATGCCCTTTTCAAAGGTTGCATATTCAGCCACTGATACACTGGATTGCTTAGCCATCAAATCATTACTTTTTACAGAGTTAGCCTTAATGTGAGCCAAGGATTTAAACCAAGTATTGACAGTTTCTTGCACAATCTCTGGATGTTTATCGATAAACTCACGACGAAAAGCAAGTACATCAGAAATTGCACCAGGAAAGTCTTTAGAGCTAGCTAACTCTTTACTGCCAGGTCTTTTTAAGGCAGTGTTAGTAGCAGGAGCAAAAACAGAAGTGGCATCCACCTTCTCTGCCGCAAAAGCATCAGCAGATTCTTGAATTCCCATAAATTTGATATTTACATCTGATTCTTTTAGACCAGCTTTTTTCAAAGCTAGCAATAGCAGATAGTGGTCTACAGTACCTTTTTCAGTAGAAACTGTCTTACCTTTAAGATCGGCGATACTATTGATACCAGCCTTAGCAATAATTTTATCATTGCCTGTAGAGTTATCATTAACCAGTACGACTACTTGATCAGAGCCTTCCGCAACAGAGAGAACAGTATCGATTAGTGTTTGAGAATTAGCATCTAATTGTCCTGATACTAATGCACCAATCCCTTTGAGATAATCATCATACCATACTGGTAATAACGCAGTTTTTTCAGATTTAAAGAGTTTAGATTTATCGCCAATATGCCAAGGCATATACCCTGGCCAGTTACTAAATCCCAAACGAATATTTTTGGGAGTAGTGGCGGATTCAGTAGTGTCATTAGGTACAGATACTTTGGGAGCCGGAGAAGTTTCAGTAGCTGTGTTTTGGGAAGACTTATCACAGCTAGCAATCAGAGAAGTACTAATTAACAACACACTAAAACTGGCAAAAATTGATCGAAGTTTCATGAAGTACCCTTAATTGCAGATAGAGATTGAATTTTAAGCACCACTAGCGATCGATTAAAAGTGCTTTTCCCTAGTTTTCCCGGATCCGCACAGTAATTAACAGTCCTAAGATGCCGCTTCTAATGACTCAGATTGTTCCACCAACAACTCATGTGCTGCCAGCATCATGGCAGCGCTTAGATGAGATAAATCGGTGCGATGTTCTAAATAAGTAGTCAGGGCATCGATCGGGCTGTGTGCCGTTTCACCTAATTCTGGCAACCGGGGCTGAATGAGCTGACTGACTAACTCAGCTTGAATGGTATAACTGTGAGCTGTAGCCAATAGTTGATGTATTTCTGTGGCTTGAATCAGCTCCGTTTGCTGAGACTCCACCTGATAAATTAGACGCACTACGGCATCTTCGATCGAAGCTTTTTTGATCGCTTTTACAATCTTGGCTTGGGGATCGGTTTCTTTGCTGGCATCAACTTTAATGGTGATAAAAGGCCGGACAGGCAAAGCACAAAACTCCCAATTTACCTGAAAAGCCCGGTCAGCTAAAGCTGTGGCCGGCTGTATTTCAATAACAACATAGCCCTTGTCTTCTTTTTCTTCGCTGAAATCTACCCGATCGATGCTGCCGGGATACACCACTGGCGGATCATTTGCTGGATTCAGGTTTTGATGGCGATGGACATGGCCAAGAGCCACGTAGTCAAAGCTTTCTTTGACCAACATCCCCAACGGCATGGTAAAACCGCGTCCCACAGCAAGGAGCTTTTCGGCTCCTAACTTGGCATTGTCGGCCATCAAATGTCCCAAAACCACCGTGGGGAGAGTGGGGTCTAAACGACGAACTTCGGCTTCTAAGACTGGCTCTAGGCGACTCAATAACAGCTCATTAATTTCTGGTAGCGAGAGCTTTTCTGATTCTGGACGAGTAAGCAGAGCCGATCGATTAATCCAAGGAATACTCAAAATCTGCAAACAGCCATTGTTAGTCTCAATCCGATGAGTCATGAGCTTATCGGCCACAATCACTCCCGGCACTCCCAAAGTTCGATAAATCGACAAACTGGCTCCACCTTGTCCCTGAGCGTGCTGATCGTGGTTGCCAACTAGCAAAATTAACGGAATATCGTGATCTACCAACCGTCGAAATTCACTGGCAAAGGCTTCTTGAATGTAAGGTGCTGGAGTGGCATCGGGGAAAGCATCACCGCCAAACATTACTAGGTCTACTTGATCTGAGATTGCTCGATCAATACAGGTTGCCAAAGATTTGCTGAAATCTTCTAAGCGGGTATTTATACCAGTCAACGGATTGATGCGGCCATGAGCAAAGCCGCTACCCATATGAATATCAGATACATGCAGAATTTTCATTTACAGCCTGGTTCCCATCCTACAATTGAGATTTTTTATGTTAGCAGGATTTCAGAGAATAGTCCATAAGTACCAGGAGATTATCCAGATCTAATTTCCTGGCAAGATCTCCGCTAACCAAAAAGCTAGCAGGGCAGCACCCAACGGCAGCGTAATGTTGTCGATGCCAAACTGTGAGATCGATTCTAAAATGACCGCCACGATCGCCACTGGAATTCCCACTAACCAAACATAGAGCAGATTGCCATGGGCAATATACAAGACAATCGTAGTAACAATGTAACTAACTAACAACAAAGTAACCGTGCCTTCCCAGCTTTTTAAATTCCCCAATATCTTGTAGGGATGTCCTCCCCATTTTTGACCGACGATCGCTGCTAAACCATCGCCCCAAGCCATCACCAAGATCCCTATTACCGCGTATTCTGGATGCTTCAATGGCCAGAATATAGCTATCAGTAGCCCCATGCTTACTGAGTAAAAAAAGGTGCCATAGCTTTTGCGACCCACGCTGTTTACCCCTGGCAAAATCGGCAGCCAGTAAGAAAGTAGCGTAATCATTCCTGCTAACCCAGCCGAAGTGATGCCCACCCAAGCAGGGAGTTGTAGTAACCAAGCCAAAGCAATGACATTGCCGGTGCCAATATGGACAATTTTGCGGGACTGCTCAGATGTGAACCATTGCCAGCGGTGGCCAAGTTCAGCCAGGAGGACGATCGAACCCACAAACATCGGCACAAGAGCGATGCGCAACCAAAGGGGTAGTAGAAATGCGGACATGCAGAATTAATAATGAGTTCCAGATTTGCGGTGATGAATAGCAGTAACACCAGTGTTGCTCTGCACTCGACCCCGATCGACCGTAGCATACAGCAACCAATGATCACCACATTCCATTCGATTCTCTACTGTGCATTCTAGATAAGCCAAGCTATCATTCAAAATTTGGCAGCCATTATCTGCTGGAGTGGTTTCGATACCTACAAACCGGTCTTCTCCGGGCGCAAAGGGTTTAAGGAAATGCTTCATCACACTAATATGTTTGCCTTGCTCCAACACATTCAAGACAAACTTGCCGCCATTGTGCAGCAAAGACTCGATCGCCCGTTCTTTGGCCACAGCTACGGTCAAACCCGGAGGACTAAAGGTGGCTTGAGATACCCAAGAAGCCAACATGGCGCTGGATAACTCATTTTGCTGAGCGGTGACGATCGACAGTGAACCCACTACTCTGCCCACGGCCTGCGCCACCCGATCGTCTTGAGATTGGGTCAGTTGGGCTTTGGGAGCCGTAGCTTTTTTGGCTTTTTTTAGAGCCTGGGCAAAATCTGTGCCGATTTCTTCACATTCTTTCAAAATCTGGGCAGTAGGCTTAAACTTGACCTTAATTGGCTCAAAGCCAAACTTATAGCCCGCATCTTTTAGCTTAGTTTCTAATAGGTCGATCGCCTCACCGCTCCAGCCAAAGGAACCAAATACTCCGGCGAGCTTAGTTTTTTCGGCAGTGGCTAAAACTACTCCCAAAGCCGTTTGGACTGGCGTAGGTGCATGACCACCCAAAGTGGGCGAACCCATAATAAAACCTTGACAGTTGGCTACGGCTTGCCGTAACTCGGCGGGTTGAACAAATTCACAGTTAATTGAGTTGACCGCTACTCCGGCTTTGGTAATGCCAGCGGCGATCGCCTGTGCCACGGTTGCTGTGTTGCCATAAGCCGAGGCATAGATCAATGCTACCGACAATTCCCGCTGACTCTGTTGCTGGCTCCATTGCCGATAGAGATTAGTTAATTCTTTTAATCCGTATTTCACTAGCTGACCATGGCCAGTGGCGTAGGTGCTAATTTCTAGACTAGCAATTTTATCTAGGGTGGCCAAAATCTGCTTCGCCACCGGAGCCATTAAACAATCAAAATAGTAACGCCGGTCTTCCAGGAAGCTTTCCCAGCCTTCATCCAAAACCTGGTCACTAGCGATGTGACAGCCAAAGAGTTTATCACTAAACAATATTTTGGTGGCTGGATCGTAAGTCAACAGGCGATCGGGCCAGCGAGGGGTAGGAGCCAACAAAAACTCTAAAACATGACCGCGCCCCAAATCGATTTTTTCATCGCCTTTGATGATCCGAATATTCAGATCCTGGTTTTCTAAAATGCTGCGCAGGGCGATCGCCCCGGGGTTGGAGCAAATAATTTGCACTTGGGGCAGTAGCTCTAACAGTTTTTGTACCGTCACCGCCCGGTTGGGGTTTACATGCCCCAGAATAATGAAATCTACTGTTTGCAGCTCAGCTAGACGATCGCCCAAAAAGATCTCAGTAAAGGATTCCCCCGGCGGATCGATCAGCGCTGTTTTGTCGGCCTTAATTAAGTAAGAATTAGCTGTAGTACCTCGTTCTAAGGCATACTCAATTTCAAACTTGAGTCGCTCCCAAGTTCTCGATCGCCAAACATTAGTATCAACGGCAATGGGGTTGACACGCAGATCGCGGGCTTTGATGTTGGTCTGGCTCATGATGGTGACGGGGAACTACTCAGCTCCCATCGTACCAAATTCCCTATGGTAGGTTGATTCAAAAGGGTCAAACAGAGATTTAAACTCCTAATGATTGCCAACAGCAACTTCTATCATCTCAGAATTATTCTCGATAGATTCAGCTTCGACAGATTCAGGCTTGATAGTGGCGGAAAATGGCACCTTGTCAATGAAATCAGCTTCTGGGAAATGTGGCTGTAAAACAGATTGAAGTTGACGGAACCAAATTTCGGCAGCGGCTACATCGGCAAAGCCCGCAAATTGATGAATAGAGATCCGAATGCCATCGCCTACTAACAGGTTCAAACAGCGAACTGATGATGCTTCGGTTTGAATTAAGCTATTGATAAATGGATCTGGTTCTTCGGCTTCAAAGCCGCTGATTTCGTCAAAACTTAAACGTAAAACCTGTTCTTCTTGAAATTGCTGAGTGATGGTGCGATCGGCGAAATCGAAAATAAAAGATTCTTGTTCGACCTCATGCTCAAACACCAACTGCCAAGGTAAGTCCAACAATATGGCGATCGGTTGCACCACAGATTGCAGCATTTCTGGTAATTCTTGGTGCCCAGCAGCATAAATTTCGGTAGAGACGGGCAGCTTATACCACGCAGCTCGGTCTGTAGATTTTTTTTCAGTGGATTTCACTGATTTAAGGTTGAAACCTAATTTAAGCGATGCTGGAAATAAATTCAGGGTCAGATCGGGTATTTCTAGACGCAGGCTGCTGATAGTAGATCGATCGAATATCTGAGATTTTTTGGAAATCCCCCCTAAGGATTGCTTGCGGATAGTGCCAGTAGTCTGATCAAAAGTCCAAGCAATTTTGCGAGTTTTCAGAAGCTGAATAGTACCGATCGAGCCACTGACTCCTGCCAACCAATACAGACCAAAACAAAACATGGTGGTGTCACCGTCAGCTTGCAGGTTCAACTGCTGAGCGGGAACCTCGGGCAAATAAACATTTTCTTTCCGAATCACTCTTCCCCAAAAATTGCGACTGACTTGGCAATTCATCACTTCTACGTTCGCTTTGCTAGCGGTGCAAACAGCAGTAGCAGGCAATACAGCAGAGCCAGAAACTAATGCCGCAATGCTGGGGCAGAAGGCCGAAATAATTACGGCAGACTGCAAAATTTTGATTGTCCAAGAGTTTGCTGCTCGTCGGGGGATGCTGTGGGCAACTAAACGAGTTTCAGTTTGTTCGGCGATCGACCAATGAGACATAATTGCTGGGAAATGCTATTTTTCCTAGCTTGCCCAAAATTTACGGCTCAGGCTCAATTTTGGCTGATGGCAGATTCTGTGAATCTTCAGATAGTGCTGCTGGTAACAGAGGAGAAACTTTGTAGGTGGTGGTGCCATCGTTGGGAATTTTTTGGATCAGGTCACGTCTTTCGAGTTCTTCTAACACCGGTAGAAGTTCGGCGAAGCTGCGAGTTTGCAGATTTTGCAGCTCATCAAAAGAAATACTGGCATCGGAGATTAGTCCTTTGCTGCTGATGGTGTCGAGTAAAATAACTTCGCGAGGACTGAGGTGGGCTTGATCGCGGAATTCGCGCTTTGCTCGATCGATGCCTTCTTGTACCAATTTTTCATCGATGCTACTGGCATTTTGTTGGTTGGCTTCGTCTAAGATGTAGCTGCCAAAGCGATTGAGCACGCGGGGAACTCCGGCAGATCGGGGATTTGGAGTTTTTGGCTGGAAATGGTTTCCGATTTTTGTTCACCACCGATTCCACCAACCCCGGCTTTTAGGGTGTTCGTATATTTTTCTGGTTGCCGCGCTGGTTTTAGACCCATCAGGTTGAGGGCTTCTTGTGCCCATTCGTCATTGGGCATTTTCCGCGCCAGTGCAATCAGTGCGGCGGTGCCTAAGTCGGTATTCATTGGCAAGCTGATGTATGCTGTCAGAGTACGGGGATCTCGCCGTTCTAGCACTTCTAAAATCGAGAGCATCAGAGCCGATTTACCAATGCCAATGTCGCCATAAAGCAAAATTCGTCTGCGACTATCACCGAGCAATATACTTAAGATGCTTTTGGTCTCTTTGTCGCGGCCAGTAAAGACTTTGCGCAAAGTTGTGAGGGAGTCACGGTCAACATCAGCCGTTAGGCTTTCTGTAAAAGGGTTATGACTGATTCCCCACCGTTTGTAGTTACTTTTGACTTCATCAAAAATTTGGTCAATGTTAGACATAGGTTTAGGGTGATTGGTCTGATTGACGGACAAAGTATCTCAAATCCAATACTAGAGCATTATCTAGATAAATAATTGACCTAATCTGTCAAAAAAATTTTCCGTCAATCAGGGTAATCGCCTCTCCAAGCTCTATTGACGATGCTGCCAGCAGGAAATGCACAATACAATTCCTTTACTACCCAAATTTATCATTTGTTCAGGACTTATTTCAAGATTACATTCTTGATCGTATTCATAATATCTCCAAATACTGATGTTACTTTTCTGTAAACCAATTTTTGCAAGATCATCATACTTTCCTTCCAGTAAATCAAGAAAAGCATTGAAAGCATCTGTAGGGCGAAGATCCTCCTTAATCGACCACTCCCAAAGTGAGGTGTCAGAATTGTCAGACTTTTTATCTAACACTTTTTCTACTTGCCCCAATTTGTCTAAGCTACAGTTTATTCTTAGACAGTATGTATCTTTCATGGTTAAGCTCACTTGATTATTTCAGTAAATAAGTATCTGCTGAAAGCTCGGTTGGAAAGCTTTTACCTTTGAAGTCACCTGTGCCAGTTAGAACAATCTTTTTCTTGGAAACAGATATATCTGGATTAGATCCAATTTTCTTTTGAAAATCTCCTGCATCTGCTAAAATTTTCTTTTTGATTTTCGAATGAAACTCTTGTCTATCGGCATAGTAACTTTCACCAAAATACAAGTTGTCTGCAGCCGCAAGAATAATTGTCGATTTGGAATTTAACAACGTTGTTGTCGATGGAGCAGTGGCTAAAACTGTTCCGTTGTTGGTGCCAATGCCACTGACTACAGTAGATGCTATGAATATAGCTAGTAAGAAGCTTTTTATCATCATTGTTTTCCTTTGATATTGAATTGACTAAATATTCAGTAGATGAGTAGCCCATTAACTATTTAAGATATTTAACAGGCAGTTGGTTCTATAAAGCCTTGGATTAAGTACTTTAGATAGTGTACAAGGTAAAGCCTATTTCCTTAGAGTAGTGTAATTCTTTAACATTTTGTAATACTTGTCGTCGGTCTGGCTGCTTGCCGGCAGCTCTTGGATCTGATTGTTGCTTAGAGTGATTGGTGAGTGAGGGTGGGGTCTTGCATTTTTTTGATTACTCCTTGGTAGTAATGAATATCGCCGATGCGGGATTCTATTTGGGGGAGATTTGGAATTGTTTGATAAATGGTCAGGGCTTGGTTGAATTCGGTAATGGCTGGCTCTATTTTGCCGATTTGGAGGAGCAGGCGACCAAGGCCATGATGACAAAAGGCTACTTTGCGCCGATCGCCAAGATGCCGAAAGATGCGCTGGGCATCGCGGTAATATATGCCAGCATAGCTGAGGTTGCTAGCAATATGATGACCGATCGCCAGTTGGTAGCTAACTTCGGCTAAGCCAGATAGGTCGTTGAGCTGTTGATGAATTTCCCAGCAGGCTTTGAGCCAGTCTAGTCCTTTGTACCAATAGTTTTCTTGGATGCTAATTACCCCGATGGTGAAGCAAATTTGGGCTTGGAGTTGGGGGGTCAGGGGGCTAGTGGGTGAGGGCAGGGTGCTGGCGGCGGTTTGCCATTGGCTCGGTAGGATAGTGGGTGGCCAATCTAGCTGGGTTACTAAGCGGGCGAGTTCTTGCAGGTCGGTGTCAATTAGTTGATGGTTGTGCTGAATATCTAAATTGAGGGCTTGTAGTGATGGCTGGATGGCTTGGGCGATCAATGTTTGGCTCACTAAGGCTTTAGACCATAAGGAAAAACTGAGGGATGCTTTGTACCAATCATTTTGTGCTAGGCAGGTTTGGGTAAGTTGTTGCAGGGTTTGATTGGTGCGATCGTTTTGATTGAGATCGTGGTTTAAGGTGGTATCTGAGTTAACTCGCCGTAAGTAGGCATTAGCTAAATCATTGTTGAGGTTTTCTAGATCTTGTAAAAAACTAGAGCTAGCAATGATTGGTAAAGCATTTTCGTAGCACTCGATCGACTTTTCGAGATTCTCAGCTCGATCGCCTCTGATTCTGTTCTTATAAGCAATCACCAAATTATTTTGAGTCGTTGCCCAATCTATCGGCAAATCTTTTTTGGTTCTGATTTCTAGGGCGCTTTTGTAGTGCTCGATCGACTTTTCAATATTCTCAGCTCGATCGCCTCTGATTCTATTCCTATAAGCAATCGCCAAATTGTTTTGAGTCATCGCCCAAGACTGAGAATCATTTGTACGATTAATAAACAATAGTTCTAGTTGATTGGCAACCAAAGAAATCTCTACATTACTGGCTCTGTTCCCTCGTGGGAAGTCTCCAATAGTATCAAAGGCATCTAAGATTGCTTCGATCTTTGGCAAGCGCTGGCTATCTATTAATCTGGCTTTGCCCCACTCATCGAGCCAATTAGCAAACTCCATACTGAGATGTTCAGTGTATTGATCGAAATAACTATGTATCTCCTGATCACTTTTGCCTGCAATCTGCGCACTAATTTCCAAGAAAAAATCGGCTTGGGGTGATCTCCTCAATCGCTCTCGATCCTTCATTCCGGCAGAAAACAGCCACAGCTCAAAAGCATTTTGCTTCTGCCACCTGATGACCTGCTTCAAACCTTGGAAAAGTGACTGAATTGACATCGATACGAACAGTAAATTTCCGTGAACTGGGCACCGATATTATAACCCAGCCATCTAAAAACTGAGCTGTGTTCCCTACTGGTGCATACACCGTAACAAATTGGTAGATGAAAAGAGGTAAATAACTGAGTTGGTGCTTACGATCGCGGGCAACCTCAATGAATTTGTTGTAAAAGTGCTTCGTTAATTACCGTCTGATATTCAACGCCTTGCTTTTGGGCTTCTTCCTTTGCCCATGCCAATACCTTGGGGTGCAAACGAATGGAAATTGGCTCATATTTTTCTTCTTCGTCTTTGGCAGAAAGACCGCGCCGTTTGAACTCTGCACCAAACTGTTCAGTGATGGCTGCTCTAAACTTGGCATTTTCTTGAGCGGTGACGCGCCTTGCGCGATCGAAGGGAAATTCAGATTCCTGCTGCATAGTTTTTGAACTCTTGTTTGGTAGCTAATCTAGCACTAATGACTCTAATATTTTCCTGGCGTGTAGTGAAAACAATCACAACAATAAGATTTGTTTCTGTCATCTCTTCAAGATGTTGTCTTAATAATGGTCAGTCCTGGTTAGTCAATGCGATCGCGCGCCAGCTTACCGAAGAAATTGCCCCCACACCAGAAACAAGTATTACTGTGACGATGGTAGAAAAAGCCAAAGAAATCTTAATTCGTCGTCAAGATACTTACTTGGATAGTTTGGCCGAACGGTTGCGCGAAGATCGATTAATATCCCAGCATTCTGTTCTCTTCGGCAGGGGCACCATCTTCCAACCACTGAATCGCAGTCTCCTCTGGCCTACTAGGATTTACCCAAGTCAATCTTTGCAGCTTCTTGATTGTCTGGGAAGCCTGCGTGAAGTAACGGCGGGCAGTATTTTCATCCAGAGAAACAATACGTCGATCGGTCGCAAGGGCAGCTTCTAACAACAAAATATCTTTTACCATTTTTGCCCGCTGTGGGTCAGTTTCAGCCGTATCTTCGATCGGCTTCCAAATTTCTGGGTCAGCTTCAGGAGTGGGAATAGCTATCAGTAGTTTTTTGGCAACCATCTGAGACCTCCATCTCATGGCAAATCTGGATTGATGTTTATCCCATTCTGCCTTGATCTCTTTGGTCATAACAATTTTATGCTTGCATTCCATCATCGTCAGCATAAAGTCTCGACATTCGGGAGCCGGTGATTGAACGGCGGTCGGACTACCGAACGATCTGGCTACGCAGGCATCAACTACAAGGTTAGCTGTTACTTGTTTTCCCATAATTTTTGCTCTGCGGAGGTAAGGTAGCGATGCTGTAAATCTAGGGCAGTGGAACCAAAATCTTCTGGCCAATCGCCAAAGGCACCGGTTTCATCGAGTTCTGCGGTGGTAACTGTAGATGAACCATCTACAGGATTGCGGGTAAACCAATGAAGCTGCACATCTTGAGGGGCTATTTTATTTTCGGCTACGAGAGTTTGAATGCCCAGTAAAAATAATTCACTGTGAGTCTCGACAATGACTTGAACTCCACGATTAATGGCTTCAGCAAAAATTTCAGCTAGGGCAACTTGAGCACGAGGGTGCAGGTGGATTTCGGGTTGTTCGATGTAAACAATTTGACTTGGTTCAGCAACTAAGAGAGCCACAATAACGGGTAGAACTTGAGATACCCCAAAACCCACATCAGCAATGTTGACAGTATCGGGGCTGCCTACTACGCGGCTAACACGCAGTTCTAATTGGGTTTCGTTGAGTCGCTGCGCTTCAATTTTGTCGGTTAAGCCCAGTTTCTGTAAATGAGATTGTAGTTGAATTAATTTTTCAGGCTCTTGTTTTTGGAATCGATCGATCACGCTGGCTACATATTTCTCGAATAATCCGGTAAAGGTTTTGCCATTGGTGGCAGCAGTTTTGTAGACTCGTTCGGGGTTGCCACGTACCCCTGGCACATGAATCATCGATCGGAGAGCCTGAGTCAAAGACAAATCTACCAAGTGAGTCGTAAGCCCTTTTACTCTTAAAAAACAGCGCTCTCTAATTACCTGTAAAGATTCTGCCATTTGATCGCTTTTGTACAAGGGGATCTTGGCCAGCTCAGTGGTGGTCATTCCTTCTCGCAGTGAAATTTTGTCTAATCCTTGGCTTTTCAGAGTGAATTGTTGACTGTGGTATGACAAATTAGTCTCCTTAGACCACTGAAAATTAATTTGCAAATCTAATGTGTGGCTAGCAGTGAATATTTGGAATTTATTAGATCTATTATTGTTTATCATTCCCATTGATATAAATTGTTCACTATCAGTAAAGCTAACGTTGGGACCATCTAAAAGCAAGATTCCTGGGTCATAGTTTGCTTCTATAGTTTGTTTCAAAAGTAATAGTGGTTGCATGATACTGGATTTGCCTGAGCTATTAGTACCTGCTAAAATCGACAGTGAACCTAGCCTGATTTTGGTGAGATTTACAAAGGATTTAAATCCACTAGCCCCAATTTCTGTAAGGCTTGTTATGTAATTACCATTTATATTAAGACCAGGAAATGAATAGATTTTTCTTGATGTTTTTTTAATTTGATTGTTGCGCAAGTCAAGCATGTTGAGATTTTGGAGATTGCCGATCACTTCAGGTATCTCTGTAATTTGGTTGTTACTTAGAAAAAGTATATTGAGATTTTGGAGATTGCTGATCGCCTCAGGTATCTCACTGATTCGGTTGTTATCTAGATTAAGTATTTTGAGATTTTGGAGTTGGCTGGTTGCCTCAGGTATCTCACTGATTCGATTATTACCTAAATAAAGTCGAGTGAGATTTTGGAGATTGCCGATTGCCTCAGGTATCTCTGTAATTTGGTTGTTACCTAGATAAAGTTCCTTGAGATTTTGGAGGTTGCTGATCGCCTCAGGTACATTACTGATTTGGTTGTTACTTAGATTAAGTATATTAAGATTTTGGAGTTGGCCGATCGCCTCAGGTATCTCTGTTAAACCCTGACCTGATAGATCCAAAATTGTGCGCTGATCTGCGGCTGCTTCCTCAATGAGGCGCAAAAGCTCTTGCTGCTCCATGTTATCTCTACCCAAATATCTCCATCATTTTAGCTGATTCGCTGAGCAGCAGCGGGCAATCGGTTAATTGAGAGTGACTTGGCAGTACAAGATGAAGACTGTATTTGTTGTCACCCAGCAAGATCGATCAACTGTTTAGGTTTAGCGGCGGCGTTCATCGAGCTTGGCATAGACAGCTCGTAAATCAACGTGGTGATGAGCCAAAGCAACCAGAGCGTGATAAAAAAGGTCAGCGACCTCTCCAGCAATTTCAGCGGGTTGGTCATCTTTGCAGGCCATCACAACTTCAGCAGCTTCCTCACCGATTTTTTTTAAAATTTTGTTATCACCACCCTCAAACAAACTGGCAGTATAAGATCCGGGTTGGGGCTGATCACGCCGATCGACGATCACGCTATATAAATTAGACAAAGTATCCGCTGGCGGAGCCAGTTTACCACCTTCAACCTGATGAAAACAGCTTCTTTCACCGGTATGACAAGCCACATCTCCTACCTGCTCCACCGTCACTAGTAAAGCATCACTATCACAGTCATAGCGTAGACTGCGCACCTTTTGCAAGTGACCAGAAGTAGCTCCCTTATGCCAAAACTCTTGACGCGATCGGCTCCAAAACCAAGTTTCATTAGTCTCGATCGTTTTGAGTAAAGATTCTTTGTTCATCCAAGCCATCATCAAGACTGTGCCATCTAAATAATCCTGGACGATCGCCGGTACTAAGCCCTGGTCATTGTACTGGATCGAATCAACGGGGATGGTGGTCATGGCAACAAGAGCATAATTTCAGAGAGATCATCGCATATTATTGGTTTCCCCGAAAATATAGATCCGCTACAATAAAAGCTTTACAACCTCTTTTGCCGTGACTGCCTCCTTACCAGCCATCACCTACGATGCCGCCACAATTGATCGCGCCGATCGCACTTTTCGCTGCTCGCCTTTTCATCTAAAGCTTTTGTTAGATATGCGCTACAGCGGTGTCTCTATCACCAAGATTTCTGGGAGCAGCGGCGTAGAACTGGGCTACACCAAACGCAAAATGTCTGAGCTAATCGCTGAAAACGATATGGTCTGGCTCATTCAGGTCGGAATGCTGCGGCGAGAAGTAGATGGTCAAGGCTTAACTGACAGTTTTAGATTAACTCCCTTGGGCTGGCAGATTGCCAATAAGTGGGATGGCAAAGTAGTCCCCAAACCTCGTAAGCGCGATCAATTACAAAATTTTATTAGTCGCTGGCTGCGATCGGTGCTTTAAAATGCCTGCAATTATGGTGGTCGGCACCACTTCTCATGCCGGAAAATCTTTAATGACGGCGGCAATCTGTCGCCTGTTAGTACGCCAAGGCCACAAGGTCACACCCTTCAAAGGGCAAAACATGGCACTGAACGCCTATGTGACCGCCGATGGTGGCGAGATTGGTCATGCTCAGGCGGTGCAGGCTTGGGCCGCCAAAATCGAGCCACAGGTGATCATGAATCCTATTTTACTTAAGCCACAAGGAGATATGACTTCTCAGGTGATCTTGATGGGTCAGTCTGCGGGTCGGGTAGGAGCAGCGGAGTATTATGAAAAGTTTTTTGATCGGGGTTGGCAGGCAATCACCAAATCTTTAGATCAACTACAAGAAAATTACGATTATGTAGTATGCGAAGGCGCAGGTAGTCCAGCCGAAATAAACCTCAAGCATCGAGATTTGACCAATATGCGGGTGGCCAAATATTTGCAGGCCAAAACCTTGCTGGTGGCTGACATCGATCGAGGGGGAGTCTTTGCTCACATTGTTGGCACATTAGAACTCTTGGAACCAGAAGAACGAGCGCTGATCAAGGGTTTTGTGATCAACAAGTTTCGGGGGCAGCGCTCTTTGCTAGAGTCTGGACTCGATTGGCTGACTGAGCGAACAGGGATTCCGGTGTTGGGGGTAATGCCTTATTTTCAGTCCCAGTTACCAGCAGAAGATTCATTGGATTTGTTTGATCGACGAATCAATAAACCGGCGGCAGAGCTGCAAATTGCCGTGATCAGACTGCCCCGGATGGCCAATTTTACTGATTTTGATCCTTTGATGGCCGAGGATTCGGTGCAGGTATCTTATATAGATCAACCCACTCAAAAGAGGTTTGATGCGATTATTTTACCCGGCTCTAAAACCACGATCGCCGATTGTTCTTGGTTACATTCCACCGGTTTAGCCGATTGGATTAAGACACAAGCGGCAGCAGGCACAACAATTTTGGGGATCTGCGGTGGGTTGCAGATGCTAGGAGAAAAAGTTAGCGACCCCGATCGGCTAGAGGGAGATATCTCGGAAGTTATTGGTTTAGGGCTGATGCCGGTGGAAACGGTGATGATTGATCGCAAGGTTTTACGGCAGCGACAGGTAGATTCTGAGTATTTTTCTATCGATGAAACCATTACTGGTTACGAAATTCATCAAGGTCAGAGCAATTGGGTATCCAATGATTCAACACGCCAGCCGCTGTTCGGTGATACTGAGCTAGGTTGGGTCTGGCAAGAGCAAATCTGGGCGACTTATTTGCATGGATTGTTCGATAGCGGCGCTTGGCGCAGATGTTGGCTGAATGGGTTGCGCAGTGCCAAAGGTTTACCCTTGTTGCCGATCGATATCCCAAACTATGCCAGTCAACGGAATGATGCCCTAGATGCAGTGGCCGATTTGGTAAGTGAGCACCTGGATTTAAAACCACTTTTGTAATTTTTTGTCACTTTATTGTTTCAAAAGCATTGATATATGTAATTATTGTTTAGTCATAGTGCTGAAGATTAATAGTCACTGATTTTCTATTTCAGCATAAAAACAGATGAATAATTGGTGTGCTGTCGGTATTCTTGTATCAGTCTATACAACTTGTTCAAACTATTGATATGTTGAAATCACTATGATTTGGATAGTCTTATTTTCAGTTCTATCAATTTACTTATTGTATTCAACCCTGAAGACAGAGCAGCGAGCAGCTAAACCAGGGAAGGATTTACGTTTGGACTTATCCATTGGCTTTTACGATGCAATTTTGGGCTGTGAAGCAGAGATAAGAATTCCTCGTCTAGAAGCAATTTCTGATAATGCAACTGTTCCAGTAATTAGATTGCTCAAAATCATGGTGCCACCAGGAGTAGAATGCGGTACTAAACTAAAATTACCAGGTGAGGGTGATGCCAGTAAAAACGGCGGCAGAGCAGGTGATTTATTTATTCAGATAATAGCACCACTTCAGGACAAAGAGCTATTGCGCAAGGGTCTAAATATTGAGTCGGAAGTAGGTATTGGTAAAGAGCAAGCTGCTGCGGGCTGTAACCTAGTAGTGCAAACAATTTGGGGCGACTTGACTATAGTAGTTTCCCCCTATACTATTCAGGGTGATACTTTGTTACTAAAAGGATGCGGTGTGGCAAAGCCCGGCTCTCTCACGAAAAAGGGAGATCACAAGATCCATTTCTTTTACCAGGAACCAGAATTTAGTACTTTACAAATGCTTGCTCCTGCTGAAGAAGAGACCAGTTTTCCTTATTTAGAAGAGGGCTGGGGTGAAGGTATTTAGACATTCATAGTCTAGTGGCCACTACAAATCGATCGAACCCCGCCCAATCATCAACAATCTGAATATTCTGATAAGCCCCTCGTTTCTCCAACAACCCTACCACCGCATTACCCTGACCCGCCATCATCTCGATCGCCCACCACCCCCCAGACACCAAAAAATCTGGAGCACCATTCACCAACGTCCTAATATCTCTCAAACCGTCCACACCACCATCCAAAGCCAAATGTGGCTCGTGGTTTACCACTTCTGGAGCCAACTCCAAAACAGTAGCCGTCGGAATATAAGGCGGATTAGAAATCATTGCTTGACATTGACCCTTTAAGTGATCGATCGGCTGCCACCAAGACCCCTGATAAAACTGAATGCGATTCATCAATCTATGGCGCGAACCATTCGATCGAGCCACCATCAACGCCTCTTCACTAAAATCCACGGCATGAATCTGGGCTGCTGGAAAAGCTGTGGCCAAACCAATCGCGATCGCCCCACTCCCCGTCCCCAAATCTAACCAATTACCACTAGCATTCGGAAATTTATCAATAGCCAAATCAATCAACAACTCTGTTTCAGGACGCGGAATCAACACCGCCCCAGAAACCTGCAAATCAAAATCTCGCCAAGGAGTACTTCCGACCAAATACTGCAGCGGCTGCCGCTGCACCAACCGCCGCTGCCACAAATCTAAAATCTCTAACCAAGGCCGGTCGAGAAATACTTGATCGCGCCGAGATACGTCACCTAACTGTAGAGATAATCGATCGACATCACTCACTGCCTGCAACAACCAATCTACTTCCCGTCGGGCAATCTTCGCCTCATCGGCTTCACCCACAGCAAACCGGTACCAAGCCCACAGCTCGATACCAGTCACCTGCCAATTTACATTATCTTTTAACATGAGCATGGAGGGACTTGAACCCCCGACCCTCAGAACCGGAATCTGATGCTCTATCCACTGAGCCACATGCCCTAACAGATTGCCATACTAACATAAATTTTCTGGATTCGACATTATGATCTAAGAATCCCTAGTTCTTAAAAACCATGACCGGCGACACCGTAAACGCGAACCCAGAATGGCAAGAAACAATCGATGGCTTTAGCGACCTTCAAGCAGACCTCGCTCGAGAGCGCGCCCAGCAGGTACTACGCAGCATTTTAGGCCACGAACTCAGCCAGCGAGAAAAAGGCCAGCTCAGCAAAGAAATCAACGAACTAGAAAACTGGCTCGATCGACTAGAGCAATCCACCATTCAAATCGCTGTCTTTGGCCTCGTGGGACGAGGCAAATCTTCTATCCTCAACGCCCTGGTTGGTCGCTCCGCCTTTACCACGGGCCCTCTCCATGGAGTCACCAAAAAAGCCGAACAAATTACCTGGCAGGTGGCTGACTGGGAAGACGAATGGGGCTTAGATATGCCCACAGTTATTGAAGAACAAATCGAATTTTTTGACACACCGGGCATAGACGAAATCGGCGGAGTAGAGCGCGCCACCATTGCTCATGAAATCGCCAGACAGGCAGATATTTTATTATTCGTAGTAGCCGGAGATGTCACCGAAATTGAGCGCCAAGCCCTAGCCGCACTCCGAGAAGTTGGCAAGCCAATCTTGCTGGTATTCAACAAGGTAGATCAGTATTCTGAGGCCGATCGACAGGAAATATATCAAAAAATCGCCACCGATCGAGTGCGGGAACTAGTCACCCCCAATGAAATAGTGCTGGTGGCAGCAGCCCCATTGGTTCAAAAATTAATCACCCATCCCGACGGTCGCGAAGAAGTCATCAGCGAAGCTGGCGACCCCCAAATCGATGCCCTAAAATCTAAAATCTTAGAAGTGCTAGAGCGAGAAGGCAAATCTTTAGTGGCCTTGAACTCCATGATTTCAGCCGATCGATTGCAAGCCCAAATGGTTAACCTAAAAATGGGTGGTCGAGAACGCCTAGCAGAAGATCGCATCTGGCAAGCCGTAATGACCAAAGCCGTCGCCATCGCCCTGAATCCGATTACCGCATTGGATCTAATTGGTGGAGCAGCAATCGATCTAGGGCTAATTCTCAGTCTTTCTCAGATTTATGGTTTACCCATAACCAAAAGCGGTGCTCTGCAATTATTAAAAACGATCGCCATGGGCATGGGCGGGGTAGCGGGCGGAGAATTTTTGGTAATGATGGGTCTGAGTGGATTAAAGGGATTACTAGGAGTGACAATACCTGTGACCGGTGGAGCTACAGCAGCGCCTTATACCGCCATTGCGATTGCCCAAGCTACCGCAGCGGGTGCAGCCACTTATGCAATCGGCCAAGTTACTAAAACATACCTGGCAAATGGCGCAACTTGGAATGCCAACAGCCCCAAGCGAGCCGTCTCGGAAATTTTAAGTTCGATCAATGAAGACTCGATCATCAGCCGCATCAAGCAGGAACTCTCGGCTAAACTGATCCGTCCCAAAGAAAGTCAGGAAAAATAAAAACATCTTCAAGAATTTATTTTCTTTAAAAAAGCAAGGTACAATTCACGGAGGTGTGAGTAAGTAAAAATCACTATTCAATATGTCCAATCCTACCTCGACACGTCAGCAGCCATCTACTAACGGCTCGGCGATTAGCAAGCAAGCTTCCACGACTTCCTCAGAAACTCAAACTGTCTATTCCTGCGAGCAGCAAGAAAAGCTCCTGAATTTACAGGGAGAAGCAGATCTTCTTCTGGCACAGATTCAGGCCGAAAATAATTTACTGAATGCTCGTTAAATCTTTTGGTTTAATTGAAAACGACCGATCACTAAAATGATCGGTCATTTTCTTGCGAAATTTTTTAGCTGGCTGGTGCCCCGGCAGCTACTCATTTGGCCGGGAAGCTGCTACAGTGAAAACTGTGTCTGTTACGAAACTTAATTTAGCCGCGATTAATTGCAGTGACAGCGCTAAGACCTATGCCTTGGGTTTATGAGGTTGGGTTTTTTCGAGTTTATCAAATATGGAGAATCAGCACGCTCAATGACTCTATCGCTCAATCAGCCTCAAAGTTTATCGCCATCAGCCCATTCCCCTCAGGAGATCGCGGCTGAAGATTTAAAACTCAAACATATCCTGCGCACTCTACCTCGTGAGCTTTTCCTTAAAGATAGTCGCAAAGCCTGGACTCATGTATTGATCAGTGTTCTATCCGTTGCGCTGGGCTACGTGGCAATTGCTTTTGCTCCTTGGTACTTACTGCCATTAGCGTGGATCTTTACCGGTACTGCCCTCACCGGTTTTTTTGTGATCGGTCACGACTGCGGCCATCGATCGTTCTCTAATAACAAGCGTTTAAACAATATTGTTGGCCACTTGGCCTTTTTACCGCTAATTTATCCTTTCCACGGCTGGCGAATTTGGCATAATTACCACCACAAGCACACTAACAAAATTGACTTTGATAATGCTTGGCAACCTTGGAAACAAGAAGTCTATAAAGATTTAGGCTTCACCTTAAAGACCGTCTACCATGCTATTCGTGGCAAATTGTGGTGGACTGGCTCGATTTTTCATTGGGCTTTAGTGAACTTTGACTGGACTAAATGTACCGGTAAAGCCAGAGAGCAAATGCGCTTCTCGACTCTCTTTGTGGTGATTGGTGGCGGTATTGGTTTAACAGCTTTGACTTTGACCACCGGCTGGTGGGGTTTAGTAAGTTTTTGGTTGATGCCTTGGTTGGTTTATCACTTCTGGATGAGTACATTTACGGTAGTTCACCATACAGCTAGCAATATCCCTTTTCACCCAGCCGCAGAGTGGAATGAGGCTATTTCTCAGTTAACCGGCACTGTACATTGCGACTACCCGCGCTGGGTGGAGTTTTTGTGCCACGACATCAACGTTCACGTCCCTCACCATATTTCTACTGCCATTCCTTCCTACAATCTGCGGGATGCTCATAGCATCATCAAAGAAAACTGGGGCAAGTATGTTAAGGAAAGCAAGTTTAACTGGGAATTGATGAAGGACATCACTGAAGAATGTCATCTCTATGATCCGGAAGATTTCTATATGTCTTTTAATGCTTTTAAAGCTGCTAATAAATAAATGTTTTGATTGAGTTTACTGAACTGTTGTTTTGACGTACAGTCCTTGGATTTACTGAGTGGAAGACATCCTTTTAAGAGCTTTCTAGCTACTCTCCGTATATTTACATAAGTGGATTTACGCAGAATTCCCAGGAAACCAACATTATCTAACGTTATCAACAAATCAATAACTAACAGCATAAAAAAACCGGAGTAAAACCCGGTTTTTTTGTGGCTTAAAATTTGTTTCTTTGAGTTAGATTGCTACAAAAAATGGGCATAGTCACTTTAAATACAAAAATTTGTTGCCTTAATCAAAAATGCTGAAATCTGTTGCCCGTCAAAATAGCCACAAAAATCTGTTGTTTTCTTTGCAACAATTATCCTTAATTTTAGGATTGGTAGCAGCAGGTAGTCTAAGAGCTTTGCCTGTTTTGGCCAGTGCAGATATTGCGATCGGTGGTACTCAAATAGATAACCAAGCCACGGGCAGCTACATCGACGGTGATATTCCTGGTGCGACTACCGAAACCACTGTATCCAACATCGTGACGGTGAAAGTCGCCGAAGTCGCAGGTATTAGCATTACACCACAAGTGCCCACCGATGCTCCTGGTAATGCCGCATCTTATCCCAACGATGCCAGCGGCACCCAGTTAATACCTGGCCTTTATCAAGGTTTCGCCGGAATTCATTTGGGCGACATTGTTTACTTCGATTTTATTATTAACAACATTGGTAACGACCCCACCCAGTTTGTCATTCCCAACACCGCCGCCGTTACAAATGGTACTGTTGGCCAGCTACAAATTATTGAGTATGGCGGCACCGCCTTAACAACACCAGTCAATGTGCCTACTACTTTCAACTTAAACGCCAATAGCACCGGCACATTATTAAACGGCGTTAGTGGCACCAATAACGGTTCAATTCCTGCCAATAGCTCCATCAAAGTACGAGTACCAGTAATTGTCACTAGTGGTACTGGTAGTATCAGCGTACAGTTAGGTGATACTAGCCCCGCCGCAGCCAACCCTGCTTCTAATCAACCATACGAAGTTACAGGCAGTACTGATATCTATACCAGAGACAACCCCAGCCCAACAAATGCTTTAACTGCTGCTGCTGACCATGAAGTTATTGGTACACCTGCCAATGGTGAACGAGAAGCCAGCGCGATCGCCTCAGCGCCTATTGTGGGTCAAAATGTTTCGGGCAATGTGTTTGAAGATGCCAACTACGGCGGTGGCAGCGGTCGTAGTAAAACAGCGTCATCTGGGACTAATGTGGTTAGTGCCACTGTAGAACTGTACGACAGCCTGGGCAAATTTGTCCGATCGACCACCACCGATACTAATGGCGACTATAACTTCCCCGCAGTGCCCGTAGGTGATTTCTATGTGCGGGTAGTCAATAATACCGTCAAATCCAATCGTCCCGGTGGCACCGCCGGCTTGTTGCCAGTTCAAACCTTCTTAACCGACGCAGGTGTTACGGCGGGAACTGTTAGCCCAGTGATCGATCGAGTAGGCGGCGAAACTCCTAGCCAAAGTGACACTGGCGGTAGTGCTGCCGGTGCCATTTTTAGCCCTACTACTAAGCAATTTACTACTGCTGGAGGCACTGCCGCAGTTAGTGGTTATGTGCAGTCTTTGACTAAGGTAAAAGCTGGAACAGCCGTGGTTTCTGGGGTTGATTTTGGCTATAACTTTGACACGATCGTAAACACTAATAACGCTGGCCAAGGCTCACTGCGCCAGTTTGTAACTAACAGCAATACTCTAACTAACAGCGGCTTGGCTCAAGTTGGTCAAACTGCTGGCAAAGAAGTCTCGATCTTCATGATTCCTGATGGCTCTGCTCATGCTGGTTTACGGGCTACTGTCCCCACTCAACTTACTGGCAACCGCGCCCTTATTAGTTTAGCGACACCTTTAACTATTACTGATGCCGATACTTCGATCGATGGTCGGACTCAAACCAGCAACATTAACAATAGCAATACCTTAACATTAGGCAGTGGTGGCACAGTAGGAGTCGGTGGTCTAACGCTGGCTAGCCTCAGCGCCCCAGAAATAGAAATCACTAACAATGGTGTAGTAGCTAATGGTATCGATGTAAGCGGTGCCAACACTACGGTCAGAAACATTGCGATTCATGGATTTGGTGCTGCTGGCTCAGATCAAGGTGATATCTTGCTACGAGCCGCTGATGCAATAGTGACCGAAAATGCGATCGGCACCACGGCTCTCAGCTTTGCAGCACCTACTAACCAATCGCAGTCTGGCGTTGTAATCAGCGGAGCTTTAGCTGCCAATATCAGCAACAACCTGATTGGCTTTACCAATGAGCGGGGCATTTTGGGCGGCAACAGCACCACTGCTACTAATCTGACAGGCTTGGTAATTTCCGGTAACGAAATTCGTAAGACCGGAAATGGCGCGGGCACTACCAACCAACATGGTGGCATTGAGCTATTTTCTAGCACTGCTGGTAACGTGAGTATTTTGGGCAACTTAATTACCGAAGCTGGCACAGATTCTGGTATCGAAATTAATGCTGGTGCCACTGGCACTGCAACTAGTTTCTTGATTCAAAACAACTCTTTATCTAGTAACGGCTCTGGCAGCAGCGGATTCGGAATTGTGTTGCAAGGTACTGGAGCCAACAACATTAACGGCATCAACATCGACAAAAATATTCTTGATGCCAATCGTGATGGCATTACCTCCCGTCAAAATAATGTCACAATTTCTGAAAACGTAGTGCGCAACTCTATTGGTACTTACGGTATTGGGGTAGAAGATGGCAAACAGGGCAATAAAATCACCAAAAACTCCACCTACGGCAATGCTGGCCCCGGTATCGATATAGCTACGGCCACTACGGCCAACAATGTCACTGCCAATAACGGTTTAACCGATAACACCCTTAGCAATAAAGGTATCGATTACCCCCTGATCACCGCAACTTCTCTCTCCGGGACTACCTTAGATGTGAAGGGTTATGTGGGTATTAGCCCCGCTGGCAACGCTACTTTTGCTAATGTCACTCTAGAATTCTTCTTAGCCGACAACAGCCCGATCGATCAAAATGGCGAAGTAATTGTTGGTGATGGTAAATCTAAGCCCCACGGTGAAGGTAAAACTTATTTGGGTTCTTGTACTGCCGATAGCCTGGGTCGCTTTGGTACAACAGGTAATCTCTGTACTATCACCAGCGCTGCGCTTACTGCTGGCAACTACAACAACATTACTGCTACAGCTACCGACAGCAGCAACAATACTTCGGAGTTTAGTGCCATCCCTAGCACCAGAGCAAAACTGGTATTGGCAAAACGGATTACCTCAATTACCGATGGTGTTACAGGTGCAGTTACTAGCTTTAGCAACTATGTAGACGATCCTGGCACTACCGAAGATGATGCGGCTAACTGGCCAAACGTTGCCACCACAGTTTTAGGCGAAATCAACGGTGGTCAAGCCAAACCGGGTGATATTATTGAATATGCTGTTTATTATCATAATGCTGGCGAGAACCGGATTTCTTCGGCGAAGGTGTGCGATCGACTAAACACTAACTTGGTCTATCAAAAAGATTTTGATGCCTCACATATAGGTAGCGGTATTGTCCTCAAACCTGGTAGCAACACAGCTCAATACTTGACTGGAACTGCTGATAATGACCAAGGTGAGTTTGCAACAACTCAACCGATAGACTGTAACTTAACTAGCAGCACAATTAATACCACATCTAACAATGTGGTGGTTGTTCAAGCGGCTAATGGCACGACTGCTATACCCGGTCTTTCTGATGGCTACATCAAATTCAAAGCTAAAGTTAAGGAGTAGATAATTGATAGTTGACAGTTAAAATCTGTCGCTATCAAGCTCTTAATTAATCACGTTGACAGTTGATGGCTATTAACTGTCAACTTTTAATTAACTCAAGCGCAGGCAACCTTACTACGTACCAAGTAATTACTAGCAGATACGAGGTCTTCTAAAATCACCGAGGGAGATTGCTGCTGTAGATACTCTTGACTACGGATACCACAGGTAAGGGCGATCGTTTCAATTCCTAGATTCCGACCTGCCCACACATCTGCTTCGGTATCACCAATGGTGCAGGCCGTTTGCCGATCGCGCACATTCATTGGCCAATGAACAGCAGCAGCATTCTTCAAAAGCTGAGTTTTGAGTTCGATCGAGTTGACATAAGCCACGTCTTCGTTGGAATGAGTGCCAAAAACACCGCTAAACAGGTGTAGCAAGTTGGCCTTAGCTAAGATTTCCTCAGCCTGCTCTTGGGCGCGCAGTGTTACCAACACTAGTTCGATTCCTTCACTGCGCAGCAGGTTTAAAGCCCAGCTTGCGCCCGGTTGAATAGTGTCTTGATACAGCAAGTCATTGTGATTAACGATGTAACTTACTTGAGCCAAAAAAGGATCGATCGCCGCTGGGGGTAGGCCAGACTTACCCGCGATTTCAATGTCAGGCACCCGATTCCGTTTCATTTGCCAAAACTGTTCTTGGGAAAGGGGAGTAATCGAGATTAGTAAGTTGTCGGTGTTGTAATATTCACAGACGTTAGTTAGTGCTAATCGATAGGTGCTGTAGTAGCGGGCGGATACATCCACCAATGGCCCATCGAAGTCGCAGAATACGGTAGCTGGTTGTTCTCTAGGCATCTTTTTCATCAACTTTGATAAACTTAATGATTTTTTAACCTTCCTTTACAATACCCATTTTTTCATAAGTTGTCACTAATGAAAACCCACACCTCATATCAGAAAAAGTTATAGGAATGCTCCAGAATTGATCGAAGTCTTAGTCAAAATGGCTAGACGGGTTATTACAAGCTATTTAAGCAAAAGTAGTCTCGCTACTTCATGTCTGGATCTCTTGACATAGTGACTAATCGGTAGGTTCCCACATATCCAAGTGTTAATTCAGAGATTTTAATGGGAACAATGGTGGGGAACGCTTTATTGGCAAACAAGATTTTAATATATGGAAATCGCAATTCTGGTCGTCGTGGCTTTGGTGGTTTCAGGTGTTATTTTTGGCAACCGCTTACAAGCAAAAAGACGGTTGCAAAAGCAGAACAAGGTGGTCGAACGCTCCGTTGCGGCTGCGGCCAATGTCGTTCAACCAGTCAATCGCCAAGCCAACAAAGCTGCCAATAGAAAGGCGACTCCTCCAGAAATTATCTATGCGGCTCCCGAAATCCCAGCACCCACCTGGATGAAAAGCCTGCCCAAAGCAATCAAGCGCGCTCTTCAAGAAGAACATCGATCGATCGCCTTAATTTATGCACTGCTATTAGACCCTCATAACATGAAGGTCAGAGCGCAACAAATTGCTTATTTAAAACAAATCGAAAATTCTTTAATTAGCGATCACATCGGCGATCTATTTAACATTATTGCTGTCCGCATTGAAGATCGCTGGCGATTGCCAATTATGGGGCAAGCTTTTATGCAGTTACACAATGCACCTGTTCCAGTGCGGAAACACTTGCTCAAATGTGCCTCTAGTACTCTAGAAACCGTGACAGCATCATCTTGGCAAGTGCCTTTGGCATATCTAATTTTAGAACATCATTTAAAAACGCCTTTAGATCAAGCAACATTAGTTGACAATAGATCATTAGAAGATTTTTGGTCAGAGAGCTTAACTGTGCTAGGGATGATCGCTAGAGCCGGACACCATAAACCAGAAGCAATCAAACATGCCTTTCAAGCGGGCGTACTGCGACTACCTCACAATGGTAGCCAAGATCCAGTAATACCCAAAGAATGCGATTGGCAGGTGTTACAAGAATGTTTAGAACAGTTGGGACAGGCTAAATTAGCGGAGCGAAAAACCTTAGTAGCAGCCTGTGCCGAAGTAGTAGCCACCAATAAACAGGTTTCCAATATCGAAGTAGATCTGCTCAGCACGATTTCTATTATGTTAGATTGCCCGTTACCAGCAGTATTAAATGGTACCCCAGTTAAACGAGTCAGTGAAAAAACCGAGTTAGCGATTGCGCCTTAAACTGGATATTCTGGACTATTTACATAATGACTAGAAACCGCGCTAAAAACTGTGACCATTGCCAAATTTCTGCCGATGTCATGTATCGTATTCAAACAGATCGATCGAACCAATGGAAATTTGTTTGTAGTTCTTGCTGGCCACTGTTGAGCGTAAACAACCCCGACTATGTTTACGGGGGCACCTGGAAAGCCCGCAAAAGATAGCACTTACCACCAATACCAATCATGCTGCGCATCAAAATCTGCGGAATTACTCAATTGGCACAGGGCCGATCGATCGCCAACTCTGGCGTGACTGATCTAGGATTTATCTGCGTGGCCGCATCTCCCCGCTATGTCTCCCCAGCAAATCGGCAAGCCTTGGTGCCAGAACTGCAACGCCAAGTAAACTGCATCGGAGTCTTTGCCGATGAGGACTTAAAAATTTTAGTGAACAGCACCAAAGCCGCTGGATTCGGTTCTATCCAGCTACATGGTCAAGAATCTTTAGAATATTGCCAGAACCTGCGGCAGCAATTGCCCGATCAAGAAATAATTAAAGCTTGGCGAGTACGCACCACCCAAGACCTCCACACCATCCAAACCTACAGTCCAATTGTAGATACGCTGCTCCTCGATGCCTATCATCCCCAAGCCCTGGGCGGCACTGGTCAAACATTAGACTGGCAGTCGCTGGATTTCCAGCCTGCTATTCCCTGGTTCTTAGCTGGAGGGCTAAATCCTGGCAATATTTCGATCGCCCTCGGCCAGCTTCACCCTAACGGCATCGATCTTTCTAGCGGCGTAGAAGTCAGTCCTGGTATCAAAGACCTCAACTTAGTTCAAGATTTACTCGCGGAAGTTCGCAAACAATCTTAATATAGAAGTTAACTCCCCACGCTACAGCCCCATCAGTTATGGCACCCAAACGGCAAGAAGTCATTTTGCTCGTTGACGGTTACAACGTCATCGGTGCCTGGAAAGACCTATATCCCAACGAAGAGACTCCGCTGCAACAGACCAACGGCGAAGAGTTGGAAGTGGCTCGCAACAGGCTAATTGAGCAGCTCATTAACTTCAGCTCCTTTGAAGGCTACTTTACCACCGTAGTATTCGATGCTCATAACCGAGACACCCCATCTGTCACCGAAATACTAACCCCTAACGTTTCGATCTATTACACTGAGTACAAAGAAACCGCCGATACTTACATCGAAAAATTCTGCGCTGCTCACAGAACTGATGCCCGTCTAAAAACCCGTGTTTTGGTGGCTACCTCCGATCGGGCACAGCAGCTTACTGTTGGCGGTTTTGGAGCGGAATGGCTCTCAGCTTTACAGCTAGTCAACAATATCGAATCTAGCTCCCGCAAAGCTCGGGATGCGGCCTTTGGCAAAAAGAAACACAAAAAAGGCGCTGGCACCGGCAGATTATTTAATTTTCTCGATGCGGAATCTCAAGCTGTATTATCAGCAATGGTGCATGGCAGTACGCCAGCACTTTGTCCAAAGAAGCAGAAAAAAGGCCAGAAGCAAGTATCTAAGGCTAAACCACCAACTGCGACAGAGGCCAATATTCAGACTCCAGAAATTGCCCCGAAAATTGATCTGGAGCAGCCTAAAAAAGCTGACCACCAATCATTCAAAAACCTAGAGGTCAAAGCACCAATCAAACCGCCGGTCACAGTAAATAGCCAAACTCCAGACATTGCCAGAAGAACACGTAAAAGAGGCAGCAGCTCTGCATTCAATGCTCTCGATGCCGAATCGCAGGCTCTATTATCAGCGATGTTACAAGGCAAGCCGCCAGAAAAATAGGGGTTTCTAAATTCTAACAAAAGACCTGCTGCCATAAACAGGTCATAGGTCAATCCCGTGGAATAATGGGGTGGTTGGCTAATAGTGGTGGATTATGCAAAGTGTAAGTTTGACAGTGCGGCAGATCGTGCTCACGGTCTTGTCCCTGATCGTAGGTTTATTTATTTCTTCAGCGCTACTAGGAAGCTGGAACGAACCACAAGTAGCCGGAAAATTGAACTTATATCAAACTAACATTATGCTCCAGGGTTCCACCCTAGCAGCAGATCCCACTATTCCCCCGGCACTCTATGATTCGCTGATTGGCAAAGAAGCTGTCAACCTAGCAAAAACCCAATATCAAGAAGCCCGCACAACCGCCCGTGACACCGCTGATGAACTGCAAAAAAGGCTGCCCGCTACCACCAGTCCAGCCCAACGCACCCCAGAATCTGATGCTTTTCAGAAAGCCAATCACAATCTGCAAGAAATTAACCTAGATTTGGGATTAATCCAAGCCGTTCAAAAACAGCCGATCGCGGCTCAACAACTCTGGCAACAAATTGAGCGCGATATCCCTGGGTCGGCGATCGCCACTACTGCCGAAGTGCTCAACCAACTCTGGATAGCCGAAAAACCAGTCCCAGCAATAGCCGAAAGCATTATTACCAAAAACTTGCAGGGCTGGTTTAGATATCAATCACTCAAACAACTCTATATCAAACAATCTGCCACTGCCAAGCTCAAAACGCTGGAATCGCAGCAAATCAGCGCTGCTACCGGTTCGGTTTATCGCCTAGCTACCATGGGCATTATTCGCGGCGGCTGTGTAATTTTAGGAATTGGTCTAGGTCTATGGTGGGGTATAGCTCAGCTCTGGCAACGGCGAGGAGATTTGAATCCACCTCGCACAGAAGGCATGGTCATGCTGCGGACTGACGCGATGGGTCAGGTAATTACCAATGAACCTCATTTACCATCGGTACCTTGGAATTGGGAAACTATTTGGCAAGTAATGTTGGGCTTTTTTATCATTGGCCAACTAATAATCCCGCAATTTTTTAGCATTGTAATTAGAGCTAGCGGCTGGGATCGGCAACATGCCAGCCTGTTAGAAAACGCTGCCTTTATTTTGGTAAGCTATGGAGTATTAGCGATCGCCATGATTGCCTTCTTACACCTATCGATCGCTTCCTATCAGCCGATCAATGCTGAATGGTTTAGTTTTAAAGGTAAAAACTGGGTGCAGTGGGGCATTGGCGGTTATTTAGTGGCCACCCCGATCGTGCTGTTAGTTTCGGTGATTAACGATAAAATCTGGCAGGGCAAGGGCGGCAGCAATCCACTGTTATCTTTACTATTAGAAAATAACGATAGCTGGGCTTTTTTCATATTTATGATCACCGCCGCATTTGCTGCTCCCTTGTTTGAAGAATATTTGTTTCGGGGATTTTTGTTTCCCTCTCTCACTCGTTATTTTTCAGTGTGGCAATCGATCGGTCTCAGCGGCTTAATTTTTGCCGTTGCTCATCTTAGTGTCTCGGAAGTATTGCCATTGGCAGTCCTGGGAAGCATTTTAGCTTATATTTATTACCGAACCGGAAATTTATTGGCTTCGATGTTAGTCCATAGCTTATGGAATGGCGGATCGCTTTTGACTTTGTATTTGCTAGCTGGTTAAGAATTTTAACAGGAAAAAAGAGAGGTTAGGTATTGCCTAACCTCTCTTTTTTTATTGCCCAATTTTAGTGGGCATCGATTACTGGCTTGACGATCTTACTCACTAAGACCCGGTTACGAGCATCAACAACTCTGAGCCGGTAGGCACCTTCTTGAGTTGTAATGGGAGTCATGCTGTAGGAGGTGCCTTTGTTTTCCCAAATATATTGACCTTGGGTAGCTGAAGCATACTGGGCAATTTCTAGGCATTGATTTTTAGAATTGCAGCCGTAGTAGCTGCCTTCTTGGCCGATCGAAACAGTGTAACCGCCGCCTTGATAAGTACTGGCTTCATCGCCACATGCCTTGGCAGAGATTGAACCCAACAGGCTAGAGGCAGTGACAACAGAGGCTACGAGTAAAACACGCAGAGTTTTCATAACTATATTTAGTTTTGTGATTAAGCAGGATGTTGAAATGAAATCTTTTGGAGCGGGATGCCACGGCCTAGAATTCCTCTCCAGCTAATTCATTCAATTTTCAATACAGTGGTCGATCAAGCAATTCCAGAACCTCCCAAAAATTTTAGCCAGCAGATTTTTCAGCGGCAATTTTTTTAGTGGTTTTTTTAGTCCCAGTCTTTTTAGCTACGGTCTTTTTAGCTGGCACTTTCTCGGCTGGAGTTTTCTTAGCCGTTGCTTTTTTGGCAGTTCCAGTAGACTTAGCCGCTGCCTTTGAGCCTTTACCTTTTTTCGCCGGCTGCTTTGCTGCCAACAAGGTCAAAGCTGTTTCTAAGGAAACTGATTCTAGGGTTTCTCCTTCTGGAATACTGACATTCACCTTGCCATGATTAATGTAGTTACCATAAGGCCCTTCAAAAATATTAATTGGCTCGTTATCAGTTGGATGCACACCCAGCTTGCGCAGTGGTTCTTTAGCTTTACGGTTGCCTCGCGTTGCTTTTGGCTCAGCCAACAGCGCCACCGCCCGCTCAAAAGTCACTGTCAGCACATCATCAGTAGCCTTCAGCGATCGATATTCTTTACCATCTTTACCCTGATCATGCAAAATGTAAGGACCAAAGCGACCCAGTGCAGCTTGCAGCTTGCCACCAGTCTCGGGATGCTCACCCAATTTACGAGGTAAAGCCAACAGACCAACGGCCAATTCCACCGTCACATCGGCCATCTGCACTCCCTTAGGCAAAGAACTTTGCTTTGGCTTCTTGCCATCCTCAGTTTTAACCCCAAGCTGCACGTAAGGGCCATAAGGGCCGAGCTTGGCGTAGATCGGCTCACCAGTTTCTGGGTGATAGCCCAACACATCCATCTCACCGCTCTTTTGCTTCAGCAACAGCTCGATCGTCTCAGGAGCCAAATCTGCCGGAGTTAGATCAGTAGGAATCGAAGCATTGCCCTGCTCGGATTCAATGTAGGCACCAAACTTGCCGATTTTGATCTTCACATCCAGGTTTTCTAGCTCGATCGTCCGCGCCGTAGTAGCATCGATCTGAGTTTCCTTAGCCTTCACCTGAGTTTCTAGGCCATCCTCACCCAAATAGAACTTTTGTAAATATGGTAGCCAAGCAGTTCCACCGGTAGAAATATCATCTAGAGTCTGCTCCATGCGGGCAGTAAAGCCTATATCTACCAATTCATGAAAATGATTTTCTAATAGCGCCGTCACCGCAAAAGCCGTAAAGGTGGGCACCAAGGCATTGCTCTGCTGCATCACATAGCCCCGATCGATAATGGTGCCAATAATGCTGGCATATGTACTAGGCCGCCCAATGCCTTCACTTTCTAAGGTCTTTACCAAAGATGCTTCGGTGTATCTGGCTGGCGGTTGGGTTTGGTGATCGATCGCGTCCAGCTTTTTACAGGTGGGCTTATCGCCTTTTTTGAGAGCAGGCAAAATAATTTCTTGGTCTTCGATCGCTGCATCTGGATCATCTGAACCTTCTACATAAGCTCTCAGGTAGCCAGGGAAATCAATGCGTTTGCCGCTGGAACGAAAACCAGCTTTTTCTACCTGAATATCTACAATAACCTGGGTTTGGCGTGCATCAGCCATCTGACAAGCCACTGTCCGCTTCCAGATCATGTCGTAGAGAGCTAGCTCCCGTTCTTTTAAGCCAGTTTGCTTGGGAGTTTGAAAAGTACTGCCCGCTGGTCGAATCGCTTCGTGAGCTTCTTGCGCACCTTTAGACTTGGTGGTGTATTGGCGGGGCTGAGGGCTGAGATACTCGGCACCATACATTTGCTCTACACAGCTTCTGGCGGCCTCGATCGCCTGATTAGAAAGATTTACCGAATCTGTACGCATGTAGGTAATATAACCCTGCTCATAGAGCTTCTGGGCGGTGCGCATGGTATCTCTGGCCGAGAGTCGCAGCTTGCGGTTGGCCTCTTGCTGCATTGTGGAGGTGGTAAAAGGCGGCGACGGCTTGCGAGTAACGGGTTTTTCTTCTAGATTTGCCACTGTCCAGGCTTTGCCCTGTAAGTCGCTTTTGAGTTTTTCGGCGGCAGCACCATCCAGCAAGGCTACTTTCTTCCCTGCCAAAAGCTGGCCAGTGTTCGGGTCAAAGTCAGCACCAGTAGCTACTTTAACTCCATCCAAAGTCATTAGCTTGGCTTCAAAGTCGGTTTTAACCTGTTGTAGAACCGCCTTCAGATCCCAATATTCTGCGGTGCGAAAGGCGCGCCGTTGCCGCTCTTTGTTCACCACTAGCCGCACAGCTACTGATTGAACTCGACCGGCGGAGAGGCCAAAAGAAACTTTTTTCCAGAGTAGCGGTGACACAGTGTAGCCTACTAGTCGATCGAGAATCCGGCGGGTTTCTTGAGCGTGCACTACGTCTTCATCAATCTCACGGCAATTGCTCAAAGCTTTTTTGATCGCTTCTTTGGTAATTTCGTGAAACACCATCCGCTTGGCAGGTACCCGAGGCTTGAGTAACTGTAGCAAATGCCAGCTAATGCTCTCCCCTTCTCGGTCTTCGTCTGTGGCAAGAATCAATTCGTCAGCATTCTTCAGAGCAGTCTTCAGTTCTTGAACAATCTTTTTCTTGTCTTTGGGAATCACATATAGCGGTTCAAAGTCTTGAGCCACATTGATTCCCAAGTTAGACCATTTTTCTTTCTTGAACTCTGCGGGAATCTCGTCGGCAGAGGAAGGCAAATCGCGCACATGCCCCATCGAAGCCACGACTTGATAGCCACTAGGTAGAAACTTACTGATGGTGCGGGCTTTAGTCGGCGACTCGACAATGACAAGAATGGTCATAAAGGCGATATTAAGGAGGATTGCTTATTCAAGCTGGAATAAATTCTGCAATTTGTCAAGTACATCTTAAAGATTTTTTACAAACACCCGAGATATTGATGAAAACTAGACTCTACCAGCACAAGAGCTTTTCGGGCTATGGCATACTGTTAGATTGACCCAGAATCAGGGTATGGTGAACTGAGGGAAGATCGGCATTTGCCCTTATAATTGAGTGAAGTTTTGCGAACGTGTGGCTGTGTGGCTTCCTCAATGTTTATTTAAAAATTCAACCTAAAACCTTGACTATGAAAAAACTGTTTCTGACATTACTTACAATGCCAACAGTTGTAGGCTTGTTCCTGCCACTATCGAGCCATGCTGGTACTCCGGCTGCTCAACCTCAAAAGAAAGACAGCACTCTTTGCTTAGATCAACACAATAAAAAATATTGTGTAACTCAAGCTCGCCCGAACGTTCAATTGGCGATGAAGGCTAAGGCGATCGGCTCTGATTTTGATGCAGGTGTCATCTTTACAGATGAGGAAAGTGATGCTGCCATTAAGAAATTTGGCTGTGACTGCCCAGCTTGCATTCGGGCAATTAAACAAATCCAAGTTTTTACTAGCGCTGCATAACCTGACATCACCCTAGCTTTGTGATCAGACTGGTGAGGTCGTTAATCTGTGGTTCTTTCTGATAGAATCTCGTTTGGCGACCTTTTGCTATTGAATATAATTTTGGTGCAGTCTTCTGCCTGTATGCAAATTTCTTCTGTACAACTCAGCCCCACTGAATTTTCAGTCTTGGAAGACCGCCTCACCATGAAGCACATCTTGTATGTTTTACCCTATATGAATCTTGGTGGGACTGAAAAGCAGGCTTTTAGTTTAATGAATAACTTGCAGCAGCAATATCATATTTCGCTGTTAGCTCCAGATGGTTTGGGGGCAAAGCCGTTTCGGGATGCGAAGTTTCCCTATCTCGAATTTCCTCGTTTAGAACAAAACCTACTTGGTGGTCTTACTCAGTTTCGCCAATCTTTGTTGGCTATTCACTGCCAGAAACCGATCGATGTTGTTCACGTTCATGGTGCCCACGAGTTGATTTTGTTGGTGAAGCTTTTTTTACCCAGAGTCCCAGTGGTTTTTACGGTGCATGGCTACCATGGTCGTCAAAGTCCCATCAGTTATCGGCTAGCCGCCTTTTTTTGTAATTGGTTTGCCAACCAGGTTATTGCAGTTTCTCAGTCCGAATTAGAATTATTGGGAGTACACAGTCTCAAAGTTCATAAAACCACTTTGATCTACAATGGCGTAGCCGAAACTAAGCCAAACATGTACCGTATTGCCGAGCTTACCGAGCAGTTTTCCTTGAATTCGGCTACTCAAATTACGATCGGTACAGCAGCACGACTTAGCGAAGCCAAAGGTTTAAGGTATCTAATCTTAGCTGTAGCACAGTTGATCGATCGACATCCTGAGATTAAACTAATAATTGCGGGAGAAGGGGAGCTAGAAAGCGAATTGCATCAGATGGTAATAGATCTAGGAATCTCAAAACATGTGGTATTTGCTGGATATGTGGCCGACTTGCACAACTTGTTATATTTAATGAAAATTTTTGTACTTCCCTCTCTTCAAGAACCATTTGGTTTGGTTTGTGCTGAAGCAATGGCTCTGGGGAAACCAATTGTAGGGACTAATGTGGGGGGGATTCCAGAACAGGTTGTTCATGGTCTGACTGGTTTTATTGTACCGCCAAAGGATTCTAATGCTTTGGCAGAGAGTATTGATCAACTGCTGGCTGACCCCGTTTTGTTAGCCGCTTATGGCCAAAAAGGTTATGAGCGGTATCAAGAAAAGTTTGCCTTAGCTGGGATGCTACACGATACCGTGGATATTTATGAGAAAGTCCTGCTTGAGTAAATGCAAAACACTACCCTGCTACTGACTTTTATTAACAGCCTAAGTTCGGCGATTCAGCTAGAGCAAATTCTGTCGATCGAACCCCATCCTGATTCGACCATGCGTGGTTGGGTGGGGGTTTGTGCCTTAGTGGGCAAGGCCAAAAATAAGATCTATGACGTTGATGTGCGCTGGGCAGCACAAGAGACTATTTTTCATCAAGAATTATGGGATTTTGGCTGGACAGAACAGATGCTGTTGGCCAATCGCAATCAAGAACGTCACAAGCTAATTATCTATCTCTGCGATCCCGGCCTAAAAATGCTCAAGCAGGGTGTTGAAGTGTTGCCAGCGCATTTCTTGATTGGCCGAAACTGGACTAGTCTCACCCATTTCTATACCCAGGATCCTCATCCATTTATCTTGCCAGATCTAGATAAAATTGATCCGGGTTATGCTACCACGGCCAATTTAACTGATCGAGTCCCAACTATTCAGCGAGAATTTGATGGTGGAAGTTTATCTCTACCTGATGTGCCTCAAGGCGGTCTGCGCACTAAGGGCTTATTTAAAGATGCCGATCCAGCACGGCCACTATTATCGATCGTCACAGTTGTTTATAACGGCGAAAAATATTTAGAACAAACTATTCAATCGGTGATTAATCAATCTTATGAATATTTGGAGTACATTGTTATTGATGGTGGTTCTACCGATCGCACTTTAGAAATTATTGCCAAATATAATGACTACATTGATTATTGGATCAGTGAGCCAGATACTGGCATTTATAATGCGATGAATAAAGGTACTAAACTAGCCACTGGCAGCCATGTTTTACACCTCAATGCCGATGATTTACTATTTGAGCCACATGGTCTAGAATTCTTGAATATTGCGCATTTTGAGGATAACCACATGCGCAGTATCCTTAAAGTCAATTTACAAAATGGGCGAATGGCTAGAGAGCCGATCGAGATGACTAAAAACAGTTTGGCAGAGCATGTTACTTATCAGGATCATTTTCTTCAGATCTCTCATACTGCCATGGTGCATCCCGGCTTTATTAATAAAATCAACGCTACCAGTATTTTTAGCGAAGAATATCGAATTTTTTCGGATACAGTGATGTTGATTGAAAAGTTTAATACCGAGTCAGTCAGGTTATCTTCAGTCCCGCTCTCAATTTTTCGCAGCGGTGGTGCCTCCAGCAACAATCGGTTGATTTTGACCGAAATGTGGCAAGAAATTCGCAAACAGCCTGCTCTCTGGCCAAAGATTTCTCGGTGGCTTCAGTTGCAAGGGGTTTTTGCAGTGTGGAAGTAGATTGATGTAGCAGATAGTCTATAGTTAGATAGCTTTAGTGATCATTATCAATCTTGAATATATTCAGTGCTACTCACCAAGCAGGCTTCGGCTCTTTGAAATTCTCGTCCTAAGTATGCGGCATGATCGAACATGGTGACGGGGCAAGTATCTTGTTCAAAAACAGCCACACAGAGTTCTTTGGCGGTACGGCCACTAAATAGCTGCTCAGACTGCCGATCGACTTTGCCCTTGGCAGGAATAACCTTGCCGGTTTTGGGATCTACAGCTAAACCTCGATCGTCGATCACATTACCAAAGTGTTTGGCACAAATGGTTTTAGCCGCAGTATCTACATAAATAATAAAATACCCACCAGGATCAAGGTCAATGTGGCGGTTAGAGAGCTGGCGATCGATTTCGGCGATCACTTTTAAGTTGCTAGATTTAGTAACAGGCATGGGGAAAAAGAGGAAGGTCTGTATCAACAGATAACATATTTTTTAGACACCATGCCAATTGGCATACCAATCTAAGCTTTAGTGAAAAATAATAAATGCTGCTGAGGCAAAAGATCCTCAGTTTTTTGCCAGGTAAGACCCACGGCTGCCAATTCGCGGCGAACCTGTTTTTGGGTGGTTTTGTGATGGGGTTTGATAAATACCAGTGGATCTTCGCCGCGATATTCGGTTAAGACTACTCTACCGCCCGGTTTTAGTGCTGCCACAATGTTGGTCATTACTTCCTGGGGATAATTGAATTCGTGGTAGGCATCGACCATCAAAGCCAGATCAATGCTATTGGCGGGCAATCCAGGATTTTGCTCATTGGCAGCTAGTTGGGGTCTAATGTTAATGATTTTTTCTCGATCAATTCGCTTTTGCAGCAGGTCAATCATTTCTGGTTGAAGATCGATCGAGATCACCTGACCCTGAGGTACTTGCTGTGCTAAAAGCTGAGAAATATAGCCGGTGCTTGCACCCACATCAGCTACGGTGTCTGTCGGGTTTAGTCCCAATGTGGCCACCATCTTCTCGGGCTGTTCTTCCTTGGCTCGATCGGCTCTTTCTAGCCATTCTGCGCCGGTATACCCCATTACTTGAGCAATCTCGCGCCCCATATAGACTTTGCCAGTACCATCAAAGCTGGGCTGGCGGTAGCTATAGAATTTTGATTGGATAAGGGCAAATCCTGGAGTCATGGTGAGCTGCCAGCAAATTGCCAGAGTGAGCAAAAATTTTAGTGGGGTAAGAGAAATCAACATAGAGCCAGAGGTTACTTTGAACTCATGGTAATAGATTATTCGGCAAGATTGCCAGAGCTGGTATAATTCCTGGCACCTGTTTGGAGATCGTCATGGATTGTTTAGTTGCCCCGAGTTTACCAATTGTCTCAGATCGATCCGGTAGCTTACGACTGGGGATCATGGCTTCGGGGAGTGGCAGTAATTTTGCAGCAGTGGCTGAAGCTATTGCTAATAAACAACTACAGGCCAAAATTGCTGTGCTAATTCATAACAATCCCGGCATTAAAGCCTTAGAACATGCAGCCAAATATCAGATTCCTACGGTTTTTCATGACCATCGCGGACTAGAACGCAGTGCCTTAGATGCAGCGATCGTCCAAACAATGCAAGAGTATCAAGTAAACTGCGTGGTGATGGCTGGCTGGATGCGAGTGGTGACAACAGTGTTAATTGATGCCTTCCCCGATCGAATTATCAATATTCATCCCAGCTTGCTACCCAGCTTTCCTGGCATTAAGGCGATCGAACAAGCTTTGGCTGCCAAAGTCAAAATTAGCGGCTGTACCGTCCATTTAGTTCGTCCAGTAGTAGACAGCGGCCCTATTTTAATCCAAGCAGCAGTGCCAGTATTGCCAGATGATACTGCCGAAACACTTCATGCCCGCATTCAAATTCAAGAACACCGTATTTTACCAGCGGCTTTAAAGTTGCTCTAGAGTCCGGCGTTGGAAACACCATGATCCATCGATTTCATTTGGGCTGTAACCGGCGCGGTTTTTTTAATCTTTGGTTGGGGCTTGTCTCCCGCCAAATTCAAGAAGGTATTTAGGGCACTGAACTTAGTGGCATAAGTAATCGCCGGTTGTTCATAGCCTTTAAGCTGCACCGAACACTGTTTGAACACTCTATTTTCACCGATCAGCGGCAGCACATATTGATAAGTCTCGGTGCCGATCGCAATTTCTGCGCCAATTTCTTTGGTAATGCTTTCTAATCGAAAAGCCGAATTCACTGTATCACCCAAGGCCGTATAGTCTGGCTGACTGCTGCTCCCGGCATTGCCCACCATCCCATAGCCGGTATTAATTCCCGCACCGACCCGCAGCTCAAAAGGCAATGGATAACGCTTACTCAAGGCTTTAGTCATCCGATCAATATCATTCAGGGCGTGCAAAATACCCATCATTTCTTGCTTAGTCACCGTCTCAGAGTTATGAAACCACAGCGCCATCACCGCATCGCCAATATATTTATCTACCCAGCTACCATAGCGACGAATGATATGTCCAGCATTGCGGAACCAGGTAGTCATCACTTCCGACAGTAAATTCTCATCGGTCTGTCTGGCCAACACCGTATAGTTGCGCATATCTACCACCATCACCGACATCAGCTTCCGCACATGCAAGATAGAAGTAACAGTGCCATCGAGGGTCATTTCCTCGCCGTTGTTAACTGAGTTTTCTTCGATTTGAGGCCGGAAAAACTTTAACTCCGTCTGACCAAAAGTAACAGTATCACCATCGTGAATAATCAGCGGTACGCTTACTCTGCGCCCATTCACAAAAGTACCATTGCTACTACCCATATCAATTAGGTAGTAACCGCTTTCGGTGCTTTGCAGCATGGCATGATTACGCGAAATACAGCGATCTTTGATCACAATATTGCTTTCTTCACCCCTACCAACCGTCCAGCACTTGCCTTCCACGAGGGCAAAGCGGCGAGTGCCAGAATCGGATTGCAGCACTAAGTAGGCGGAGGGTCCTTGATTCACAACAGAGGAGGCGAGGGGGAACTAGATAACTTATAGAGATTGGTAGAGAAAATGCTTTTTGTAATAGATTAGATTTCAAGAAAACTACATGTTTACATAGATTGCGTAAAAGTGGCAGCAACCAAAAACAAACTATCCACAAAAATAGTAGTTAATACTGCACCGCTGAAAGCATACCAATGATTTTTCTTTTGACTTAAACAGATTATGCCCAAGCTTAATAGTAAACTCACCAATAGTACAGCCCAAGCTGTGCCTCTGGGGGTTTGAACTTGGCTGATCGCCGCTTGCAGCAAAGGCGCAACCAAATCTGGTTCGACCACCATCACCTGCTGCCAATACTGTACCAAATCGACTGCGTACATATAAAAGTCGGTGGCGGCAGTTCCTAATAATGACCCTATATAAAACAGGCTGCCAACTTTCCCTTTGCCCTGCCAGTAAAGCCAGATTACGATCGGCAGCCCGATCGACTCAACTGGCAAATGAATCGCGGGCAGCCACCGCCACCAGCCCCAATAAATAGCCCCAGCAAACCAGCTCCAGCTAAAGCCAAAAAGCAGATCTCCCCAAAGTCGAGTTTGGGGACGCTGATACAAAAAATAACTGAGTGCTACCCACAACATGGTGAGTGCTAAACATAAACCGGGCATTTGTCTTACTAAAGGAGCTTCGATAAATACGGGTATTGATACCAATGCCGCTGCGCCGCAAAATACTTGCCAATGACTTTCGCTGAGTGCCACCAACCAGCCCTTTGCTGGATTGGGGTTAAAAGTGTTATTTAACAAAATAGTTTGTTAAGTTTATTTACTAAATTTAATTTATTCCTTTAAAGATATCACAAAAATCTCAAGAGACTAGGCGCAGGATAAGGGGTATCGCCGGTGGTTTTTCCTGTATGCTAAATTGCGATAATGTGAGGTTGATATGGAATATTTGCAGGCAATCATCTTAGGCTTGGTGCAGGGGATCACTGAGTTTCTGCCGATCAGCAGCACGGCGCACCTAATTATTTTCCGAGATGTGCTGGGCTGGGAAGCGGAAACCTGTGTCGATGTGATCGGAAAATGTGTTACTCATCCGGGGTGGAGCAAAGCGGCGATCGATGGGATTCAGCTCGGTAGTGTAGGTGCCGTGTTTGTGTACTTATGGAAAGATATTGTGCAAGTTATGAAGGGTTCTTGGCAAGCATTTCAGGCTAAAGACTGGCGCAGGGAAGAATGGAAAATTTTGGTGGGCATTGCCATCGGAACCTTGCCGGCGATCGTGATTGGTTTTGCCGTAAAAATGAGCAAAATCCCTCTCGAAAGCCCCTTAGAAATTGCCGTGATGTCTATTGTGATGGCCTTACTGCTGGGTGCGGCTGAACAAATGGGCAAAAGAGAGCGTGATTTCCATAAGCTCAACATTATGGATGGTGCTTTAGTCGGTCTGGCACAAGCCCTGGCGATCTTGCCCGGTGTTTCCCGTTCTGGCTCTACCATCACAGCCTCCTTATTTTTAGGGTTAAAGCGGGAGACTGCAGCACGATTTTCTTTTTTGTTAGGCTTACCGACCTTAACTTTAGTGACTTTGGTACAAACGAAAGATGTCTTAAAAGATACAGAAATGATCATGCCGATGCTAGTGGGCATTGCGGCCACTTTTGTTTTTTCCTATCTCTCGATCGCCTGGTTAATGAAGTTTCTGCAAAAACAAAGCACCTGGGTATTTGTCTGGTATCGATTGGCTTTTGGCTTGGCCATCTTGGGCGCGTTAATATTTGGCAATGGCAAACTACCTAACCTTGGAGCATTATGAGCGACGCGGCGATCAAACCAGCCGAAATTAGTGGCGTAATTCCTGGCTCGATTGCCGAGGAAGTTGGTTTCAGTGCAGGCGATCGACTAGTCACCATCAATGGTCAGCCGTTACGGGACTTAATTGACTACCGGTTTTTCTGCGCTGAAGAATTTCTTACTTTGGAGGTATTAGACGATCGCAATCGCACCCACAGCATTGAAATCGAAAAAGATTTTGATGAAGATCTGGGCTTGGAATTTGCCTCTGCTTTATTCGATGGCTTGATTCAATGCAACAATCGCTGCCCTTTTTGCTTTATCGACCAGCAGCCCCCCGGTAAAAGGGCTTCACTATACCTAAAAGATGATGACTATCGATTGAGCTTTTTGTATGGCAGCTATCTAACTCTGACTAACCTGAGCAGTCATGAATGGGAGCGGATCGATCGGCTACGTCTTTCTCCCCTATTTGTCTCGGTTCATGCCACTAACCCCGAAGTGCGCAGTCGATTATTGCAGAACGATCGGGCAGGGAAAATCTTAGAAAACTTGGCTTGGTTCCAAGCACACCGCTTACAGATTCATGCCCAGGTAGTGATCTGTCCCGGCATTAATGATGGCGCAGAGCTAGAGCGCACCATTAGAGATTTGGCATCATTTCATCAAGGAGACATCCCGGCTGTCGCTTCGGTCGCCGTAGTACCGGTCGGACTCACCAAATTTCGTCCACCTAGTGCAGATCCTTTGCTGCCAGTGAGCATTGAAGATGCCCGACAGGTGATCCAGCAAATCGAAGCCTTACAAGCTGAGTTTCGCCGAGCCTATAATTCCACCTTTGTCTGGTTAGCTGATGAATGGTATCTAATTGCTCAGCAAGAACTACCCAGCAGTGAAAGCTACGAAGATTATCCTCAGTTAGGCAATGGCGTGGGTTCCATCCGGCGCTTTATCGATGATTTCACTGCTGAAATTGCTGATTGTCAGCCACCGGCTCAAGCTGTAACTTATACTTGGGTAGTGGGTAATGCCATTGCTCAGGCTTTCGAGCCGATCGTCGATCGACTGAATCAGTTTGCTGGCCTGCAAATCAATTTGGTACCGATCGCCAGTGACTACTGGGGACAAACCATGACCGTGACCGGTCTGATCACTGGTCAAGATTTGTTCAAAAACCTCCAGAAAATGCCCTTGGGTGATGGAATATTGATCCCAACAGTCATGCTCAAACACGATGAGGCCAAATTCCTCGATGATATGACTCTCGCCGAGTTGGAGCAAGCATTGGGTGTACCGACCTTGCCCATTGCTGATATTGCCGATTTTCTAGCAGTGGTTGGCATAAACACCAACTCAACTGATGACAACTGGGACTAAAAAATGCTAACTAGTATCTAAGTGCTGTGTCGGAATTCTCATCAAACTGAATTTTTTTACACATAGCCTGAAGTACCCAAATTGATTGTGAATTAACATCAAAGAACTAAGAACTAACCGCAAATGACTATTTTCAAACCGTCTAAAACTCTTGGTGCAATATTCCTCTTGACTGCTTCAGCAGCGGCACCAGCTAGCGCCCAAAGTAATGCTCCGGCACCAGCCAAGAGTCCAAATCAAAACCAGAACCTGCTGCAACGCCAATCTAAGCCTAGCGATGTAAGAATTCAGAGTAGTCGCAGTCTGACCTTGCGCCAAGCTTTAGACTTATCAGAAAAAAACAATCGAGAAATCGAAGCTGCTCGCTTACAAACTGATCGCAGTAGCGCTTCGATCAGAGAAGCCCAAGCAGCAGAATCCCTGACGGTAACTGCTGATGGCTCTCTTACTAACAATAATGCTCCAGTAATTGCCAATAATGCTTTAGCAACTCCTGGTACACCCTTGCGTGCTGGAATTGAAGCAGGTTATGCCATTTCCTCTGCCGGTCGGAACAGCAGCCGAGTAAAAGCTGCTGAGGGTCAGTTGAATTTCGATCGCTTAGAAGTCGATCGTATTGCCCGTCGAGTGCGCTCCGATGTAATTACGGCCTATTACGATTTGCAGGAAGCAGATGAACAGCTCAAAATCAACATTGCTGCGGTCAAAAATTCCGAGCGCAGTTTGCGTGATGCCAGACTGCAAGAGCAAGCTGGATTAGGTACCAAGTTTGACGTGATCCGTGCCGAGGTGCAAAAAGCTACTGCCGAGCAAGATGTCACCAGAATTATTAGTCAGCAACAAAATGCCCGCAAGCGGTTGGCTCAAATTTTGAACATTACTGAAAACGTAGAATACACCTCTTCTGAAGATGTTGTACCACGGGGCACCTGGGATATCAGCTTAGAGAACAGCATTGTTTTGGCCTACGGCAATCGACCAGAGTTGAAACAGGCTGGCGTGCGACGAGAGATTGGGGTTCAACAAGTTAACGAAGCTGCTGCTGGCGATCAACCTCAGATTGGTCTGTTTGCTCGCTATGATCTGGGCAAAGATTTTCGGCAATCTGCTGGATTTGCAGATAATTATAGTGTAGGAGCCAGAGTCCGCTGGGATTTCTTAGATGGTGGTGCCGCTAGCTCACGGGCAGCTCAAGCTCGCACAACTCAATTAGTTGCCGATACTCAGTACATTTCTAGCCGCGATCAGATTCGTCTACAGGTAGAGCAAGCTTACAACACTCTCAACTCTGACCAGCGTAATATTGTGACGGCTTCTGGCGGACTCAAACAGGCCGAAGAAAGTCTGCGCTTGGCAAGACTACGCTTTGCGGCTGGGGTGGGAACTCAAACTGATGTAATTAGTGCTGAAACAGAATTGACCAGAGCTAAGAGCAATCGGTTGAGAGCAGTGATTGGTTACAACCGTTCACTTTCTACGTTGAGAAATGCGGTATATGTAGGCAAATTCTAGCTAGCTCTACAAATGACTTTGGGGGAGGCGATCGAATAATTCGATCGCTTCCCCCCTTGGCAAACGAGCCAAAATTCTTGATAATTCTTAATATAAGTTAGCTGGAAAAATATGAGCACTATCACCTTTGCCAAAGAAAACAAGGAAGTCGTTATTGCCTTGGGTTCTAACCTACGCGAGAAGGCTGTCCAAAATGGCATTGATATGTACACATTCAAGGGCAAAATGATGAACTGCGGCGGCTATGGCCAATGTGGCATGTGCAAAATCGATATCCTAGAAGGTGCCGAAAATCTTTCGCCGCGCACCGAGTTTGAAGAAAAGAAGCTGAAAAACAAGCCCGCTAGCTTTCGGTTAGCCTGTCAGACGATCGTGAATGGCCCTGTTAAGGTCAATACCAAACCAGCCTAGACCATGCCGAATTTATGGCTTGGTTTTGTAAAAGTTGCTTGCTGCAATAGTCGCTCTGCGGTATGCTAGCTCTTAATATTCGGTAAATTGTTAATTGAGAAAAAAGTATGCAAACTAACACTCTTGGCTTTGTGGCTAGCCTGCTATTTGTTCTGGTGCCCTCGATTTTTTTGATAATTCTCTTTATTCAAACTAATACTCGTGACACTGGCGCTTAGTATTGTAAGCGTCTGGTAATATCAGCCGCTGAGATATCTTGAATGACTAATAATCACAAAAAGAGCAAAGTAGGCATAAACCTACTTTGCCCTTTTTGTTGATGCTAGGATATTTGTGCGCCCGCTAAATCTAACTGAAGAATTTGCACGATCGGCTCGATCTTCATCATTTGCCAAGCCGCTGACATTGATTGGACTACTTGGCTAGCTCTACTCTCATCGACCAAAGCCAACAAAGTTGGTCCGGCACCACTAATCACCATGCCATAAGCCCCTGCCGCGACAGCCGCCTGCTCTACCTCGGCATAACCTTTAATCAACTTTTGCCGGTAGGGCTGATGAATTCGATCAGCTAACCCGGCTCTCACCCATTGACCGTTACCAGTTTCTAAACCGCGCAGTAACAGCGCCAAGTGCGAAATATTAAACACCGCATCAGCACGGCTATAAGTGCTGGGTAGAACCTGTCTGGCATCGGCTGTAGACAGTTCAAAGTTGGGAATCGCTACTACCGGCACAATAGCCGAATGCCAAGGAATATCACAAATCTCCCATTTTTCGCTGTGGCTAGCGGCTAATCGACAGCCCCCAATTAAAGCTGGCACTACGTTATCGGGGTGGCCTTCCATGGCGATCGCCATTTCCATAATCTCTGCTGGACTTAAAGGAAACCCGGCAATACCATTACCGCCCAACAGCCCACCCACAATCGCTGTGGCAGAACTTCCTAAGCCTCGGGCTAAAGGCACTTCTAAGTCGATTTCTAGTAGAATTCCTGGAACAGGTCGTTGGAGCCGATCAAACACCTGGACAAAAGCTTGATAAGCCAAGTTCTGAGAGCTTAAGTCTACGCGATCAGCTTCAGCACCTTGAGCTGTAATTTTGAGACCTTCTGCCAAGGTAAAAGTAAATTGGTTATACAGGCTCAATGCTGCACCAATGCAGTCGAAACCTGCACCTAAATTAGCAGTGGTAGCTGGGACTTTAACGCTGACAGACATAGATGAAAGCTCCGATTTTGACTGTAGGTCATTTTACAGTCAAAATCGGAGCCTTTCGCAAAATATTATGGCAGCCACAGCTACTTTAGGCCACTCCAAAACAGCAGCGTAAACAACCGAGGCAAAATCAACCAAGCCGCTACCATTAGAGAAGCCATCGCCGATATCAAAACCGCGCCAGCAGCGCAATCTTTGGCAACCTTAGCTAGCTCATGATAGGTTTTTTCTACGGTTAGGTCTACTACTGACTCGATCGCGGTGTTTAGTAGTTCTAGAGTAAGCACCAAACTACAGACGATCGAAATAATGGCCATTTCTACCGGAGGCAATCTAAGATAGGCTCCTAGGCAAACCGCCAAAGTTCCTACTGCGCAGTGAACCCGAAAGTTTCGCTGAGTCATGAAAGCATAGCTTACTCCCGCCGAAGCGTAGCGGAAACTAGCGAAAAAATTGTTGGCTACTTGCAAAGCCATGTCTCGCTTGTGGGCAGACTTCTTACTAACTAATCCAGAAGCTTTGGTTGCCATAGAAACAGAGGGAGAGATAATTACTGTAGACTCGTCCAGTTTATGCTCCATAGCTTGTTTACCCCACCGTAAAAAATATGAATTATTTGCTGCTATTTACCGTGTCAGTGATACTTATAGCTTAGTATCTCCTGAAAACTGTGTCTCAATTACTACATTAATTGTTCCCAGCAAAATGTCTTGACAAGCTAACATTTTTGCCAGACTCTGGTCATCTGGGTGATCCCAGCCCAGTAAATGTAAAAATCCGTGACTGGCCAACCACAGCAACTCGATCGAAAGGGAATGACCCTGCACATCGGCTTGTTTTTGAGCGGTTTCTATAGAAATAATAATATCACCCAAATATAGCGGCAGGGTACCCATCTCTGGAGGTAAGATCATCTCATCTTCTAGGGCAGCAAAAGCTAATACGTCGGTAGGTCGATCAATTTGACGGTATTGGGCATTAAGGCTCTGAATTTCGGCATCTTCAGTCAGCCGCAGGGTGATCTCATAGTCTGTGGCTGGGGGTAAGCCTAAGTTGGACTGACAAATCCAGGTCTGAAAGTACTCTGACCAAGTGGCTTCACTAATGCCCAATGGCTGGTCAAGCGTGTTTTGAACAGTGAGCTCTAGCATTTAGCGGGTAAGATAGGCCAAACCGACAAATAAAATCAGTAAACCTACAGTGCTCAAGAAAAAATGCTGAAGCGATTTGCCCCGCTTCTTGACCATGTTGCGCATGGCAAGCTTGACGTAGCTGTCGGGGCGCTTTCCGGGTTCCGTGCTGACCTCCGTATCAGGGGTGCTCTCAGCAGCGACTTCGGGGTTTTCTTGATTTTCTGGGTCGGTAGTTTCGGTGGTCATACAATATGGTGGGCAACCCCACAAAAAATTACTGAGATTGTCTTTAGCTGCTCCAACTTTCGCGATCTTCCCGGCTACCAAGGCTATTGCGATTACCTGTATTGCCTGCAACTCCGTTTTTAGCCTTCTTGGCGCTGCGCTGAAGGGCATCTAGCCGAGACTCATAGCGGCGACGCAAACTCTTTTTGGAAGTGTCATCAATTAAAGACTTGAGAGCACTGGCAAGGCTTTTGTAGGCGTTGGGCAGAGTGTAACCAAACCTGGTGGCTAAGGCGATCGCCTTTTCGTCGGCATCGATCGACTCTTTCACATACCGCTCATTGTTGTTGCGCACATACAGGCGATAGCCTGAGATGCCACAAAGTGATAGAGCTAACACCAACAGCAGGCCATCCCGCACCCAGAGTTCACCTACGGCACCACCAAGACCAATGGCCAGAGCTGCCATTTCCCAGCCATCCCGGGGGATGGTGTCTTGCTGAACGCGTGCCACTTCATGCCAAAACAGCAGGTTACGCTGGTCGATTGCCAGTTTTTCCCATTTGACCAAATCGATTTGAATTTCCACTTGATCTTTCCCAATTTCTTCGCACCGCACCAAAGGCGGATTGACTTCGGTGGTGGTTTCCACCGTCACCCAGCTTTGCAGTTCGGGGGGAATGATACTCTTCAAGCGGCGCAGCTCACTCATTTCCGCGCGAGCAGAGGCAGTAGTGTAGGACATAGGTTGTCTGAAGTTCGATCGAGATATTTTCTAATTGTAGCGATTCATCCCCAAAATAGATATCGGAAATCCGCCATTGAGAAAAAGTTTTATTTCAGACGGCGATCGGGGTCATTGTGTCAGGTGATGAATATTGGTATGTTCCATATTATTCAGGGGCTGGGGAGTTCTCGCCCGGTTCGACTGTTACCACGTCATCTATTTCATGTAGGATGAACTGGGACTTTCGGGCTGTTGAAGTTGTTAAATTGGGTAGATCGCGGAACTATCTGATGCTCTGATGCGACTCTCGATTGAGTTTCTTTCCTGAATTGGCAACACTCTCCGTGAAAGCATAGTCAAATGCCTCGATCACCTTTCGAGGAAAACCGTTCTCTATTTATTCAGCGCACTTAAATTGTGTGGCACCAGGGGCCAAATGAAAAAAATTTTACTGGTGGATGATGATAAGACGTTACAGACTGTTTTGACGCGCTATTTGGAAAAGCGTGGCTATTCGGTACAAGTAGCGACTTCCGGCATCCAAGGATTGAAAATGTTCTCGCAAGATCCACCAGATTTGGTGGTGTCCGACATTATGATGCCGGGTATGGATGGCGTAGAGTTCTGTCGCAGACTGCGCGCTACTCGTCCAGGTCAGTTGGTGCCATTTATTTTTCTCACTGCTAAGAAAGACTTGGAAGACCGGGTACAGGGTCATTACATTGGTGCTGATGACTATATCACTAAGCCTTTTGAGCCGTTGGAGCTGTTGGCCAAGATTGAGTCGCAGTTGGAGCGATCTCGTCGGATTCACTCCGAGATGATTCGCCTCATTCAGCAGGCTCCCGAAGACACTTCGGCAGTTAGAGAAGAGCAAGTAGAAGTTCCTGCCGCTGTGGCAGTTGCTACTCGGCCACCTTTGCCCACCGAACCTACTGAGGAGTTGCCTTTGACTCCGGCTGAAGCACGGGTATTTTGGGAAGTTATTCAGGGCTTGACCAATAAGCAGATCAGCCAAAGACTGTTTATTAGCCCTCGCACTGTCCAGACTCACCTGAGCAATATTTTGACTAAGCTAAGCTTGGAAAATCGATCGCAGTTGGTTCGTTTTGCTTTTGAGCATGGCCATCGCCCGCCCTTGGCTGAAAAAGTAGAAAACTAGATTAATTTTAGTGCCTCTGTGAAATTTTTTCATGGGGGTATTTTTTACAGAACTATGCCAGCTTCTGCTAGCTTAAAGGTATTGCCATTGCAGGAGATCAAGTGATAGTAGTGATTTAAGTTAGAATTTGCGTAAATTGCCTTGGAGTTTAGCTAATTTAGACTGCCACCACAAAGTCTGAATACGCCATTTTGTCAGCGGTGCAATGCCAGAAGATGATTTTTCTTGATAGTCAAAAAAATCGTTGATTTCCGGTAAAATAGATTGCCAACGCTGCCCGATCGATTCTTTTCTATAAGCCTGCAAAAATTCTGCTGGCAAAGCTGTGGGTTGCTGATTCACACTATGTAAAATTCGCTGTACATCATAGCCAGTATCGTAAACAGCAATCTTTTGACAGTTAAAACCCGGATCCAAATAGTCGGCCAGAGCATGGTTCACGCTAGAAAATACCTGACAACCGCAGGCGATCGCCTCCAAGGGCGGTAGTCCAAACCCCTCAGTTAAACCTTGGATTGCCCAATATTCTGCCGAATCATAGAGATAGACTTTCGATCGATTAAACAAACCTGCCAAGTCTTCTACAAAACCATCCAAAACTTGCAAATTACATTGTTTACTTAGAGCCGGAATCAGAGAATGTCGTAGGTAACTAGAAGTTTTGCGCACCTGCACCAACACATCAATATCCCTCTTTTGGTTACGATTCACAAACTCTGGCGAAATTTCATTGGGTATGTAATATAGCGGAGAATGAGGAGATTGCTGCCCCCAATAACCCAAAGTATTTCGGCTCACTGTCACAATAGGAACGCGGCTATCTAAACGGAAGCCATAGTTGCTGCTATGGGCATGGTACATCACATGATGTCCTTGCAGTTGCTTGACCAACTTTGGCACATCAAAACCCCAGCTCACCACAAAAATCTGATTTGATCGCCCCGCTGCCAATAAATCGGGCAAAAACAGCTTGTCTGGTTCCCGCTGTCGATAGGTGACGATCGCGGCATCAGTAAATTGCTGAGCCAACTTCATGGCTTTCATTTCTGCTACCAAACCACCACAAAAATACTTTTGAGTGGTCCCAGGCAATAAAAAGAGCAATGTGCGTTGGATAGATGCCATAGCTCAAACCAAAAGAATTTCTTTGCCATTGTATAGCAACAGCAATCATCTACTAAAAATCTGCCATGACATGAAAATGTAAATGGCAATGAGTATCTTGACTCGCAATGTTGCAAGAATGCTGATGAGTATGGTGTTTATTATGGCTATGATCATGTTCGTGCCATTGCCCTTGCTGCAAACGAGCAAACATTTGAGGCCGTAGAGCCAGCCAAACTACTATCAGTAAAATCAAACCCACCAAGCTACTAACTCCAAAATTGTATCTGGGTAAATATTGCCCTAACCACCCGGCAACTGGGTAGGCAAAAGACCACCACAAATGGCTCCAGGCAAAATGAGCGCCATATACCCGACCTTGAATTTCGGTTGCCACCCGATCAGCAATTAAATTCTGAACCATAACATTTACCAGGGTTTGTCCAGCCCCAGCGATCACCCACAATACTAACAATCCACTTAAACTCACAAAGTTTGCAGGTAGCACTGCCAAAGTCATCAAAACAGCACCACTGCTGACTAGTAGAAGAGGACTGATTTTCTGCTTCAAATAACCACAGCTCAGCGCCGCCACCGTCGCACCCAGGCCGAATGCTGCCATCAACCAACCATATTCTAGTTTGCCACCATGAAGCGACCCTTGAAGATGACCAACAGTATTTACTAAAACTTCGGCACCAGCGATCGCCGTAATTAGCTGCATGGCCAGAGCGTAGCGCATCGGAGCATCAGCAAACAGACAAACTGTACCCATCTTAATGTCAGCAATGGTTTGATGAATTGTTTTGGATGCGACTAAATTTTGAGACACCGTTAACTTTCTGGGCAAAGTGATAATTAAAACTGCCGCCAATAAAAAAGTGAATCCATCTAAAAAGAAAACCTGTCTAGTCCCAACAAATGCTGCCATGCTGCCTGCCAAGCTAGGCCCTAGCACATTTAGCAACTGAGAGGTGGCACTGGCTAAAGAAATTGCCTGAGATCGATCGGCCTCGGTCGTCACCAAGGGAATAGTAGCTGTATAAGTGGGAGCAAAAAACGCATAGAAAATATTCAGAGTCAGCACAATTACATAAATCTGCCAAATCTGAGTAACAAAGGGAAAGAGACAAACTACAAACATTCGTGCCAGATGAGTCCAGGTCATGAGGATCTTGCGATCATAGCGATCGGCCAATACTCCAGCGATCGGCGATAGTAAAACAAACACCGTAACCCTAAGAGTCAAAGCCACGGCTAAGACTGCGCCAGATTGCTCACCGGCCAGCTCAAAAGCCAGCAGAGCTAGCCCCAGCCAAGTTAAAGCGTCTCCTATTAAATTAATAGTCTGCGCCAAATATAGTCTAGCAAAAGTAGAGTTATGTAGAACCTGTAGCCATCTGGGCAAAAAGTGCATTTTTTGTAGTTATTCAGAAAATTTACTGCTGTTGTATTTATGGTAGCTGATCAAAGAATGTTTCCCTCAGAGGAAAATAGCTAGAGGAACACGCAAAATCAGCATTCATATTTCGTAATCAAATCTTGCTCAATTTCGGCTATGCTGTGAGGGTTGACAATTTTTGTCAGCTCGGGGAAAGAACGGTGCAAATCCGTCACTGTCCCGCAACTGTAATAGGAGCAGTGGCTTCTTCAGTCAGAACACCCGATCGAAAAGAGTTAATTTGCTTCTGCGAGGTACGGATGCGTAAAAATAATATACGGCGAAAGGCTCTAAGCTTACTCGCTATGGTTGGCTTAAGTGCTTATCTGGTTTTGGGTGGTGCAGCTCCAGCTCAGGCCATGCACATTATGGAAGGTTATTTGCCACCGGTTTGGGCTTTGTTTTGGTGGGCAGTTTTTATTCCGTTCTTTGCCTGGGGTTTGCGATCACTGGTCAAGATCACCAAAGAGAACCCCGATCTCAAGCTGCTATTGGCTTTATCTGGCGCTTTTGCCTTTGTCCTCTCCGCTCTAAAAATCCCTTCTGTAACCGGGAGCTGCTCCCATCCTACCGGCACCGGATTGGGTGCGGTATTGTTTGGCCCCAGCGTTATGTCGGTATTGGGTTCAATGGTGCTAGTATTCCAGGCGCTGCTGTTGGCTCATGGTGGGTTGACTACTTTGGGAGCCAATGCTATTTCGATGGCGGTTGCTGGTCCTTTCACGGCCTATTGGATTTATCACATTGTGCTGCGAACTAGTAATAGCTATGGAGTGGCAATCTTCTGTGCTGCTGCTTTGGGTGATTTAGTTACTTATGTAGTAACGGCCATGCAGCTCTCTTTGGCATTTCCTTCACCAAGTATATTAACTTCGTTTGTTAAATTCGGTGGTATTTTTGCTGTTACTCAAGTGCCACTGGCCATCAGTGAAGGTCTGTTGACAGTGCTAGTATGGAACTGGCTCCGTCAGTATAATTCAGAAGAACTGAACACTTTAAAATCAATCTCAGCTAGAAATAACGTTTTATGAAAAGTAAATCTACCGATACATCCACTCGCCAGCCTTTGTTGAGCAATAAACTCAAAAACTGGTTGCTGATTGGTGGAGTTGTTGCCTTAGCATTAATACCACTATTTGTAGTTAAAGACGGTAAGTTTGGTGGTGCAGATGATCAAGGGAAAGAAGCCATTACCAAAATCAATCCCGAGTACAAGCCCTGGTTTGAATCTTTTATGCAGCCTGCTAGTAGCGAAATTGCTGGTTTGTTGTTTGCAGTGCAAGCTGCTTTAGGAGCAGGTGTATTGGGCTACGCGATCGGTCTCTACAAAGGTCGGTCAGAGGCCAAGCAGCTTTCCCATTCTCCTGTTAATCAAAAAGTTGAACAGGAGTGAATACTCAACTTGATGCGCTTGCTTACGGCAACCGCCTACGCACCTTACCACCAGAACAAAAGCTCTTTTTTGCGCTGGTGCTACTAGTAATAGCTATGTTTGTTCATCCCCCTATCCATTTGGCAGTTGGCTCATGGATGCTGGTATGGACTGTCTTTTATGCCGGTATTCCCTGGCGATTTTATTTGGGTATGGTGCTGGGAGTAATGTCTTTTTTACTGACCAGCCTAGCAGCAATAATCTGCAATTTTGCCTCGTTGGCACCGGATGATTCCCTATGGAGCTGGCCGCTGTGGGGTGGTCAGATTTATATGAGTATGAGTGCCTTACAGCAGGCGATCGAGATTTTTTCTCGTTCTTTAGCCAGCACAGCTACGCTGTTTTTTATTATTTTGACTGTGCCTTTTGCCGAATTGGCCGTAGTTTTAGAAAAAACACCGTTACCCACAATTTTGACAGAGCTACTGCTGCTCTGTTATCGGTTTATTTTTTTGCTAGCGGAAGTGGCTCAGAGCATTGCGATCGCTCAGCAGTCCCGAGGGGGCTACCGCACGCGCCGATTGGCCTTAAGTAGTGTCAGCTTACTTATTCGTCAGCTCATTCAACGCACCGCTATCCGCTATCAGCAAATTGCTCTGGGCATTAAAGCGAGGGGGTTTAACCAAGAATTTCGTTTTTGGCAGTCTCAGCCCTATAAATATTCTTGGCGCTATGGTTTAGAGTCGATCGCGGGCTGTATTTTATTAGTTATTGGTGAAATATTCTACCGAATTTATGTCTGACTATTTACTAGAAATGCAAGGGGTGGAATATACCTATCCCATGGCCGAGCAAGCAGCAGTGAAAAATCTCAGCTTCCGATTACCATCTGGGCGGAAAACTGCTTTAATTGGCCAAAATGGTTGTGGTAAATCTACGCTGTTTTTGTTGGCTGATGGTTTATGTCGTCCTCAGCAGGGAGTGATTTTATTAGATGGTGTGACCTTAAAGTTCGATCGACAAACCTTGAATCGCTGGCGGCAGCGAGTGGGTTTGGTGTTTCAAGATCCCGAACAGCAGTTAGTGGCACCAACGGTAGAATCTGATATTTCTTATGGGCTGTGTAATCAAAATCTGCCCGAGCAGGAGGTGGCCGATCGAGTACGGCGCACCTTGGCCGATTTTCAACTGACAGAACTGGCTCGGCGGCCACTGCATCATTTGAGCCTGGGGCAAAAGAAGCGGGTGAGTATTGCGGGAGTAATGGCACTGCGACCAGATTTGGTGTTATTAGATGAGCCAACGGCTTACTTAGACCCAGTACAAACTCGCAATTTATTAACTGAGCTAGATAATATTGCTCGATCGGGTACTACGCTATTAATTGCTACTCACGATTTAGATTTTGTCTATCAGTGGGCTGAGTGGGTGCTGGTCATGAATAATGGCAGTTTGTTGTTAGAAGGCGAAACTCTGGCGGTGTTTGAACAATTGCAATTGCTGCCCAGTTTTGAAATAGGAATGCCTTTGATTTGGCAAATATGGCAGACTTTACCAGCAAAAGTTAGAGATGATCATCAGGTGCCTAGATCGATCGCCGAACTGGCTGTGATCACCAATCTTTTGGCGTAACACCTCTCTACCGAGTAGTGGCCTTACCACAAAAGTCTATGAAGACACTATGTGATTCTTCTCCGAAGACGCTACAAGTCTGGATCTATCCCCAGTTTCCGCATTTTCTCCAACAGATCGCTTACTCTCTGTTCTGCCCGTTGAGCTTCAAGCTTGGCTTTTTGAGCTTCAGCGTCTGCCCGTTGAGCTTCAGCATCTGCCCGTTGAGCTTCAGCGTCTGCTCGTTGACTCTCAAGCTTGACTTTTTGAGCTTCAGCGTCCGCTCGTTGAGCTTCAGCATCTGCCCTTCTAGTCTCCATCTCAGACTTCTCAATTGGAGTAGGGTATCTCACATTATTCTGGTCATACCAATAAAGCCACTCCCGCTCGGTGTTACTATACTTCTGCTTTTCGGCTCCGATTGCCAGTCCAATTTCGGGCATCCAGTAAGGCTGCTGACCAGCACTCTGCAACACGTATTTACCTTCAATCAACTTATAAAGTTGAAACTTGGCTTTTCTTTTCAACAGCGGTGAATATATTAAATAGTACAGAATTCCCACAGATTGGTATATCTCGAATTTCTTGGCCTTCTCCCCGCCAGGACTTTTAGATACTATCTCTACCGCAAATAGTGGAATTACTTTTTCTTGCCACAGCACAAAGCTAGAGCGTAAATTTTCGCTCTGGGCATCTGCTACCCCCAGACTCAGCATTCCATCAGGAGCTATGCCCGCTTGAGGCTGGGCTGGATTATAGTAAAAGGCCATGTCAATACTAAATAGCCAATTCTTGCGATCACTCCAAATATCCATCAGAATTGCTTTCAACAATCCTGGAATCAGCTCTTGTAACTCGCTATCCACTGGGGCACCATCAGAACAGGGCAACTCATCCGCCGTTGGTAGTCCATCAGGAAAGTAGAAATCCTCGATCACAGGATTCCGCTTTTTGATATTCAAATCTTTAGCGATAATAGGTTTAGCGCTTTTGACCAATGGCAAACTTGTCATCTAAATTAGCTCCTGCTAATTTTTATCAAACTCATTGTATCTCATCTCTTCAGGAGTATGATGACTGCCACAGTTTGAGGTTGGTTGGGTGTTCGATCATTGTCCTAATAAGTATGGTAACTGCTGTAGCTAAGGTTTTTAGGAAAATAGATCGTCAAGTGTGATTCTATTGCTCTAGCAGATTGTCACGAGCATGGGTAATTACTTTAGTCATGATCTAAACAGGTAGCAAAGTCATACTTTGATCGAGTCGAATCCATGACCACAGATAGATGTGCAGTAGAGGCGGAACTAATAGGATAGATGGATGGAAGTTAAAAAGACATTCCAACAAAAAATCTCTTTTCTCACCACAGGAATTAGACTCGCAAATTAATTCAATCTATTTAAAACCGGAGAACTCACAATGAAAAAACATATCTTAGGATTAGCTTGGATCTGTGCTTCAATTGCGGCTTTAGCTATGAGTGCGCCAGCTCAAGCCCAAACAGTTCAAAATAATACGATCGGCCCATCAGTTCAGATCGGTGGTGGGCAAACCAATTTTGGGATCGATTCTAAATTTGGTGTCAGCGATAATCTTTCAGTTCGTCCCTTTGTTTACTTTCCCAGCGGTGGTACAGACTTCGGAAGTGCGCTGACTTATGATTTTCATCTCCCCAACAACGGTAACAACTTGCAAATAACTCCCTTTGTGGGCGGTGCTGTAGATTTTAACACTGCTATGGGCAGCAGTATTACCACGGCTAATCTGGTTGCCGGAGCCGATCTTAATCTCACCGATACAGTTCAACTAAAAGCTGAAGTGGCTGTGCCTCTAAATACTGATTCCGGTCAATCTACTGCCGTTATCTTGGGTGGCGGCATCCGATTCTAAATTAAAGATATGGACTTAAACTATAATTCTTCGCGTGTTAGCAAGGAGAGAAGTATGTTAACGAAACTAGCAATCGGCATTGGATCATTGCTATTATTACTCGGATCGATCGCCCCAGCAAATGCCCAGTTTCGACAACCAGAAAGAGGGGATCAACAGCGGCAGGGAAAACCAGCAAGAAAACAGATTGATTGGGGTGGAATACACGGTGGAGTCCATCATAGCGGTGTCCCACAACCAGGACAAGCACGGGCTGGTTTCAATCAGTCCCGTTCTACTTCATGGGAAAAAGACCACCGTAGTTGGAGTCAGCTCGGCGGCTATCAGGGCTTCCGCGTTCCTGAAGATCGCTTCAGACTTTATTTCGGGAGCAATCACTTCTTTAACATCAATCTTCTGCCGATGGTGTTCGTAGGTGGGTATCCACGTTTCCAATATGATGGCTATTGGGTAACTTTCGTCAATCCATGGCCGCAAACATGGGCACAAAATTGGTTTGAAACCGATAACGTGTATATCGACTACACCAACGATGGTTATTACTTGTATAACCGCAACCACCCTGGTGTAGCGATTGCCATCCAGATGTCAATTTAGTTGTTGCTTAGAGGGGGGATTCTAAATATGGCCTCTCTCTTTGCCCTCATTACTTCCAGCATACTTGAAGCAACTTGAATGCATGATTAAAGTTAGACGATTGATCGTGTTCTCAGAGCGTCAGCGTAGCCACTTATTTCATACTAAAACGTTCATAAAACAGAAGGTGCTACCGCCAAAATTACAAAATAATGTGATAATTATCATGAGAAAAATTACCAGAAAAATTATTAGTGCAATGACTGTTTCTAAAGAACCAACAGATAGTCAAGATCCAATAAATCATCCTCAAATTGAACACGATGTGATCGATGCTTTTTATCAAAGAATGTTCGATCGAGATATTTACTTACACGTTTCGGAAGTATCAGTGGCAATGATTGGGGTTTGCCTAACAGGAGTATCCATTCTGAATGTAGACGAAGATATCAATAGTCTCAATACATACGTTGACGACCTACTGGCGATCAATTCCTTTATTTTCCTAGCAGCTTACTTGCTGTCATACTGGGTAGTCAGAGTGATGACTAAGGGTAATCAAAATATCCGGCGAGTTGGAAATGTTGCTAATGTAATCTTTTTAATCGGCATGGTGTTCATGGCGATTATTTGTATCTGTGTTGTTTATCAGGGGGATTATACACCCAAGCTAACTGGTGCAGATTCATAACATGCTTCGCACAAAGCACGATTGTTTTAATCGAAATCAATGCAGGAAGCCTTGTAACGAGCCAAAAATCAAGATTAGACCGATCGCTAATCGATACCAGACAAAAATCCAAGTGCTCTGGTTTTCTAAATATTTCAGTAATCCATAAATAGCCAAAAAAGCGGAAATACTAGCCGAAACCAATCCAACCATCAGTACAAACCAGCCATTAGCATCGAGTCCGGCTTGCAATAGTGCGTGTAATTCAACCGCACCAGCTAAAGTAACTGCGGGCAATCCTAGCAAAAAAGAAAACTTAGCGGCAGTTTCGCGCTCCATCCCCAGAAATAAACCAGCCGTGAGTGTCGAACCCGATCGCGATACGCCAGGAATTAGGGCTAGAGCTTGGGCGATACCCACCCACAAGCCATCTTTGAGGGTCAGCTTGCTAAATCCTCGCTCTCTGGTACCTCGAAGCTCGGCGATCGCCAGCAGCAAAGACATCACGATACAAGCCACCCCAATGACAATTAACCCTCGCATGGGCGAATTTGGCGCGTTGAGATTTTTCTTGAGCAGGATACCAAAAATACTCAGTGGAAGCGTTCCAATGATGAGTCCTAGTGTCAGTTGCAAATCTCTAGATTGATAATTGCCATCGGAGATCGCTCTAACAGTTCCCCCCACCAAACTTTTGATATCTTTCCAGAAGTAAGAGAGAACTGCACCCAAACTTGCCATCTGCATTGCTGCTGAGAATGCCGAACCAGGATCTTGCCAGCCTAATAAACTCGGTACGATCCGCATGTGAGCTGTGCTGCTGATCGGTAATAGTTCGGTGATTCCTTGGATTATTCCCAGAATTAACACTTTGAACCAGCCTAATTGGACGAAGCCTAAATCGATAGTTTCTGGTGCGGATGTAGCTAAATAATAATTCATAGGTAAAATAGCAAAAATGTTATGAGATATGATATGAATTTGGATTTTACTTGATCGCAGTAGCAGCTCGATGGCGTTAATATCGAGATCGCACTCCATAATTACTAACTGATGCGCACAGACATCAACGGTTATCCCGTTGTAATTGAAAAGATATGTTAAAATATTGATTCTTAGCAGTAATTGATTTTACAATAAATTGCGGCCTAAAAAATATTAAATCTATACAAATCGTTTATGAAAAACTGATTGATATAGAGTCACTAAACACCTCAATATATCTGGAGATATAGTCATGTCAGATCCAAATTTTGTCGAACAAGCTGGTGCTTTTGCTGCTGATGCTGGCATCGATACCGCAGCGGATGGCGTTATCAATAATGTCGTCGATGCTGTTGCCTCTCACATCCCTGGTGGTGAAACATTGTCTGGAGTGCTAAAAACCGGTCTCGATTTAGCGGCTAATAATGCCATTAACTCTGAAGTTAATGAGGGTGCTGGCGGTATGTTGGGAGCTGTTGAAGGTCTATTCAGCCAGCACAATTCAGAAACCTAATCTATCCGTAAAAATCGCTCGCATTACCTGATAATGCGAGCGATCAAGTATCGATAGAATTGCACACCCTATCCACTTAGAGCAAAGGTAATAATTATGGAAGAAGATTTAGGTCGCGAACCTGTAGAAATGCAGGATGATACACTGGAGGCTCTCAAAGATATGAAAGAAGAGCTAGCCGAAGAAAAGGCTGAGGAAAAAAAAGAGCGGAATTCACTAAATTTAATCGGGTTATCGACGGCGATTCTCTCAACATTAGCCGCAATCGCGGCGATGCAAGGTGGTTACTATGCTAATGAAGGGATGTTGGCACAAATTAAATCTAGCGATAGTTGGTCACAATATCAAGCAAAATCGACAAAACAGCATATTGAATCAGCAAATGTCACACTACTAAAAGCGCTGCAAAAGCCAATTCCACCGGAAACAACAGGTGTGATCGCTAAACTAAGTTCAGAACAAAAAGAGATTCAAACAGAAGCCCAAAAGCTTCAAATAGAAGCAAAGGAAGATTTAGAACATCATGAGCTATTTGCACGTAGTGTCACTGCCTTACAAGTAGGTATTTCAATGGGAGCCATATCTGCGCTAACTCGAAAAAAATTGGTTTGGTATATCGGGTTAGGAATATCGGCGATCGGGATTGGATTTATGGTGGCTGGAACTTTACCCAGCCAAGGGCAGGCGATCCCTGCTAAACTACCAAAAACTGACCTTCAGACGCATGGTTAGCCTTACGAAATCTCTAACTAAATTTTACTTTTAAACAAGTAATCAGCCACAATATGCCTACACCATATCCAGCAATAATATCAGTGGGATAGTGTACCCCCAAATACAAACGACTAAAGCCGATCGCGATAATTAAAATACTGGCGACAGCATAAATATATTTCTGATAAATAGGTAACTCTCTCGCTAATATATAAGCAATAAAACCATAAACAACCATCGAGCCAACCGCATGACCGCTCGGAAAAGAAAAGGAATGTTCGTTGATTAATCGCGTCCATAATTCGGGGCGAGGTTTGGCGAAAAATAACTTCATCACTTGATTAATCAATAATCCACCGGTACAAGCACTAGTAAATCTAATCGCATCAGTATACCGTCGCTTCATCGCCAGCCAAACGATTATACTAATAAAGACTGTTATTACCATCCCTGGATCGCCTAAAGCGGTAACAAATAGCATCACGCCATCCAGTTGAGAGTTGGCAAATTGATGAATCCACAATAGTAAAGATCGATCGAGGCTAAATACTTCTTTCTCCCACACCTCAGTACACAACCACGCCACGATACTGAGAATGAGCAGATATCCAATCAGCCATACTCCTTGTCGCAGGCTATTAATTAAATTTTGGCGGTTAGAGCGAAGATCTGGCATGGCAAGATTAGTTTAATTGGATCGAACAGGTTGATCTTATACATAAATTGTTAAGAACTAGAAAAGGCAGCATATTTTAGCTCTTGTCGAGTTCTTGACTTTTCCTCTATACGATGACACAAAGCTTGAGTTGGAGGATCGATAGCTCGATTCTCCAACTCAAAGGATATATTGACATCAATCAAAGTAAAAATGAAAGTAATACCGAATACAGAACAGCAAGATGCTCTTAGTAAGGTTCCCGCCGTAACCTTGAGCTTCTGGATCGTCAAAATTCTAGCTACAACCCTTGGAGAAACAGGCGGAGATGCCTTATCGATGTCGATGAATCTCGGCTATCTCATCAGTACTGTCATCTTTGCAGGCATATTCCTAGTTGCAGTCATCGCTCAGATTATGGCGAAGAAATTTCATCCACTAGTTTATTGGACGACAATTATTGCCACAACAACAGTAGGAACAACACTGGCAGATTTCGTCGATCGTTCGCTGGGTATTGGCTATACGGGTGGAACGGCAATATTGGTGATTTTGTTATTAGCATCACTATTCATTTGGTATCGCACTCTTGGTTCGATCGATGTTAGTACGGTGAAATCTCCGAAATCTGAAATGTTTTATTGGATCGTCATCATGTTTTCACAAACCTTGGGGACTGCTCTTGGTGACTGGACAGCCGATACAGCGGGTATGGGGTATCAGGGTAGTGCGATCATCTTTGGTACGATGTTAGTGGCGGTTGCAGTTGCTTATTACCAAACAAACATCTCTCAGACCTTGCTATTTTGGGTGGCTTTTATACTGACTCGTCCGCTCGGTGCGGTTGTCGGCGACTTTCTAGATAAACCCGTCGCTAAAGGCGGTCTGAATTTGAACCGCTACACGGCATCGGCAGTGCTACTAGCCTCAATCTTAGTCTGCCTGTTTATATTTTCGCAAAAACCAGCCAAAAAAGGACATTAAGTAGGAGAAATATCATGAATACAAATAATCTGTCAAACAGGGTACCAGAAGTTATTGGTTCATTCTGGATAATTAAGATACTAGCAACAACAGTAGGTGAAACCGGGGCAGATTATCTATCAACAAACCTTAAACTCGGCTTGAGTGGAACATCTTATATTATGAGCGGTATATTATTACTCGCTCTCTTCAATCAATTCAGATTAAAACGATATGTACCTGTTAGTTACTGGATCGTTGTTGTACTAATGAGTATCACGGGAACACTTGTAACAGATCGATTAGTAGATGAACTCGGGATTAGTTTAGTTGCGATTAACATCATTTTTAGTGTTGTTTTAGTGGCTGTTTTTGGGCTTTGGTATGCAAGTGAGAAAACACTGGCTATGCACTCGATCAATTCGTTAAAAAGAGAGCTATTTTATTGGACAGTTATTTTACTTACCTTTACACTAGGTACGGCAACTGGAGACTTTTTAGCAGAATGGCTAAATTTAGGCTACGCTCGATCGGTACCGGTATTTGGGGCGGCAATTGCAGTTATATTCGTTGGGTATTACTACCTCAAAGTGAATGCAGTTTTGGCATTTTGGCTAGCTTATATTTTAACTCGTCCGCTAGGAGCATCGATTGGCGATCTACTATCTCAATCTCCTAAAAACGGTGGTTATGGTTTAGGCACAGTCGGTACTAGTATCATTTTTCTTTGTATCATTACTAGTTTAATTATCTACTTAAGCATTAAACAGAAGAAACCAGCATCATTGCCGATAGACTAGATAGTAAAGGAAGGGATTTAATTTTGCTGACTAGGTAATCTGATCGTAAACTTACTTCCTGCTCCTAATTTACTCTGTACATCGATCGATCCGTAATGTTGCTCGACGATTGACTTAGCAATTGCCAAACCCAAACCTGAACCACCTTTCCAACTGGTACGCGATCGATCTCCCCGCCAAAACCTATCAAATACTCGCTCTAAATCGTCGGCAGCAATTCCTACCCCAGTGTCGATAATAGCAATTTCAATCTGGTTCTCAATTTGCTCGGCTAAAATTCTAATTTCTCTATCTGATGGTGTATGGTGAATCGCATTCTCCAGTAAATTAATAAACACTCTATGAAGATTATTGTTGCATCCATAAAGCCACAAACTAGGTTGAATAGCTACTTCTAATGTTATGAATTTAGCCTCAATCTGGGGTTGGTATTTTGCAGCTATTTGCTGTAGTAGCAGAGTTAGATCGATTTGCTCCATTGCACTATCCACATCGGTTTCTGCCCTAGCTAAGATCAATAAATCCTTGGTGAGAGTGATAATCTGTTCTGTTGCACTAGCAATTGCCCTAAACTTTTTTAGATCTCCCGATCTCATGCCATCAGAATATTTGAGTGCAGTATGAGCATTAGTTTTAACTGCCATCAAGGGACTGCGTAGTTCGTGAGCGGCATCTGCGGTAAACTGTTGCAATTTTTGGTAACTCGTTACTGCGGGCTTCATTGCTCTGTGAGTTAGCCAAATTCCCGCTCCACCGCTAATTATTAGAGAAAGTATCATCCCGCTAATTAAACCAATATCTAGCTGGTGGAATGTGCGATCAAGTGATTCTAAAGATTGAGTAATCCGCACATAGCCAATTTGTTGGCGATTATCGTTACGAATAATTGGGACGACTGCTGATATTGTTTCATCTGGTTTTCGTCCTGGATACTTATTGAATTGAACTGGAGAATCAATATTCAGCGGTAGGTTGATATTTAAGTTGCCGACTTTATCTACTAACTTTTTTTGGCGATCGAACCACTCAAACTTGCTATCTGGTAATGCTACAGTGCTTCCAGTAAACTCATCACTAACAATCAATTGATTGTCTTTAATTTCGGCATGAGTAGCCGCAACCTTAGCCAAGATAATCAATTCTTCACTCAAGCTGTGACGCAGACTATAACCAAATACCAACCGCACCGCGATCGCAAATACTCCCAGAATTGCTGTAAATACGCCTAAATATGAAAGTAATAATTGCCAACGCAAGCGATCAAACATAGTTCAAATGAATTATCTATTAGCTGTTACTAAGTCGATAACCAACTCCATATACTGTTTCAATAATATCTTGTTGACAACCAGCTTGCTTGAGTTTACGTCGAAGGTTGGTTAAGTGAGTTTTAATTGTTTGCTCTCCAGATGTTTGGTCAAATTCCCACAGTTTGTCTAGCAATGCTCCCCGAGAAATAACTTGAGTGGGATGTCTAAGAAAATATTCTATTAGCGTATATTCCTTGGGTGTTAGTTCTAATGCTATTTCAGCATAAGTAACACTATGAGTACTAGGATTTAGTTCGATTTTTTCATGTTTCAATACCACAGATTGGTAAAGCGGATGACGACGGGATAAAGCCCTAATTCTGGCTGTTAATTCGTCAACTTCAAAAGGTTTAACCAAATAGTCATCCGCTCCAGCGTCTAGCCCAATCACTTTATCACCTGTGGCATCTTTGGCGGTTAATAATAAAATATAGGCTTGACAGCCACTTTGACGCAATCGGTGGCAGAGTTGCACCCCATCGAGTTTGGGCAGCATCCAATCGAGTAAAATTACGTCATAATTTGCTGCTTGGGCAAATTCCCAACCAGCTAAGCCATCAGCAGCAATATCCACGGCATGACTTTGATGGCGTAAATCTTCAGCTAGAGGGTCGGCAATTCGATCATCGTCTTCTACGAGGAGAATTCTCATTCAACACCTGACAGTTATCACTATTTTTTACTTTAAATGGATCTATTTGCCAATTCAAATCGGAAGTGCAACATAATATACTGATACGGTACAAAGTACCTCATATGGTGTTCGATAATCAAGCAATTTCCTGGGTCTGTGGTTTATCAAATCAATAACCCTTTGAAATTTTTCTTGTTTAATAGTTTTGAAGCTTGCATCTTTATAGGAAGAACTGAAGAACCAATTGCCGATTTTTTGCAAAATTAGGAATAATTCAATACGAATAAGCGATCGAGATTAACGCAGCAATCGTAAATAAGGAAATCGTTGCCGAGGGTAAGCCTGACAGGTAATTGACAGTGAGGAAGCCGATCCCTTGAGTAATATTTGCCACCGAACTAACCTGCATTATTCTCAAATCGCCCAAGTCCCGATCGCGAGGACATCTCAAGAAACAGACTGTTTTTCTGGCAAATCGCAAGATTGCTTTTCTGGTAAAGTTTTTGGTGATTTGCTAGTATCTTCATGTATAATGCAGGCTGGTTCATTTTCACTTAATTTTATCTTGATTCATGGATAAAAGTTGAGTATATCGTAACATCGTGTTATTGACCACAACAGAATGGCAAGGTAGAGGATATATGAGCATTAAAGCCACTAAACGATTTTTGAGGGCTTCGTCATGGTTGTCACCAGAAATCAGGACAAAATTACCTGAAGTCATTGCTTACATCGAAGAGCGTCATCCACGCGATGCGTGCAGAATTAGAGGCGGCGGGTTCTGGCGAACACGTATAACCATTAAGTATCGACTTTTTTACACATATGACGATTCAGGTTGTTTATGCTTACTCGATCTGCGCCGGCGAGATGGACATACATATAGAGATATGTCACTTCTCAATCAACTGCCTGTTTTATCGATATCAGAAGAGACATCTCAAGAGGAAAGCGACAATCTAACCTCACAAAATTTGCTATCTAAAGAGCAACTCTGTGAATGGAAAATTCCAGAACAATACCACAACTATCTTCTTTCAGTAAAAAATGAAGATGGCCTACTTTGTTCAAAACATCCAGTACCAGATGAGTGTATATTAAATATTATCGATCTCTTAGATCGTAAGATAGAAGATGTTAGTGAAGAAACTTATTATGAGGTTGTCAGCCCAGGTAATTTAGGTAATTCGGAAGAATTGGATAAATTTTTACTGTTCCTATCTGATGAGCAAAAAAGAATACTAGATCTCGATTGTGATAATGCAATTTTAGTTAAAGGTGGTCCAGGTACGGGGAAATCAATTTTAGCGATCTATCGAGTAAAAAAGCTTGTCGAGTCAGGGGTTAGAAATATTTTACTGACTGCTCATACAGAAACATTAGTTGATTATTTTAAACAACTGCTAGAAAAATTGCTGCCAGATTCACTCGATCAACTTGATGTTAAGGTCTGCAAAGTTGATGAAATTGTTGCTGATTGCAACGAAGCAAGTAGAAAGACAACAGCTACTGAAGAAATATCTCGGCTTTGTTTACAATCGATATTGCGAATTAACCAGTTTGATGCAAATATTCAAAATAAATTGAAGCAACTAGGCGAATCATCTATTTTAAATGAAATTGTCAAAACGATTGAGTCCAAAGGGATTGTCAATTCAGACGAGTATAAAGAAAAAAGTAAAATTGCGGCAGGAGAGCCATTTCGTCGAGATTTGCGCAGAGCAGTTTGGGACATCTATGAGGAATGGAAAAATTTATTACAAAATTCTGGTTATACAACCATCGAACAGTCAAGAAGACAAGCTTTAGAGAAGGTCAGTAATTTAAGCAAGAAGCCTTACAATGCCGTAATTATTGATGAAGCACAAGATTTATCACCTACTGCACTCAGATTACTAGTTAAATTGGTTGAACCATCAGGATTATTTTTGACGGCTGATACTTCTCAATCTCTTTATGAGAAAGTTTTTTGCTGGAATTTTGTTCAACAAGAAATCGATTGTAGACCTACCATCCGAACACTAAGTGAAAGTTTTCGTAATACCAAAGAGATTGGAAAAGCTTGTCCACAAATTTTGATTAATGGATCTGATCGAAGAACTGCCGTAACAAATTTTTCTTCTCTTAGTGGTAGAAAACCAAAAATAATTTTAACTGATGATTTAATCAAACAATTAAAGGCAATCATTGACTTCTTCAGGGATGCAGCACAAAGATGGAAACTACCAATTTCTACTGGAGCAATATTAGTACCTAATGAATTAATGGGATTATTCATCACAAACCAGCTAAATCATTCTAATCTAAGGGCAAAATGGCTAGATCGAAAAATTTCAGAACCTGACGAACAAGGTTATATTAGTGATCGTCAAACAGGGCGAGTAACATTGCCTTTAGGCTTAATTAATCAAATTCCAGGGGGAGGAAGCTTACTAAATCTCAAAGACAAACAAATAAAGATAGTTGATGTAGAGCCTATAAAAAATTCTGATGGTAAGTTAGATATTAAAATTGATCGGGCATCCCAGATCGAGATATTAATGTAAGTATCTTGACTAATTCGTGAGTTTCCAGATGATCGTCAAGAGTCTGCGTCGGAATGCTAGCGATCGCATTTATACGGCAATTTACCAAAATGAGTCATCATCTGGATTAGCTAATCAGTTTCATTAGCTAACCACCCTTTAAAGACCTCTTGCCACTAGGAATTAGGTTCTTCAGCCAGGTAGGCTGTAAATACAAGCTGCCAACTGTCACTAAAAAGAAAATATAGCCAATCGCCTGCACTAAATATAGTCGCTGCACATAGCCCAGCAAAGAGCTAAAAACTATGCCAGGGAAAGTTTCTTCTGGCATTACTTTACTAAAATTCCACACCATCGGCCCCAAGATACAATTTTTGTCAGCCGGTTTGGCAAAACGTTCATAGAAAAAACACATGCTCTGGGATTCTCGGCTAGAGCTAGCCAGTGCCCCCACAGCCTGATCAAATCTGGCTAAAGAAGTTACGACTAAACCACCAATAATTAAAAGTAGTAAAATCCCCATAATCGAAAAGAATCTGCGAATATTCAGCCGCACGCCCCACTTAAACATCAACATGCCAATAATAGTTGCGGCTACAACTCCACTCACTGCTCCCAATGCTGGAAAAACTCCTTGCTGAAGCTTAGAAGCAATAAATAGAACGGTTTCAAAGCCTTCTCGCATGATCGCAAAAAAAACTAATCCAAATATTCGCCAGCCATTTTTGGCTTGGGCATGAACAGCATTATCTACTGCGCCTTCTACTTCTTGCTTGAGAGTTTTGGCGTGCTTGGCCATCCAAATTAACATCCAACTCAGCATGAAAATTGCTAATAGGCCAAAAAAGCCTTCGATCGCTGGTTCGATTGAGCTAGCATATTGCTGATTAGCTGTGCCCAAATTCTGAATTATCCACTGAAATGCTACGCCAGTAGCAGCACTGAGGGCAATGCCTATCCCGATCGCCCAATACACCCAAGATTTCAAATAAGACTGACCTGATTTTTTTAGGTAAGCCATGACGATTCCTACTACCAAGGCAGCCTCAACTCCTTCGCGCAGAGTCAGAATAAATGTGGGTAAGGCAGAGAGTAAGTCCATAATATTAAGTAGTTAGGTGTAAGGACAATTATCAAACAGAAAAATGCCAGCTAAGAAATCACATCAAATATTCCCATACAACCAGCAGAGGCCATATAGTCTTGGTGAGGATGAAACATATACTGGCCAGGATATTTATAGCTAAACTCTAAAATATGTCGTTCGGCTGGCCCCATAGTAATTACGTCAGTTTCAAAAGCAGGATGGATTGTTCGTCCGGTAGGATATACCTGAAACATATTGGCATGTAAATGAAAAGAAGCTGCGGCATCGAATTCAATCATATTTTGCACATATAAGCGTACCAATCGATCTTTTTTAATTGGAATTGGATGGTGCATATAATAATGGGGCAAACCATTAAAGGCATATAGCTCATTTTGGCGATTTTCATCCAGATCATAGGCTCCCATAATCAGTACCATTTCATCAGCGAGCGGTCGCGGCTGAGGGGGATCAACAATTAACATTCCATATAGTCCTTTGCCGATATGGCGAGTGACCGGTTCAATATGACAATGATAAGGATGCACCCCGTAAGGCTCAGCATCGAACTCATAAATAAATACTTTGCTTTGTTTGACGGGCTTAATGCCATCCATGTTGGATGGGTGAGTGCCATGAAAATGCAGGGAGTGAGCATGTCCGGCCTGGTTGTAAAACGCAATCCGAATTCGATCGCCCTGGGTTGCCCGTAGAGTAGGTGCAGGCACCTGACCATTGAGATTCCAGGTAATAAAGCTGTTTGCCTTATCAAGCTGTACCGGAGTGGTTTTAGCATTGAGAGTAAACTCTCTCACCGTGCGACCATTTTCTTTGACCACTTTGCCATAATCAAAGCTGCGCAGAAACTTTACGGGCAAAAAGCCAGGACTCTCTGCATCCAGGTCTCGCATGGGTGGTGGAGTAATCACTGACTGACGATTAAAAGCCCGTATTGCTACGGCACTAGCTGCAAAGCTTAGCCCTACCGCTCCGCCCCACTGTAGAATCTGTCGCCTTGACCATGAATTTGAAGTCGCGTCATTAGACATAAATTAGAAACCAGTCGTCGGTGCTATTTGTCTCATAGGCAATTCTTTTTCAGAGTCATTACGTGGATGAGGCTGGAGTTTGCACCACATTTTTTTAACCAAAGCGACGGCAGATGCCGGTGAGAGCTTCTGATGCTTATGACCATCAATTTTAATTGCTGGAGCATTTTTACAGTTGCCCATACAGCCAACCTTACTGATTTGAACACCGATGTTACTATCTAATTGCAACTGCTCTAAAGATTTACAAATATCTTTGCTGCCATTCTTGCAGCAATGTTTACTGCTACAAACTTTAACTTCAATTGGCTTAGGAATCATTTTGCGGTCAATTGTGAGATCACAGCGAGGCGTTAAAACCACAAATTTAGCCGTCATTCGCCTTTTTTTTACTTTGACCTGTAACGAAATAGTAACATTAGGAATAAGTAGATCATGTAGCAGCACGCGCAGATCTTTATTTACGTGTACTGACTGAATAATTGTGCTGGTCTGAATCTGAATGCTGTTTAGCTTGCCAGATTCAGACCGCTGCCACCGCAAAAAACTCCCTTCTAGTTTTTTTAACATAATTGTTTAGCTAAAATCTCTCAGCATTTTTTTGATTTCAATGTTATGTAGCTCTTCAGTACCAATCATAGTTCTGGCAAACTCTTCTAAGTAGACGCTAGAATCTTCTACGATATCTAATAGCTGCTTATAGAGACCTAAAGCCTTCTTTTCGTGAGAAAGGCTTTCTTCCAAAATATCTTTGACTGCATGCTTATAAGTTTCTTCCATGGGGGCAATGCTCAAGGAAGGATGACCCTCCAAGCCAGTGAGGATTTCACCGACTTGTTGAGCATGAGTCAGTGACTCGATCGCCTGAGCTTTAAAAAATTCTACAATTGGAATCCGATTTGGCCCTGTCACCATCAAAGAATAATGGGTATAGCGGACTACTCCCGCTAACTCAAACTCCATAATGGTGCGTAGGGTGTCGATAGTGGTTTCAGAATTTAGATCTTTCATTATTAATAAGGATGAGAGCATGAACTAGGCAGGTTGCGTAATTTTAGCAGATTCGCTTTCGATCGACTTCACTAATTTAGAGACTTCACTAGTAGGTAGTACTGGTGCAGCCGGGGGGATCGGTGCTGGCCAAGCCTTAGCCACATCGGCTAAAGATTTAGCAATGCTGGTAGCAATAGAGGCATTGGTTTTAATTAGCTCTGGTTGAATGGCTTTAAATAGTTCTTGACTATAAACCACAAAGCCCCGTGAATCTTGATATTCTACGGCTTGAGCAATTTTACCATTGGCGATTGCAGCAGTGTACTCAGAGTTAGCGCTGTCTAATAGGCCAGCAATTACTTGCAGTGCAAATTTGGGCGAAGTTCTTTGAGTAGCAGGCAAGCCAGCAATCGCATCTTCAATCGACTTCATCGAAGTTTTAAAGTCATTACCTAATTTAGCAAGGTCTTTTCCACCAGCTTTCACTTGGTCATGTAAAGCAATCAATGGAGTTTTAAATTCTTTTACTTTACGCTCATTGAGCTGTTCTTCTACGTCAGCATAAATTTCTTCCACTGGGTGGCCAATATGCGGTTCGGCCTGCTCTATTTTCTTCAAATCGATCAATTCTTTGGCAACTATCAGATGTCCTTTCATTAGACCTAGCTTGATCATATAATCGATATCTTTAGCCTCACCAACTAATTTGACCTCTTCAATCGTCACCATATCTTTGATCTGATCAAATTGTGCCTGGTCAATTACCTTTTTGCTCACTAAATCTTCAGTTTTGGTGTATGGCCGACTCGACTGAATTTTGTTGGAGAGCGATGGAATACCCAGCTTACCTTCCAGCTTATCTAATTCCGAAAGAATAGCATCGTTGATATTAATTTTCTTACCCATACTGTGTCCGCCGCTATGAGCAGATGGACTAGCTTCTGTCGCTGACTTATCGTCCGGTTTTTTATCTGTTGATAAATTACTTTCAGCCGCTGGCTTTTCAGGAGGTTTATCGGCTGTGGGATTGTTACAGGCGACAATGAAGCCAAACAACAAAGCCATCAGCGCATAGGCTATTCTTTTATACAGTCTTTTCATATAAATTTACTCAGTGATTTATTAACGTGGAGCTGCTTACGTCCAAAGACAGATTTAAAGACAGATTTCAGCAATTAAAAACTAAAGGTGGTTCTGACTGTGCCAATTAAGGCTCCGCCATTGGCACTATTATGATCGGGGGCTGTGAGATAAATTAAGCCAGGAGTAATACTGAGGTTATCGTTTAGCCTGACTTGATAAAATCCTTCTAAATGCAATGAAGAACCAGTATCTGTCAAAGCCGTACCAGTTGCTCCTGTAACCCGAGGCTCTTGCCCAACTAGCAGTCCACCCAAATTACCGGGCGCACCCAAGTCCGGAAACGCCGCAGTAACTGCCCAATTTAAAATATCTTTATCTCCGGCTACGTCACTGTTTTTGTTGTAACCAACCCAGCCACCCAAAGCGAGCTTGGGGCTTACCTTAAATGACCCCTGTACTCCAAACATACTATTGGAACCACTAGAATTAGCGTTGGTGCTACCGGTACCGGGCGTTGTATCACGAGCATTTACATAAGTTAGCCCTAATTTGGTATTTTCGTTGGGGTTCAACGTAATTTGAGCGATCGCCCCATAGCTACCTCCACCTAATCCACTACCCAACGCAGGACTGCTAGCATTGCTGGTTAAATACCCTAAGCTACCTTCAACTGTGGGGCTAAACTTGTGCCGAATACCAGCTCCAGCCCCAGACACCAAATAATAAATAGATGGCCGGTTGCCAAAGCGCGATATTGAACCACTAGCACCATCACCATCAAAGTAGGGGTTGATAGAATCAGTGAAATCATCAGCGCCAGCGGCATTAGCCGCTACTACAAGTTGAGTATTAGCTCCGATCGGCATCTCATACTTCAGCAGGTCAAGATTCACCTGACTGCTTGGTTTGCTTACCCCAAAAGAAGACCCTCCTTCTGGAGTATCAATTATGCCTGCTGGCACAGTAGAGTTTGGTGTGCCCATGCCATCAATTTGTAGCCTGGTAGTGAGAGTACCGTTACCCAAACCAGTCACCAGCTCTAGGCGGCTCCGCTGACCAAGGGCAGCATTTCTACTAATATCGCCAGATAATCCACTGGTTAGACCAAAAATCACCTGTCCTTGCAGCTTAGTCGTCAGCGAAAACTGGTTAGCAGGAGCTTCTGCTGGTTTTCCCTCTGGCTGAGCTGCAAGAGCCGCTGGCTGACTGGAAAAAAGCTGATTGTCAGAGACTAAGAAATTGGTTGCTGATACTTCTAGGCTAGATTGAGCTTCCTCAACCGACGATGGCTTCGCTTGCACAGCAGGCGATCGACCACCCATTTCTAGAAGCAAAATCGCCGCAGTGCAGCTTGCGGTAACGATTAGAGCAGATATTGACTTAAACATGCTAAAAATTACTGACAGTTTTTGTAAGTTTTGGTCTTTGACCATGGCTAAGATGCTACCACATTTAATTGAGAAGAATACTTATTTGTTTTTTAGCGACAGAGAGTCAATGAGATATTTTGTGTTTCAGATTGCACAATCGACAAAGATGAACAGCGAGATACATAAGCCTATAACTGTTGACAGACAAAGTTTATAGGCACTATCAGTCTTGCCATACCCTCATATTTATTCCTTTGATATATCAGCAAAACAGAGTTTAAATAGTTAATTTGATAATATAAAACTATCTAATTTCTAAATTTTAATGAGACTTATTTTCAATAAGATGTTAGGATTCCCTTAATCCTTTGATGCTAGAGATTATCAATAAGCTTCAAGATGGCATGGCTCACAGTTAGCCCTTCTAGCCAACACATGGCCATTTAAACTTTGTCCTTCATCCCGTTTATTCTTATGATTTGTGAATCTCCTTCTGAGACATTGTGCGACCGACAGTTTTTGTGGATTAGTACCAGCCCTAGCTTGCAATGCTTTCATCGCCGCATATTGGGTGTACTCGACCAAGAGTTTCCGCTGAAATACTGGGAATATTCCCAGACTCCTGATGAGCCTGGTTCTTTAGAGGCTGCCTTGGAATTGCTTCATGAATTTATCCAAACCAGCGATCGACCCTTACATATTATTGGTCATGGATTGGGCGGGGTACTCGCGCTCAATTATGCTCGCTGCTACCCTGGCCGCGTAGCTTCGGTGGTGTTAATTAGTGTGGCGGCTCAGCCCAGCATTACCTGGCAAACTTATTACTATCAGCAACTGTCGATAATTTATTGTCAGCGAGATACGGTGCTGAAGTTAGTGGCAGGTTGGATTTCGGGTATTCCTTGTCTGCGCTACGTTGAGCACCTAGCCGAAAGGCTAGATCGTGACTTATTAGAAGCTCCCTCCAAGACCTCACTGCTAAAAAAAGATGAATTTTTTGTTCAAGGTGCTATTGCCCAACCCTTGCTGGTTTGCGCAGCCGTAGATGATCCGGTACTGATGGGCAACATCTTTTCGGAATGGCTGTACTATCTCAAAAATGGAGATCAGTTTTGGCATCAGCCTACCGGCGGTCACTTTTTCCATCATCAGCACGCCGAGACGTTGGGCGTAAAAATACGAGATTTTTGGAGAAAGATCACCTCCCAGAGTCTGCCTTGTTTGTTACCTCAACCTTTGGAGGCAAGAAGATAACATGCAAGTTACTGATTCTGAATTTAAGCCGATAGCGGAAGAAACCTTTCCCCGGCAGTTAGATATCGCTACAGTCAGCGTTTATGGTTTGGCTATTCTCTCGGCAGGCATGTTTATGTTTTTGCCTCTTGTAAACCTCATTCACCCCAGTCCATGGCAAAGATCGATCGGCTTTTTACACGGCAGCGCTTCGATGTTGACCACGATTGTGGTCGCTTACACCGGACACTTGGCTTTTCCTCTTCTGCGCGGCTCAGCCAAAGCCTTGCCACCAGTGCGGACTTTAGCTTTTTGGTCGAGCATAATTACCTTTCTCGGTATTGCCAGTGGTAATTTTGCCTACATGCGCTATCGGGCAGATGCCAGCTATGGCGGTGCTAGGGCTTGGCTAAAAACCAACTCGCCGCTGGTGCAGTATGTGTTTATGGAATATCACGAATTCAGCGTTTTATTCACTCTCCCTTTGAGTGTGGCCTGTGCCTGGATTTTGTGGAGCTATGGCGACAGTATTTTAGAAAAGAAAAACCGGCCTGTTTTGACAGCTACCTGCGTAGCGCTAATGGGAATGATGTTTTTTGGAATGGGGGGCTTTGTGACTGGTCTGGGCATTGCTAAAGTTCATGCACTATAAATTTTAAATAACTATCAAGGTTAACAATGAGAAATTCTGCTAGCGCTAAACCCTTCTACCAATCACTATGGACTGGGTTGCGCAATTTTCCTGGTTTTATTAAGAATGGCTCCAAAAATCCGCCTGATACTTCTGGTTCGGCAGCAGCACTATTAATTAGTGGCGGGGTTGGAGCTGTCACAATGATGGTAGTTCATCACATCTCAGACACCTCTAAAAGTTTTGAAAGCACGGTAAAAACCCTGGGAAGCTGGATTCCGGGGGCAGTAAATCCTGACCCCATGTGGGGCAACATTGGCAGCTATGCTGGCAAAGAAACTGCCATGTTGATTGGCTGGCTGCTGAGCCTAATGATTTTGTATCCATTACTTAAAAATCGTCAGGTGAAGCCCAGCACTATGTTCTTTTGGTTGTTTGGCCTGTACACATTGGCTGCTGCCATGTCTTGGCATCCAGCTTTTCCATATTTACCACTACAGTAGGAGCTAGCTATGCCGACAATGCACAAAATAGTTTGGGGTTGGACAGGAATAGGGGTAATTCTTGCCGTCACGCTGCCGATCGCCATGTGGCGAGTTAGTCAAACCCCGCAGTTTGCCGGTCAATCTTTTAACTCTTGGAATTGCGCTGGCAAGATGCCAGATCAGCGCACCGTTACGACCGGTGAAATGTGTGCCAGTTTGGTGGTGCCGCCGCTACCAAAAAAATAAGAGGGCAAGCCTGAAAATTGATGCTGCACATCGATTTACCAGACTTTACCCAGCAAATTAAATTTACAAGCCTCAATTTTACCATCATGTTCAATCTCACTGTGTTTTTTGGGACGTATGCCCCAGGAAAGATACCGCCTTGACTATTTTTCCACCAAAGACTTAGTTCTTGCCCGGTCTTCTAACCACATTTTTCTAGTAACTCATACTTTCACGGAGATTTCACATGGATACCAACAGTTCTGCACCAAACGTATTTGGCAGTTTAGCGGCAGATTTAGTGCCTGCATTAGGATCAACCGGCAATATTTTCTCGCTGGAAAGTGGCTCCAGAGATCGATCTTCAGATCGATCGAGCCGTGGCTCTGCTGCTCCCCTAATTTATGGTGCAGGTGATGATGTTATCGATTTTAAAGCTGCTTCTAATGCCAGCACCAGCAGCAGAAACAAAGCCATCAGCGTTTTTACAGGCGAAGGCAACAATTTTATACTAGGCGGTCGCGGCAATGATAAAATTTTTGCTGGAGCTGGCAACGATGTGATTGAAGCTGGCAATGGCGATAATAATATTGTTGCTGGCGATGGTACTAACATTATTACCAGCGGTACTGGTAATGACACCGTAGTTGGCGGAAGCGGCAACGACTTTATTGATGCTGGCGATGGCAAAAATAACGTGGTGGCCGGTGGTGGCAACAACCGCATTTTGACTGGCAAGGGCAAAGATACAATTTTTGCTGGAGCTGGCGATGACGTAATTTTCAGCGGTGCCGGTGATGACGTTATTGATGCAGGCAATGGCAAAAATTTGATTAATGCTGGAACTGGCAAAGACACCGTTACTTTGGGCAGCGGTCAAGATCGAGTAATCTTAGAAACGGGCGAAGGCTCTGTCACCATTAATAATTTTAATGCTGCCGTTGATAAACTGCGTCTAGGAGAAAGTCTGCTGGGTAGATCTTTGAGTTTTACAACTAGCGGTACTGATACTCTAGTTAGATCTGGTCGTGATTTATTAGCGACTCTCAAAGGGGTAGCCTCTGGTTCTCAGACACTAGTTGATCGCGGGCCATTAACTCGCTACGCTGCCACCGATCTAGGTTCTTTAGCTCAAGACCCAACTACAGCAAAAACTGCTGCTTCAGTTAATGCTGTATCAATTAACGACTTTGGATCAATAGTCGGTCGATTTAACACTGGTGAAACTTATAACACTACCAATGCGGCTGGAGTTGTCAACTCCACCAACGTAGTGCGAGGAGCTTTTATTTGGGAAAATGGCGTACAAACTCTTCTGCCCGCTACCGGAGTGAAGAAAGGCTCATCTGATGATGGTGCTCCAAACGGTGCAACCGTCACACTGCTGACCCCAAACCTCAACACCATCAACAACCGAGGAGTTATTACCGGAACCGCTGATGAAGTAAGGCAGCCCCAAGGATTAGCTTCTGACCGAGCTTTAGTTTGGACAAAAGGGGCAAATGGCTATGACCTAGCAATCAATTCTATTAGTGGCAAGGAAAGTTATTATTTAGACATCAACGTCCAAAACCAAATTGCTGGCCGCAACATTGTTTCTCAAACTGATGCTGCGGGGGTTGTCCAAACCTTTGAAAGACCAGTCTACGTAGAGAATGGTGTCGTCACTCGTTTAGCCGAATCGGGCGGTAACGGTGGCACCGCGCAGAGTATTAACGGCCAAGGCACTATCGTGGGCTATCTAGACCAAGATGGAGCTTTAAATGGCGAAGAAAAATATGCGGCGGTGGTCTGGAAACTAAATGCTAGTGGTCAGTACGTGCTAGAAACATTGGGAACCTTTGGCGATGAACAGGCACGGGCGATCGACATTAACAATGCTGGCAGTATTATTGGTGCTACCAACAGCGGATCTGGAGCAACTGCCACCAGCTCACCATTTATTATTCGGGATGGTGAATATACTTCGATCAGCAGTCTGGGCGGTAAAACTGGCTCTGCTACCGAAATCAACGAGTTTGGTACTGTGGTAGGAACCTCCCAAATTGCTTCCGGTGTCAACCGAGCATATGTTTGGAGTATGGGCGTTCAGACTGATCTGAACTCTCTAGTCACCAATGCTTTGACTGTAAACGGAGCGGCTGTTACTCTCACCAGTGCAGTTAGTATCAACAACTTTGGCGACATCATAGCAACAGGTACTTACACCTACAAAAATGCTAAAAGCGTTGATACAGTGGGTACTCGGTCTTTCTTACTGAAAGAAGTTGCCTAGTCAGTTTATCGGAATATCTCAAGAGCAATAATTTAGCAAACCGAGTTTAATGAAAATTAAACTCGGCTTTCTTGATACCTGTTGAGACATTATTTTTTCTACTCGGGAAAATACTCTAATGACAGATGCTTATTTCTGATGAAAATTTAAAGAAATATAAATATTTCTTATATTACTGGACTATTAAAAATGAAAAAGTGAAGGTCTCAGCAGTATATGTTACAATAAGTATTATCCAACTCTACGGAGTGATTAGTATGACTCTAGTTTGTCTAATAATTGCTTAGAACCTTTCGATCAGTATTTTTATGCCTATAATTATTTACTGTCCGAATAGTGTTTGGTGCATCCGTCGTTTGCATCGCATTCCCTGTAATAAGTGTTAGTACTTCACTGATAGTTATTATCTAAAATGCACCGTAAACCCAGAATTGGCCTGCTCTGAAGCAGCAATCGACTGTCGAAATCATCTCGCACAGTTATCCTGTAGTAAGCAAAAACTCGCTAACAAACAATTTTTTGTGCATCATCTTTAAGGACTTTTCTCATGAACTCCAATAACGCAGCTCGCTTACCTAAAACTGGCCTCAAATCTGGCTTACAAGTTGATCGAATCACTCGAATTATCATTGAACAATGGCCAGAGATCTGGCAGGCTTCGATTAATCGCCAAAACCAACAGTTAGAACATCATCGCAGTTTAATGATAGCCGCACGAAACCGGATGCTAGAAAAGGCTAGCTAACTTGTTGTCATTTATACAGAGCTTGTAGTGAATTTGTATATTACGCTACAGGCTCTTTTGAATCGCTAGTATGAAGACTTACAGCTCGATCAAAGAGGTTCAATCTTTTTCGTTACAGTGAGAGCTGAAAAAAGTCATCAAGTATGTTATTTTGGATGCAAAAGCAAAGATAGATAAAGGTTAAGATACTTTCATCGGCGTATGTGAGGGGAAGAACGCAAATGTTCTTTATCGTGATTTATCAGACTGAAATCTCAAGTTTAAAAAGGTGCGAAATATGTATTTGTTACAAAATGTGGTAAAGCAAGCAAAGCCAACCTCAAAACAGATGGCTCGCATTAAGCAGCAGTTAGAAATAGAATACTGGCTCTCACAAGCATTGGAGTCTGGCTGTTTCTCTTTGGAGTGCAGCGGTTAAATGAATAGGCAATGCCCATAGAAAATCTCATCTCATCCTTGAGGTGAGATTTGTGTTTGATGAGGCGTAATTATGGTTTTAAAGCTTGTAACGTGACTAGAAAGGCTTGATTTTCGGCAGGAGTACCGGTAGCTACTCGTAAGTGATAATCATCTAAACCAGGTTTGCCACCAAAGTCCGCCACAAAGATTTCTTGCTGTGCCAGTTGAGATACTAATACCGAAGAAGTCATATTCCAAGCTGCACAGCTTACCAGTAGAAAGTTAGTATCCGATCGATAGACTTTCAAGCCCAAAGCCTGCATAGATTCGGCTAACTGCTGCCGCTCTTTTTTAATCTCAGCCAACTTAGTCTCCACATAATCTAAATCAGTCAAGGCCGCAATGCCCGCCGCGATCGCCAACTGATTTACCGGAAAAATCTGTGCTATCCGATAGAGGTAATCGACCATCTGCGGACTAGTAATGCCATAGCCCAACCGCAAACCCGCCAACCCAAACCCCTTAGAAAGACTGCGCAGCACAATCAGATTAGGATATTTTTCAATTTCAGCAGCGATCGTGGTTTGGCAAATTTCAAAATAGCATTCGTCCACCACAATTAAGCAGTCAGTTTGGTCTAGTAGCTCAATTAAAGCAGCGCGATCGACCAAGTTAGCCGTGGGGTTATTGGGATTAGCAATAAAAATTAGCTTCGTGCGCGAAGTGATCGCAGCCAGTATCGCCGCCACATCCAGTTCAAAATCAGCCTGACGCGGTATAGAAATAGTTACACCACCTAACATTTGACTAGCAGCCCCATATACAAAGAATGTGGGCACCGGCAAAATCACTTCATCACCTGGCTCTATGCAAATTTTTAGCACCAGTTCAATCAAATCATCCGAACCATTGCCCACAAAAATTTGATCAAGGTCTACTTGGTTGTAATCGGCGATCGCTTGACGCAGAGTATTGGTCAGCACTTCAGGATAGCGATTAATACCACTGGCCGCTGCTTGAATGGCACTGATCACTTGAGGAGAAGGAGGGTATGGAAACTCGCCTTTATCTAGGCGAATAGCTCGATCGCTTCTTATGCTACCCGCTTGTTTTGGGGGAAGCTGTTCCCGCACGATCGAGCGAATTGATTTCTCCATAACACTTCCAATCAATTTAAATCCAGATATTCTTGAACAGTTTAGCCGTTTTCAGCAGCTAAAGATCTTTCAACATACTTATCGAACTGTTGGCACTGGCTTCGGGACGGCACAGCTACGTAGTTCTTAATACTGATTGTGGTATAACTGATCTAAGTCTTTCTTTCCTGAGTCCTATGGCTTACAATAACTTCACCTTAGAAACTGCTAAGCATCAATTTGGGTTGAATCTTATTGATTCTCCTTTCTGTGAGTCTTTGCCTTCTGCCGATCCTCAGCCTGAGTTTCTGACTATTTTTCGTCAATGGTTGCCTTTAGCTCAGAGAGCCAAATCTGAGAAAGCTAAATCTGAGCTTCTGGTTAGCCCGATCTTGACTGAAGTTAGAAGATTGACTGCTGATCAGGTTCAGTTGTTTTCTGGTGAAGAGTTCAACGTTGACCGTGAGCTAGGCTTGAATGGTTTCTGTGATTTTCTGCTGAGTAGATCTACCGCTCCTTACGTTATTGAAGCTCCTATTGTGATGTTGGTAGAAGCTAAAAAGGGAGAATTAGATGTTGGGCTGGGGCAATGTATCGCCGAAATGTTTGCAGCACAATTGTTCAATGCAAATGCCGAAAAAGTAACTCCAGTTATTTATGGCTGTGTGACTAGTGGTAAGCTGTGGCAATTTCTGAAGCTGGAGGATAAAGATGTAACCATTGATATTAATGAGTATTTTGTTAGTCCGGTAGAACGAATTTTAGGGATTTTGAAGTGGATGGTAGAAAATTGAAACAAATTTTGAACCTCGAATTAAACTCATAAAATTTCAACCGCGCATTTCTTGCCAGAGCTTTTGATATTGCTGTTGCTGTGCAATGTTTAAGCTCGGCAAAAATTCACCTTTGGCAAAGGCTTTATATACAAGATTTTCTGGTAAACCAGCAGGTGGCTGGTCACTAAAAATTGGGGAAGCCCCGTTAGTAGAAGTAGAAATCTTAGTAGCCGCTGGATTTTGCCAACAAAAATCAATCCACTGCTCGATCGAAGGCGAAGAACTCGGCAAAGATTTAGCCGTATTGGGCTGTACCCATAAATCTGCCCACAGAGAAGCGCCAGAAGCTGGAATCGCAACACCCAGATCTGGCTGGCGAGCCAATAAGCCCACCACATCCGCCGACCAACCAACGGCCACCCAGGCATCACCAGTCAGCAGCGGCGAGATATATCGATCGGAGCTGTAAAACAAGGTTTGTTGATGTAACTGCCGCAGAGCCGGTAATAACTCGGGCACTTCCTTGGGATCGGTGCTGTAAGAGTGACCAAGGTGCTTAAGAGTCAGGCCAATCACTTCTTGCTGTTGATTTAGCAATACCACTTTTCCTTTCAGCGCAGGCTGCCACAGATCTGACCAGTCAGTAGGTAAGGGAATCTTGTTTTGCTGTAAGCGATCTTTCCGATAAATTAATATCGTACTGCCCCACCGGTAAGGTGCGCCCCAAATTTTCCCATCGCTGCTAACCAACTTCTGCCACTGGGGCGCGAGCTTTTGCCAACTGGGCAGTTTGCCAATATCTAAGGGCTGTACCAGCTTTTGCTCGATCGCCTCATTGAGCCAGGTATCACCCAAGGAGATCAAATTAGTAGCTTGGTAATTGGGTGGTGCCTGCCAAGGTAATCGCCAGCTCCAGCCACCTTTTGGAGCTGGGGGATTTTTCCAATCTTTTAACAACTTTAAACCCTCAGCCAGTTGGCCAAAAGCCGATACTTCTAACAAATCACTCTTACTAAAACGGCGAAATTCACCCAGTAGTACTCCAGGAAAAGTGCCCCGTAGCAACTTGACTTGCAGTTGATTAGGGGGCGCTTGTTGACAGCTAAAAAGCAACGGCTCTAGAGATAACAGACCCAAAGCCCGTAAAAATTGACGACGTTCCATTAGTACTATTCCTCTCGTCGTTCTAAGCCGAAGCCCACTAAAGTAATTATGCTGGGTACTGCACCAGCCACTGGTCGCTGGTAGGTGATAATGGTGCGCAAACGCACCTGTTCTGACAATATCCGGATTTGATCTACAGCGACCGATCGACCGTAGTAGGTGGTCATTTCTAGAGCTTGACGACTGGGCAAGTAAGTAAATCGCCCAGTAATTGCCCCCGATTCAGAATAGCCTTGGTCGCGCAAATAAAAGCCGTGTATTACTTCCTCACTATCAGAAACTTCTGCGGACAGAGGCAATGCCGGAGCAGCAGGATCTTTGGGCAATTTGTCTGGGTAAGTAATGATCGCGTCGGGTACAAATAAAGCTTTCAACCGCATCGAAACTTCTTCACCGGTTTCTGATTTGGTGTCAAAAGCAATCGCAAACCCATAAGAATGCTCGATCGCATCATCGCTTTTAAAAAACTCTCGGGGAATGAAAGATGAAGAAATTTGGTGTTTTTCTACCAAATTTAAAGTTTCTGCATTAAATTCAGTATGAGAACGCTCCACTTCTCCCCGCAAGGGATAGTGGTAAATTCGCTCAGTTTGCCATTGTCCAGCGCAGACTGCAAAAAAGTCTTTAGCATTCAGCATTTATTCTTTACCCCACATACACCGATTAATAACTGCTCGGCAATTATTGTCTATTCATACCTGCTCCAAACCAAAGTTACCATATTTTTCGGTGTCTCAGGTAGTAAAAGTCAGGCCAATTAAAAGGTTTCGAACTAGATTCTGAACTTGGCGAGGACTTGATTTCAATATTCACTAATCCATCCACCTAGAGATTTAGACTATGCAATCAACAGATAAACAGTTCGTAGAGAAAAAAATTGAGTTGCTAACCAGCAAAGTAAATGATGTTTATCACATCCTCGATCGGTTGCACCAGCATTTATTACCAGAAAATTCTCGCCCGGAAATTGCTCCTGAATCAGCCATGAAGGCTCGTTCCCAGCAAAACTTCCCCAAAATTGATATTCAAGAGTCTGCCGACTGGTTGATTCACCAAGATGTTTTGGTTGACAACGAAACCAGCAGCTACCGCCAGCAAGAAATCATGCTGTCGCCTCAGTCCCAAATCCAGCGCCTAACTGCCCAGCTCACTGTGGCCTACTCCCGCATTGCAGCCCTCGAAGAGCAGTTATTAGCCAGACAGCGTATTCACTAGAGCATTAAGCCTAGGAGTTCTTCAGTAGCCTGTAAGACTTCATTGCTGCCCCAATCTCGGTATAAACTAGCCGTGATCGCTGCCCCGCCAGCCCCCACTCCTTCTTTTACAAATCCCTGATCGTACACCTGCAACTGTTCGTAGCCAGAATTGGCAAACTGCATCTGGGCAGAAAAAAACATTGCAGGTGCAAGGCTTTTCGCCAAACCCACAGCATCAGCACTGCGGTCTTGTGTCACCCAACCAGTGGTTCCCACAGCAATTCGCTCCAGATGACAATCTGGGGCTAGTTTTAGTATAAGGGTATAAACTGCCAGCATTTGGGTGCCGCCAGCTAACAATACTCCTCCTTGCTTACTGGCCGCTACCGCCATCGCGGCTGCTACTACCTGCATAGGATCACCGATCGCCGCCACTATTTCCCAGGCAGTAGCATGAGTTGGAAAAAGCTGTAGACCTTGCTCTACCAGCAGCTTTTTTTGCTGATGATTACATTGGGGATGACTGCTGTTTACTTTGCCGTCGGCCTTGATCCCCAGGCCAGTTAGCAAGGCCAAGGCAGTGGTGGTGCCACCCACGACGCATTCACCAATTACGATGTAGGGAGCGGTGGCAATAAGCTTAGATCCCCAAGCTAGACCCTGTTGCCAGAGATGTTGCACTAGCTCGATCGACATCGCCTGACCGGTAGAAAGACAAGCTGCCGGCTGACCGCCCAAATCAACACAGTCAAAGCTGGGAGCCTGGGGCAAACCACTGTTAAAAATGGTGATCGGTATATCTAAGGCCGATAGAATAGCCTTGGTAATAATTGCGGGCGAAGCCCCGGCAATCAGCGGTGGCAAAGGATATCGATAGCTGGGCTGAATACCGCGACTCAGAAACTCGCCATCGGCCAAGGCGGTTAGCTCTCGATCGGCGGGAGTCAAGCCAGCCGCTGAAATATTGGGGATCAGACAAGTCGCCGTAAACCCTAACACACAGGCAAAATGTGGGCGCTGGTGGCGATATTGGTCTAACCATGCCTGACTGAGCTGGCGCTGGGTATGTACAACAATCATTTAGTTACGAGCCGTGGGCAGTACCCACCCTACAAATAAATCTTTTTTACAGTTCCAGCATGTTTTCTAGCCATTCGGGTGGACGGGGAATTGGTCCACCGATGCGTTCAAATAACAACAAGGCCATCAAATGAGTAATTAACAAAGACAACAAACTATTCAGGAATAAAATACCAAAGGCCACCAGTTGAACAGAGAAAACTGTCGGTTCTGCCAAGATCCCCAACCAATCTAAGACCCAATTCAAAATATCGGTAGCTCTGGCCGTTAGCAGTCCCCAGAGATCTTCACCCAGCATTGCCGAAGCCAACCAAATCCGAAAAAAGAAGCCACTGCAATCTAAAATTGCTCCAGCTAAAATTGACCATCCCCAACCAATACCCCGCCGCCAAAAGGCTCCAAGCTGGATGCCAATCAAACCATAGGGAATGGCAAACAACACGCTACGAGTTGGACCCATCAACACCGATAGCAACAGACTAGATACCACCACCGACATCCAACCAGCCCGTTTGCCCCAGCGTAAATACACCAAAATTATGGGCATGGCCAAAAAAGGTTTGAGGGCTTGACCACCCAAAAAATAGGAATTAATTAGCCACATCAAACAGGCGGCACTAGATAAAAAAGCTGTCTCTACTAAAGGTAAAGGGGCTGGAGGTGGAGATTTAGGAGCAGAGCCAGTCAAAAGAGATCGCCTCGGAATTTTAAAGATGAATAATTTAACTACTTCAGCTTCGTAACCGAAACAGCAAAACCTGGTTTACCTGAAGGCGCTTAAAATTGTTGTCGCTGACCATTAGTAACATGTTGCCACCGCCAGGTAAAGGTGGACCGATCGCCATCCCTTCAATATTATCTAGGCCAATTTTCAGGTCAGCCAAGTCTAACACCAACTTTTTGGAGATAGGGTTAGCATTATTTCCGGCCAAACTCTCGATGCGACTGACATCGGTAGCGCCACCGGTAACTGCCTGAAAAACTCTAATCTTAAAGCCCAATAAACTCAAAGACCTCTCCAAACTCAAAAAATGCCCGCCATTATCTAGAGCTTGAATTTCGGATAAACCATGCTCGATCGATCCCAAAGGCGGAAACTCTAAATGGTAGGCGTATTCGGCCAATGGCCCAGTTTGTTCACCGACCAAATAGTGCAACCAGCGAGTTTTGATGGCTTCTACCGGCTGATTATCTGCGAGTTTTTGCTGGTCTTGGATCAAGGCGCTTTCAGTGCCGGTAAAAATATACAGGGGATCGGTAGCAGCTCCCGCAGAGGCAATAGTGAGTGATTCAAAGGCTAGATTGCCCTGAACTCCTTTTTTACCCAAGGTGTCGGGCATGTATCGATCGGGGATTTTAAGCTGCTGTTTGAGCTGGCCACTAACTAAGTCGAATTCGCCAATCATTGGTGGCACGCCATTATTTCGATCGCCCTCACTGGCAATAAATACTGTGGAGCGGGGCGAAAGGGCGATCGCCTCGGGGTCAATGCTTCCAGGTGGATAAGTTTTGCCATCAGCGCCTTTCAGGCTAGTAGATTTCAAGACCTTAACATCTTTAAGCTGAGACTTTTTATCTACGTTCACCTTGAGGGTATAGAACCGGGCTGGACCTTTGTTACTTCGATCATCAGAAATGGCATAGAATACCCCCTGCTGCCGATCGTAGGTCAAACCAGATAGACCACCTAAAGGTATGCCATCCATTTTGAAATCATTGGGGATCCGATATTCACCCAAAAACTCCATGGAGGTGTTCAAAAATACCCGGGGAGCAGCCCGCGATTCGCAGCTAGTTAGAAAAGAAATAATACCAAACACACATAAAGCAAATCCCAGTGCCACAGTAGCACTGAGAATTTTTGCCCCTAGGGTGCGCGGTGTTTGTTTCGGTTCCAGATTGTCGGGTTGCAGATCGGTCATGGCCAAAAGTCACTGAAATTAATAGCAGACTACCAAACTTGATCTTACCTAGGTTTTACTGGGTAAAATAGAACTCGCTGTTAAGATTTAGCTGTTCTGCAACGAGTTATACCTAGATCAATAAAACTATTTACCATAACTCCAAAATCAAATTGGGATCTTGGGGGTTGTAGTAGCGATAGGCTCCAGCGGTGGAAGTAGCTGGATAACCCATCCAGGAAGGAACACGAAATCTTCTGGAGATTCTGCCGCTAGATTCGTAGGTGCTGTCGCCAACTGTTTTGGTTGTTTCGGTGGCTCCACTTTGGATTGCTACCCGAATGCCTTTTTTTTCGTCTTTAAAGAAGTTGCCCAGCACAGGATCTTTAATATTACTGGGTGCGCGCATTTTGTAAATGTTTGCTCCCACAAAGTCAGTTTTAGTGATTTTTGCTCCACTCAAATCGGCTTCAGCTAAGTTAGCGCCTTGCAGGTCAGTGATGTCTAACACTGCGCTGTTTAATTTGACTTTAACTAGATTGGAATAAATCAAACTGGCATTCTTGAGACTGGCACCTTGCAAATCTGCACCCAAAAAGTTGGTGCCTACTGCCGATACTCCGCTTAGATTTGCTTTGGGCATGATGGATCCAGCAAAGTTAGCTCCATTCAAATTGGCATTTCGTAGGTCTACCGAAATTCCGGTGAAATCAATTCCGACAAAAGAGGTGCCTGAAAGATCGCAACCAACGCATTTGCCAGTGGATTCTAGCTTTTTGAAATCTTCTAGCTTCTTGAGTTCTGCCGGGGTAGCTGCAAATGCGCTAGGAGCCGCTAAGCTCAATGCTAAGGGAACAGCAATAAAAATATAAAGTAATTTCATATCGATCAGTTGGTTGCAAGACTAGTTTAAGACGGAAGGGTTAATGAGTTATAAATGCCGGTTATCGACACCCTATATCCATATACATCATTAGAAGGATCTTTTACTGTTTTGTTGCAGAAATTGCTACGAAACTTTCTGCCCGTAGCACCTTTGGAGCCAAGTTACTGCAAGCCGTCTTGCAAAAAGGTTCTACGGTTTTGTGCTTCAAATTAGCTGCCAGACTAGCTAAAAGCATAAATTATTTGGGTGGTTAAGTTTTCTTGCCATACTTTGGACAGTTTATCGATCGAATGTTGCTGTCGATCGAGTTGTACCTGTAGCCCCACTAATGGATCGGTGCCGTTGGCTAGTAAAAATTCGAGGCTTTCCACCTGTGGCCAAGTGGAGATTTCTTGCAAAATGGCCTGCAAGGATTTTAGATAAGGATGCTGACTATCAGTGAACCATTTTTCTTGAGTTTGGTCAGGTTGGTCGCAGCCAAGATGAACAATAGTGGTGTTAGAGTTGCCGGCAAATACCGCTGCGCCTAGAGGGCGAGCTTCTTCCCGCAGAATAAGGTGATGCTGGTCGGCTAAGCGCCGCATTTTTTCTAGATGCTCATACTTATTGGTGATTTCGATCGCCTCTGACGACAGCGGAGCTATCTTTTCTTCTTTCCAGTTGACAGCCAAAGCTAATAGATAGGTCTGGAGCAGCATGTGACCCAGTTTTTCGGCTTTGGTGGCCAAGTAAAAAGTGTTGAAATCATTGACTTCAATGAGCAAGGGCACTCGATCGACTATTTCGATGCCGTAGCCTTTGAGACCGGCGATTTTGCGGGGGTTGTTAGTAACCAAACGAATCTTGCCAATTCCCAGGTCGTTTAAAATCTGTGCCCCTACTCCATAATTCCGCAGATCGGCAGGGAAACCAAGCTTTTCGTTAGCTTCTACGGTATCGAAGCCCAAGTCTTGCAAAGAGTAGGCTTTGAGCTTATTGATTAGACCTATTCCCCGTCCTTCTTGACGCAGATAAACCACAACGCCAGCACCGACGTTTTCGATCATCTTCAGCGCAGCCTGAAGCTGCATCCGGCAGTCACAGCGCAGAGAACCAAGGGCATCACCTGTTAAGCATTCTGAGTGCATCCGCACCATGATTGGCCTGTCTTGGAAATCGGCGGGGTTGCCTTTGACGATCGCTACATGCTCTGAACCATCTTGGAGATTACGATAACCATAAATTTCAAACTTGCCGAACTGCGTGGGCAGCTTGGTGATAGTTTCGCGACGGACAAATCGATCGTGTTTCAGGCGGTAGCTAATAAGATCGGCAATGCTGATGATTTTGAGCTGATGTTCTTTGGCGTATTTAATCAGCTCTGGCAATCTTGCCATAGAACCATCAGAGTTTTGAATTTCGCAGATTACTCCCGAAGGATCCAGTCCAGCTAACTGTGATATATCTACAGCAGCTTCGGTATGCCCAGCTCTTTTCAGGACTCCTCCATTAGTGGCGCGCAAAGGAAAGATATGACCAGGGCGACGCAGATCGCTGGGCTTAGTATTTACAGAAATCGCAGCTTGAATGGTTCTCGCGCGATCTTCAGCAGAAATACCGGTGGAAACGCCCATACTGGGGCTGGCATCAATACTGACGGTAAAGGCCGTTTGGTTGCTGTCAGTATTTTCAGTAACCATCAAAGGCAGGTCGAGTTTGTCTAGGCGCTCGCCGGTCATGGCCAGGCAAATTAAGCCTCGGGCATGTACTGCCATGAAGTTTACCAAGTCGGCAGTGGCAAACTGGGCGGCGCAAATCAAGTCCCCTTCGTTTTCGCGGGATTCGTCATCTACTACCACAATCAGTTTTCCGGCTTGAATATCGGCTAAGGCGGAGTCGATCGAGTCAAAGTCGGCAGTATTTGTAACGGTCTCGCGGGTCATGATGAAGTAGGAATGGCTAGCCTTTCAATTTTAACGGTTGGCTGGACTTTTGCTAGGTTTAATCACAAAACCCCAGATCAGATCTGGGGTTTTGCTAAAAATACTTAAGCCCGCTGACTACCAGCTAGATTTGACTACGCCAGGGAGTAAGCCTTGGTGCGCCCATTCTCTTAAGACGTTACGAGATAGACCAAAGGGACGGTAGTAGCCTCTAGGACGGCCAGTAACCCAGCAACGATTGTGCAGCCGAGTGGGGGCGCTGTCTCTTGGCAATTGCTGAATTTTGCGATGAACTGCTAGCTTTTGGCTTTGGCTGGTAGCGCTTCTAAATTCTTCGAGGAGAGCTTCACGCTTTTCTGCGTATTTCTCAACTATTTTGACGCGCTTTTTCTGGCGCTCGATCATGCTTCTTTTTGCCATGGGTGTTGTGCGTTCTGGTAATTTAAAATTCTTGAGGTAACAAGTCTCCTAACTGCGAGGATGACCAGCCTATCATAATAGCCCACAATTGCTCTCTAGACAATAGCGCCAAAAGTTGGAAATTTAATGCTAAAAATTTAATGATTATGAGTGGGGCAAGGTGGCGCAGAGATTGATCGATCTAGCCAGCCTGTAGCCTGTTGCAAATGGGCTAAGCCAGATTCTTTTTGTTCGTTGATCAATAATACTAAGCCAGCGGCGGCCTGTTCTTGGGCGCGGCGGGTGCGGTTAGATTTGAGGCGGTGCCAGTCGGACTCGTTAATTCGTAAGCGTTCGGCTAATGCCTGGGCTAGTTCTAGAGTGGTCAACTGAGATAAATCTGGGTTCATCGATCGATTCCCGACAAAATTATGGAACTCTAAGTTTAACGTCACTTTCTTGTCCTAGATACTTTTTAGAATTATGTCTATTGCTGCTCCCCAAATTGTTGAAGCCGAATCTGAAGTTTTTGCTGAATTAGCAGCGATCGAGGCCGAGGTCGATCGGTTGGTAGAACGTTATGCTCAGGTGGCTCCGATCGTCCGGGAAGAGTTAGCAGCTCGGCGCAAGGTGCTCAAAAGTCGGGCGGCTTCGCCAGAGGTGAAGCAGGAGCTGCAAGTGGTGGAAGACTATATTGCCAAGCTGGATAAGGAGTTGCAGAATCAACTGGTAACTGTAGAAGTTTTTTGGTCGGCGGTGAGATTTGGGGGTTTGGGTCTGTTAGTGGGTTGGGGTTTGAAGGCTTGGCTTTGTTGATTTTGTAAATTCTATTTGGCGAGACGGCGAGAAATTGTAAGTCTTCGTAGCCAGGTAAATTTGATACCTAGCCGGATTGGCAGAAGTTGTTAAGGAATGGGAATTCAATAACTCATAGAAGTTGATGATTTCTTGATCTCTCGAAAACCAATGGTAGGGCGCATTCAATGCGCCCCTACGCATTGGTTCTCTTTGATGTTATTGAATTCTTATTCCTAAAGATTAATATTCGTCTCAGAAACTATGGGATCTTTGCAGACCCCAAACTATTGGGATACACCCAATTACTCTGGCTTTTCTGTAGCTGCAGGGGTAGTAGCTGCCGCAGCAGTGGCCTTATCTTGTTCGCGCTGCTCACGCTTCTTGCGATCAGCCTCAATAATATCAGCCATCGCCGCCTGCATTTGCACTAGCTTAGCCAAACTACTCCGGTAAGAATCTAGATCTTTCCCTAGCTTATCGGCAGGTAAATTGAGCGCCTCAGCCAGTTTACCCACAGTCTCGGTGCGGCCTGCCTCATCGGCAAACTTCTCAGCAGCCACATCATCTAGCAAATTGAACAAGCCAATGCCAAATAGCCGACTGTACTTGAACTTGGTGTTTTTGCCGATCGACTGCAAAGTTTGAGCTAGAGCATCGCCACCTTGGCCGCTAGCTAACTCAGCCACCCGAGACAAAACATCAGTACCTTGCAGCTCCGAAGCTGCCGTTTTTACCGCAGCCGCATCTTGGCGATATTTTTCAGTAGTGCTATCAATACATTGGCAGAGAGCCGCAAAAATGCTGGTCTTATCGCCCTCTGGCCGATAGTCGGCCATGAACTTATCAAAGCTGCTGACCACGCCCAAAGCGTAAATTGAATCGTAGACAAATCCTTCATTCACCGACAGCAGGTGCATTTCGACCAAAAGTTCTTCCACAACCCGGCGGAAAATCGAATTAATTGGGCGGCTATGTTGGGCGTTAAACTTACGCTTGGCATCAGAAACAGTACTCAGATTACTCACCGGGTCACTTTATGTAAACGTCAATTTTACATTATCGACTATTTTTTTACTAAAAGTTACAAGAGTTTAATATTTTCTCAGATTCGTTCAGCACATTGTCCATAGAATGCCCAGAGCGAATCGGCTACATTGATGACTGTATTTTCTTTGCACTACCTTGAAAATTAGCGCAGCAAACCAGGCCACATGCTCGAACTTGCATTATTTTTAATTTTTTGGGGCACTTGGTCATTAGCCTGTTTAGCAGGAGCCACTTTTTTGGTTTTGGTACCCAAAAATCAGAAGTCGATCGGTGCGATTCTGGCATTAGGGACTAGTTTGACAGCTTCTATCTACACCTTATCTCTATCCATGACCGTGTTTGCGATCGGTGGTAGCTCTCATATTCGACAGTTAGCCGGGGAAGCGGGCTTGCCTTTGTGGGAGTTGTGGAAAAATTCTTGGCCGATATTGTTGACGATGAATCCAATTTCGATTTTGTTGGCAGTGATTGCTGTTTACCTGCCGCCATCTTCGCGGAAAAACCGGGACTGGATGTGGTTAAGGTTTTTTGTGCTGCTAGGTGCGGTAATTTCAATTTGTCTGACGATCGGGAAGTTGCCCAATGCTTATGCAGCAGCCGATTTTTGGAAATAGGTTGAGGATTGTGTTAGCTGAGAGCAGCCAAGGCTAACACAATCCTATAATATGGGGTCTGTATTTGGAGCAGAGCCTTAACCTATGAGTCGCGCAAAAAAAGTAGTCCTTGCTTATTCTGGGGGTGTAGATACCTCCGTGTGTATTCCTTACCTCAAACAAGAATGGGGTGTCGAAGAAGTCATTACCCTGGCTGCCGATCTGGGGCAGGGCGATGAGCTAGAGCCAATTCGCAAAAAAGCCTTGGCTTCGGGAGCCAGTGTGTCTTTGGTAGTAGATGGTCGGAAAGAATTTGTGCGGGACTATGCTTTCCCAGCGCTGATGGCAAATGCTTTATATGAAAATCGCTATCCGCTTTCTACTTCTTTGGCTAGACCATTGATTGCCAAAATGCTGGTAGAAGCTGCTGCTGAATACGGTGCCGATGCGGTTGCCCATGGTTGCACTGGCAAAGGTAATGACCAGGTACGATTTGATGTGTCGATCGCCGCTTTAAATCCTCAGCTTAAAGTACTGGCTCCAGCGCGGGAGTGGGGCATGAGCCGCGAAGAAACTATTGCTTACGGCGAAAAAGTCGGAATTCCTTCACCAGTTAAAAAGTCCTCGCCTTACAGCGTGGATTTGAACTTGTTGGGACGCAGCGTGGAAGCGGGTAACTTAGAAGACCCTTGGCACGAGCCCTTGGAGGAAGTCTATGCTTTAACAGCGGCGATCGAAAACACTCCAGATACCCCAGAGTATATTGAAATCGAGTTTGCCAAGGGGATTCCGGTAGCAATCAATAATGTGCAGCTATCGCCGGTAGACCTGATTGTGCAGCTCAACCAAACCGTCGGTCGCCATGGTATTGGTCGGATTGACATGGTAGAGAATCGCTTAGTGGGTATCAAGTCTCGGGAAATCTACGAAGTTCCAGCACTCTCAGTACTAATCCAGGCTCACCGCGATTTAGAAAGTCTGACCTTAACGGGTGATGTGAGCCAGTATAAGCGCAACATCGAAGAAACCTACAGCAAAATAGTCTACAACGGCCTTTGGTACAGTCCACTAAAAGCAGCGTTAGATGCTTTCGTGCTACAAACCCAAGAACGGGTCAGTGGCACTGTGCGGATCAAGCTCTTTAAGGGCAATGCCATAATGGTTGGTCGCAAGTCTCCATACAGCCTATATTCGATGGATCTGGCTACTTATGGTGCCGAGGATCAGTTCGATCACAGGGCTGCCGAAGGCTTTATCTATGTATGGGGCTTACCAACTAGAGTTTGGTCTAGCAGTGTGCGCGGTTAGTTAAACGCAGCCTTTGATCGGGGAGGGATGATTTTTTAGCCGATCTCCCAGATCCGCATCTCCCCATAACCACCGCTAACCAAGGTATTACCACCTACCGCGACGGAAAGGACAGGAGTGTTGTGACCATAGAGATTATTGATCAACCGACCATTTTGTAGTTGCCAGATCTTGATGGTTTTGTCATCGCTACCAGTAACGATCGATCGACCGTCAGGAGTCAAAATCATGCAGTTAACAGCCCGTTCGTGACCGACCAAAGTGTGCAGCAAGTTACCAGTAGCTGTGTCCCAAATACGCACGGTGCGATCGATGCCTGCGGTGATTACTCTTTCACCAGTGGGATCGATCGCTACTCGGGTAACGCGACCACCATGACCAACAAATTGGCGAATGCCGCTGCCATTCAGTCCGTTCCATAGGCGGGCAATACCATCTTCTCCGGCGCTAACCAAAAGTCGATCTCCTCCGTTGCCAGCGAAGCTATCGGTAGCAGCCAAACCATGTACACCGCCTTCATGGGCAAACCAAGAAGTCAGAAAATCACCACGGCGACTATCCCAAATTTTAATTTGACCATCACTAGTACCGGCGATCAAATGCTGTTCTTGCTTAGCCAATAGCAAACTAGTAACGGCATTTTCAGCGTTGATCTGAAACGGTAATTTTTCACCAGTAGCCAGATTCCAGGCCAAAATTTGTTTATCTAAACCAGAGCTATAAGCCCGCAGTCCGTCTTCAGTTAAAACCAGAGTCTGGATCCAGTTGCTATGGCCAGCCAAATCTCGGATTAGCTCGCCACTGGTGCGCCAGACCTTCAGATTGTTGTCTTTGTAGCCAATATCGCCATGACCACTAACAATAAGGCCTCGCCGGGGATTGATCGCCAGCGCGTGGACTTCGCTGTGGTAGCCAGTGAGATGTTGCTCTAAAGTAAGAGTGTCATAGTCTAATACGATCGGGACAGCGATTGCTGAAGAAATGGTAGGAGGCTGCAAATCATCGCCAATTTCGCCAGTAGCCTCAACTCCAAAAATAGCTGATTGATTTGTAGGCAATAAAGTTGGGCTAGCTGGTTCCATTAGCTCAACAATCACTAGCTCTGAGCTTTGATCAGCAGATTGAATCCCAGGCTGTTCTGCGGCTTCAATGGCCTGGTTCGGTGATTGTTGCAGAGCTTCGATCGGAGCTGGTCTAGAAGCTAAGTTGATAATGGCGGGCTGCAACTGGACAGCCTGACTAAAATCTGACCATTGCAACTGCCAGTGAGGCAGATCATTACCGCTCACCACCATTTGCAATGGAGCATCACCAGGGACAAAGCTTTGCAACTGATGACGCAGAGTTTTCCACTGATCGCTCTGATACCAGCGCTGCACCATAGCAATAAGGCTACTGGTCGATTCCCAAGATCTATTGACCCGATCGAGTTCTGGACTGGTGGCTCGATCGATCAATGATTGACCAGGAGCTTGACGATAGTTAGCTTGCCAAACTTGGTATTCAGCGGCAAAAGCTGTGGGTAGCTCGATCACCCGTTGGAACCGTGGTTGACCATCGATGGTTACTTCGCATAACACATTCATGGGGATAGTGATCGCCTGAATTTGTATATGGACTATATGTAAGCTCTGGGTTTCGATTGCCGTGGGAGCTAGCTTGTTAGCGGATGCTTTCGCCGTCTTTGGTTGCGGTGCGTCGTAGGCTTTTTCGATTTCGGTGCAAATATCGTTGGCGATCGAATAGTATTCGCTGCTGTGATTGAGCTTAATTACAATCTGATACAGAGCATGTTTAAACTCAACGATTGTGGCATGTCGATCGTATAGTGCTTCTAAGCAGCTTTGGAGTTCCTGTGCTGACATGTTCTGGGCATCTTTACTCCAGCGGTTGTGACAGGCACAGAAGGTAAGTTTTCTGATCCTGGCAATTTGGGAGTTTTTTTCGAGAGTACGAGTGATGGAATCCAGCATGGTTCAGCTTTGGCGCAACGAATAGGCGAAAATAAAAAGCGATCTGGTTTCCTGACTCGCTGATCGAGAGTTGCGGAAACATTTCTGCCCTCATTATATTGTGATGCAAGTCACAAGGCTGCCGTCAAATAGCTGGTTCATGGGGTAGTTCAAGCTGTTATCTGGTCTATTGTCGCGCGTTTTGCGTAGCCGTTGCCAAGATCACTCGATAGGAGCGAATTTTTGATTGAGCAGCAGTATAGATCTTAGAGTCGCTGGGTATTTTATTCAGGATGGCGATCGCCTCTGTCCATTGTTTGCTGATTGCGTTCCAACCTGGCTTATCAGGAAACTGCTGGGCAGCTAAACTGGCGACATTGGCTATTTCGATCGCCTGATTCATCTTATCTAGATCTTTCGCCGTACCATCTGCGGCCAGCGGTTTACCGGTTTTGGCAGCGGCCTGTAAATTGGTAGAAACAGGTGCGACAGATCCTCTTTGACCCAACAGACTCCAAAGAGTAGCCAGCAGACCCAACGATAACAGGCTCAGTGCCGCAATAATCAGCATTGGTAATCCGCGACTGATTGGAGCAGAATCATTGGCTTGGAGCTGAGTCAAAGCTGTGGATCTGGAAACACCAAATGCCTGGAGTTCGGTCATACTCGGCGCGGTAAAGTCTCTGATCGCACTACTGGCTGAATTATTTGCTGTGCCGTTACCATTAGCAAACTCGTTCTCTGCCGGAGCCTTAATTGCAGCAGCCGGTGGAGCGGGGTTTGGCAACTTAATGGTCAAGGAGAAATTACCAGGATTTTGAGTGGCGATCGCCTTGATTTGGGGATCTGGATCATTGCGCAGGTAACTAAGTGAGTTGTAAGATATGTTGAAATTGTTAGAAATGCCCATACGCAAGGCGGTGTCTTGGCTGGTAACACACTGTTCGTGAAACTGCTTTGGTAAATTAGGATTACTGGCTGCTGATCGCCTGACATCAGGATCGGGATGGCTTAGCAAGTAACGAAACCAAGTTACCGGCAAAATTAAAGTAGGCACCACCCAGTAATAGCGGGTAAATAAATCTTGCATAAACTCAGGATTGAACTTGCCCAGTCGGGTAAAACTGGTATTGCTAAGCAGTTCGTGGGGGTAGTCCCCAAAAATTTCGATCGCCACGGCCTCGGTGATGAACACATTTTTGGCAATCGACTTGGATATTTCTGGGTCTTTGAGGGCAGCCAACTGTAGCAAACGCGGCTCTGATTGGCTACTGCAAGCATCAAAGAGCATTTGTTTGTCTTCCATAGTAATTTTCTCCCCTTTGGCTCCCCTATTTTTACTAGCCAATCATACCTAAACAGCCTGCTACCAGCGTCAGTAGAATCGCTTGTTTGTAGCGTGATAGACTGTTCAGACTGTCTTTTTTGGAAGAGGCTGCAATAATCGCCCCATTTTTTTATGTCCACTGAATTGCAATCTGAGTCACAAACTGAGTTAAAAGCTACCCAAGTTGAGCTACAGCTCGCAGTGGCTCAGCGCCGCAACTTCGCAATTATCTCTCACCCCGATGCCGGTAAGACTACCTTAACAGAAAAACTGCTGCTGTACGGGGGTGCCATTCACGAAGCCGGAGCAGTCAAAGCCCGCCGCGATCAGCGGAAGGCTACTTCTGACTGGATGGAAATGGAGAAACAGCGGGGCATTTCGATTACTTCCACGGTGTTGCAGTTTGTCTATGATGGATTTCAGATCAATTTACTAGATACTCCTGGTCACCAAGACTTTAGTGAAGACACCTATCGCACGCTGGCTGCTGCCGACAATGCGGTGATGTTAATTGATACAGCTAAGGGGTTAGAACCTCAAACCCGCAAACTGTTTGAAGTTTGCAAAATGCGCGAGCTGCCAATTTTTACTTTCATTAATAAGCTCGATCGACCGGGCAGAGAACCATTAGAGCTGCTAGATGAAGTAGAGCAAGAGCTGGGCTTGGCCACCTATGCGGTAAATTGGCCGATCGGCAGTGGCGATCGCTTCAAAGGGGTGTTCGATCGCCGAGAACGCAAAGTTCACTTGTTTGAACGCAGCGCCCACGGCAGTCGGGAAGCCAGCGAAACAATATTTGATTTAGATGACCCCCGTTTGGTTGGTTTGCTGGATCCAGAACTATTTGCCCAACTTCATGAAGATTTGGAATTGTTAGATGGGGTTGGTTCTGAGATTGATATGGAGTCGATTCATGCTGGTCTAATGACCCCGGTATTTTTCGGCAGCGCCATGACTAACTTTGGGGTAGAGCTATTTTTACAGTATTTTCTGGAATACGCTCTGCAACCAGGCAGCCGCGCTTCTAATATCGGCGAAATTGCTCCTAGCTATCCAGAGTTTTCGGGGTTTGTCTTTAAGCTCCAAGCCAATATGGATCCTCGCCACCGGGACAGAGTAGCTTTTGTGCGGGTTTGCACTGGCAAATTTGAGAAAGATATGGCAGTGAGCCACACTCGCACAGGTAAGACAGTGCGTTTATCTCGACCTCAGAAGCTGTTTGCCCAGGATCGAGAGTCGATCGAAGAAGCTTATCCTGGTGATGTGATTGGTTTAAATAATCCAGGGGTGTTTGCGATCGGCGACACCATTTATACCGGCGGCACCAAGCTGGAGTATGCTGGCATTCCTTGTTTCTCGCCTGAGCTATTTGCCTATTTACGGAATCCGAATCCATCCAAGTTCAAACAGTTCCAAAAAGGAGTCACGGAACTACGAGAAGAAGGCGCGGTGCAAATTATGTATTCTGCTGATGATGCCAAGCGCGACCCCATTTTGGCAGCAGTAGGTCAATTGCAGTTTGAAGTAGTGCAGTTCAGGCTGCGCAATGAGTACGGCGTAGAAACTATGCTGGATCCTTTGGGCTTTTCGGTAGCCCGCTGGGTACTAGATGGCTGGCCAGCCCTAGAAAAAGCTGGGAAGCTTTTCAATACTATGGTGGTCAAAGATAACTGGGAGCGCCCCGTACTTTTGTTTAAAAACGAGTGGAACGTCGGCCAAGTAGAAGGCGATCACCCCAGTTTAAGGTTGAGCCGCATCGCCCCAGTGGGCAGTTTTGCGTAAGTCCAAACCGTCATGATTGCGGGTTGGGTTCTTCTTCGATCGCGTTGTCGCTGTTGACATCACGCAGTTCTGGGGGCATCGATCGAACTTTGGCGTTAAAACCCAAGGTGGCAATTCGGTCGATCGCTAGTTCTTCGGCTTCGAGAGCGAACTGCTGACCAAACCTAACCAGTCTACGTCCAGCATCGGATTCAATTAGGGCATATACCGGGGTTTTAGCAGTTTCTTCATCAACTCCGGCATATTCTTCTAAAATTGTTTGGAGCTGTTGCATTTGTCGTTCGTCTTTTAGGGTTTCCATATCGATCTTCACCAGGGCAATCCGATCGTCAGATTCTTCTTCTTCCCCGGCCAAAGACATGTCGATCGCTTCAATATCTTCTACTACTACCTGTAGTTCTTCATCTCGCCGACCAGCTTTGCCATGCACCAAAATTGGCACATTTACACTCAATAAATCCTTCACTTTTTCATAGGTGTCAGCAAAAGCCACTGCCGGGACAATCATTCCATCTATGCTCGTTAGCTTCAAAATAGCCATGGCTTTGTTGTCTTTTTTGGTCTGAGTGATTTTCACTTCTTGCAGCATCACCACCAACTTAATTGGCTTGCGCAAATGCTTATCAATTTCTCTCAATTTCACAGTTTCAATCTGCTGGCGACGAATCGATCGCTCTGCTGGTTTTAGTGGGTGATCAGAAACATATACGCCCAAAAGTTCTAACTCAAATTGCAGTCGTTCTTGTGCCGTAAAATCATTTACCGCCGGGGCTTTTGGTGCTGCTTCAAAACTATTAGCCTTCGCGCCGCCGCCGCTCATCAAGTCAAATAGATTAGCCTGACCTACCGCTTTTTCTTTGGCGCGCTTCTGTGCCCAAGGCACTACCACTTCTAAATCATTAATGAGCTGCTGCCGGTTTGGTTCAATTTTGTCAAAAGCCCCACATTTGATCAAGGATTCTAAGTTGCGGCTATTTACCGATTGCAAATTAATCCGTTGACATAGATCTGCCAAAGATGAAAATTCACCGCCTTCTTGACGGATAGAAAGAATTGCTTCGATCGCCCCTTCTCCCACGTTCTTAATCGCCGAAAGGCCAAACAAAATACTCTTTTGCCCCATAACTGGCGTGAAATTAATGTTCGATCGATTGATATCGGGTGGCTCTACTTTAATGCTAAGGGTCTGTTCGCAGTTGCTCAAATACTTAGTGACTTTGTCTTGGTCGCCGCTGTTGGCAGTCAACAAAGCCGCCATGTACTCCACCGGATAGTTGGCCTTTAAGAAAGCCGTTTGGTAGGTAACGTAGGCATAAGCCGTGGAGTGGGACTTATTGAAGCAGTTAGAAGCTACGAACTGATCGGCCACCAAAAAATTATGGTCTTTTGCCACGCCAATATCGTAGACGGGCTGGACTCCTAGTGATTTGCGAGCAATAATTTTGACCATAGATCTCTACTCCAAAAACTCAGGGCGGGCTGCCTGACTGCGTGCTAGTTTAGCTAGTAACTTTGGCCAGTGGTTAGTATCGATCGACTCAATTGTTTGAGCCAAATCTTGTTGATAAGCCCGCAATGCGTCTAACAGCGCCGTGCGGTTATATTCGGCCATCATAATTCCCAGCTCTGGATTGCCGCCACCCACTCGACTGGTATCTTTAAACCCAGAGCTGGCCAAGCCTTTGGCTAAGCTTAATAGATCTGGGGGACAGTTTTCTAAACAACCATGAATCAGACTGGAGCTGATCATCACTGGTAAATGGGAGATCCAAGCCACTGCTCGATCGTGGTCAATAGGGCTAGCTTCAAACAAACGACAGTCCAAGGATTCTACCAAGCTCTTGATCTTATCCACCGCGATCGGGTTAGTTTCAGCGATCGGCGTAACCACATAGGGCTTATCTCGAAACATCCCCAACTCCGCCGCCACAATTCCGCTCTCTGCCTTGCCCGCCATCGGATGACCACCGACGAAGTTTGGCCAGATTTTGGTAGCTGGGGCAACGATCGATTCTTTCACCGATCCAGCATCAGTCACAATAGTCTCTGGAGACAGATGAGGAGCCAGCAGAGCAATAGTGGGGACGATTTTATCGATCGGGGTACAAATAATAATGATTTGGCAGGGAGCCAAAGTAGAAATATCGGTGGAGGCTCGATCAACTAAGTTTCTTTCTACAGCAAGATCACAGGTAGTTTGCTGGCGACTCACCCCATAAACTTGGTGCCCGAGTTGCCGTAGGTCTCCAGCCAAGGAAGCCCCAATTAATCCCAATCCTACAATGCCAATATTCGCCATCAAGACAACCGTGGGCAGTGCCCACCCTACAAATAAAAATCTGGATATGGAGCTAAGATGCGAGGCTTCTGTTGTTTAGGCTAAATCCCCGAACCATCCAAGAATTGGCGAATGGTTTTATCTTGCAGCGCACACTGAGCTGCCGATCGATCATGAACCATCTGCTCGTGCATTGTTCGAGCCGGAGCATTAGCAGGCTGGGCTGGAGTGAGTTGATCCATGCGAGATTCTAATACTTCAATGCGATCGAGTAAAGCTCTAATCACTTCGGCTTCCGAGTCCGGCAAACTGTTGTGTTCCAACGGCGCAATCTTCACCCCAGATTTATAAATAATTCTGCCGGGAATCCCTACCACGGTGCAGTCTGAAGGCACATCCCGCAGCACCACCGAACCAGCGCCGATCCGCACATTGTCGCCGATATTCAGGTTGCCTAAGACTTTGGCTCCGGCTCCGACCACTACGTTTTTGCCGACGGTAGGGTGACGCTTACCGGTTTCTTTACCAGTACCGCCCAAGGTCACGCCCTGATAGATCAAGGCAAAATCGCCAATAATAGCAGTCTCACCAATCACCACGCCCATGCCGTGGTCAATAAATACGCTCTTGCCAATACGCGCGCCGGGGTGAATCTCAATGCCGGTCAAACCCCTAGCAATATGCGACAAGAAACGCGGAATGAAGGGCAACCGCATTCTGTACAGCATGTGAGCAAAGCGATGCATTACCAGCGCCTGTAGCCCTGGATAACAGATCACGACCTCTAACCAGTTACGGGCAGCAGGGTCGCGCTCAAAAATAATGCGGAAGTCGGCCACCAAGTTGGATAACACTTTACTTTTTGCTTTTTTCAGAATCTTACCATGTGTCATCTTAGCCCGTTTAGCCGGTAAGTAGGGTGGTGAGTAATCCCTACAGACATTTTTCGTCATAGTTAAATTCTGATCAAAGCATTGCCACTAAAATAGTCAAAAGACTGGAGGAGTTACTGCCACAACTCCCCCGATCAACTACCTCACGGCTTATTTTTCACTGACAGTCAGGCTATAGCTCCAACGCTTGCCCGGTTCAATGCTACCAACCCAAACATCGTATTCACCGCTGGGCAAATCTTTGGCCACGATCGAAGCATCTTTTTTGGCACCGGTATCATCACCACAAAGAACTTGACCATTGGGGGTTTTGATAATTAGGGTAGTATCTTTGCCTCGGCTATTTACCTGAAAATTCAGTTTGGCAAAGCCTTTTTCCAGCACAATTTTGTGGTCAGGAGTGCTGCCAGAAAAGCCCAAACATGGGTTTTGATCTCGATCAAACTTGGCGATCGAACTTAGAGAATAGCTGCCATTAGTAGCACCATTAAGCACGCCGTCTTGACGAGCAAAGCCAGGGGAAAACTTAGCAGCCGTCTGTCCCCAAGCAGGTAGCAGAGCAGACAAGGTGCTTACTGGCAGTAACAGTGCGAAAACTAAGAATTTTTTGAATAGCATGGTAACTCGTACCTGAAAAGTTAATAGAAATCGCAGAGTAAAAGGAAGCCGTTTTAATTGGCTATCTATATAGTCTGGATGATTTAGGAGAAAGTTCCTTGGGGGGTATAGAATCGAAAAGTCGTTTATCGAGATTTTTTAGAGATGTCATTCCATGAGATCACTGTAACTGAGCTAGCCGAAAAGCTCGCTGATCCAGATCGCTGCTGTCAGTTGGTAGATGTGCGAGAGCCGCAAGAACTTGCTATTGCTAGTATTCCCGGTTTTACGAATCTTCCGCTTAGTGAGCATAGCCAATGGTCGATCAATATTCAGCAGCAGCTACAACCAACCGTGGAAACCATTGTTCTCTGTCATCATGGGATGCGATCGGCTCAAATGTGCGGTTGGTTGGCCAGCCAGGGTTTTACGGACTTATACAATGTGATCGGGGGCATTGCCGCCTATTCGCAGATAGTTGATCCCAGCATTCCTAAGTATTAATACTTTGTTGGTTTTGATACCGCAAATTGGCTGTTTAGCCTGATAATTAGTCTTATTGCTAAATATTTTTTCTGGTTGGCCGTCGGTTTCCGGCTTGTGTTGAATAGATGAATTTAAACCAGCGACAACAAAAAATCTTGTGGGCGACGATCCGCCATTACATCACCACTGCTGAGCCAGTAGGCTCGAAGGCGTTGGTAGATGAATTCAATTTGCAAGTTAGTTCAGCAACGATCCGCAACAGCTTTGTGCTGTTAGAAAAAGCTGGATTGCTATATCAGCCCCATACTTCAGCGGGGCGAGTGCCTTCCGATTCGGGCTATAGAATGTATGTGGATGAGTTATTGCAGCCCGATTTAACGGTGGGCAGCAAGGTGCAGTCGGCGCTTTCTAGTCAGTTAGATTGGGAAAAATGGAGCTTAGAAGCTTTGCTCCATGGAGCCGCACAGATTTTGGCGACTTTGAGCGGCTATATCGCGGTTGTCACGCCCCCCACAGCCAGTAGTTCGACTCTGCGCCATTTACAGTTGGTACAGGTGGCTGATCAAAAAGTAATGGCAATTGCGGTGTTTGATTCCTATCAGAGCCAGTCAGTAGTGTTAGATCTGGCAGTAGATGATGCTGATTTGCCAGATTTAGCAGCTTTGTTGAATCGGCAGATGTGTAATCGATCGACCACCGAGCTGCTGTTAATAGACTGGCAAGTGATCGGGGACAGATTTAGTGACTGTGTTCCAGCGATCGCCAAGCTGGTAGCAGTATTGCAGCAGCGCAGTCTGCCCAGTACTCAGGTGATGATGCGGGGGGTTTCGGGGCTGCTACGGCAGCCAGAGTTTGCAGAGCTGCAACAGGTACAAAATTTGCTGCAATTGTTGGAGGCGGAACCAGCTCAAATTTGGCAGTCATTGGTACCCGGTATGTCGATGGGTACCGAGAAGATTTCGATTCGTATTGGCACTGAAAATATTTGGGAGCCGATGCAGATTTGTACTTTGGTTTCTAGCAGCTATTGCCCGACTGCGACTTCGATCGGCAGCGTGAGTTTGTTAGGGCCAAAAAGAATGCTGTATGAAAATGTGATTCCGCTGGTAGAAAATACGGCAGATTATTTAGCGACTGCTTTTGTCGATCGATAAAAAACGTTTTTCTAAATTCCATGGCTTTTGCCAATCACCCAATGGCGACGGAACGATCGAGCCAGCGCCGACTCCGGAAATGATAGATAAATCGGTCGCCCATGGGGGCAGGTACGCGGATTTCGGGTATTTTGCCATTGATTTAGCAAATTCTGCATTTCTGGCAAACTCAAAGTTGTGCCATTGCGAATCGCACAGCGACAGGCCACCGCCACTTGAGCTGTGGTCAAATCATTGCCATGACTGAGTTCGATAATCGCTGCCGCCAAGTCCAGGCGATTCAGTAAAGGTTGTGGCACTCGCCGGATTGCCCACATGCCAGCTCCGAAAACATCTATTTCTAAGTTAAGATTTTGCAGCCGATCGACCTGTTTCTCACTTAAATCAGCCAGCAGTAAAGGTGTTTCCAAATCCTGTAGCTGCCAAGCATTAACGATTTCTTCATACAGCACTCGTTCGTGGGCAATGTGTTGCTCCACCAGCCATAAGCCAGTGGGGTGTTCGGCGACTATGTAGGTGTTTAAGAGTTGACCAACGGCTTTCAGCTCCAAAGAGTTTTGCAAATCCGAATCGGTAACTTCTCGCTGAGGTACTTGGTAGCCGCCAGACTGTTCAGCAACGGTCAAAAGTTGGGCAATTTTAGTAGGAATCAGTAACTCTTCGCTAGAGCTAAGCCGCAGAATTTGTTCGATCGATTTTTTAATTTGCTCCTGCCAAAAATCCATTCGATGTAGATATATCTCGGATTTAGCCGGATGGCGATTCCAGTCAATTTGAGCTGGGGGTAAGTAAATATGGAGAAAGCAGACCGGATATCGATCGCGGGGCAAAGTGCGCATCATGCCAGACATGATCGCTTGTTCTAGCTCAGGAGCCGTGACCATCCGGCCATTGACAGCCACTCTCACCCAATCAGCACGGTGCCGGTGACATCGATCGGGCAAACCCAATAACAACTCAATCTGGCTAGTGCCCGAGTCATTAGCTAATAAGTCATCAGCTAAGTCGTTGATATCAGAAATATTCAGGACAATCTGACGCAGATCTTCCATGCGTACCCGGGGCAAAATTTGTGGCAAAGTTTGACGGGCGCTGGGAACGGCATTAATGTTAAACCAAGGTTTTTCATTGTTCCAAACTTGCCACTGTACTTGGGGGTGACAAAGTGCCAGATTGCCAATGAGGGCTTGAATTTGTTTGAGCTGTTGACTGACTGGAGGCAAGGCCAGCCGACGGGGCAGCCATTCCCCAAAGATGTTACTGGCGTTGATAATCGTGCCGGGAGCGATCGCGGTGGCTTCGGCTTTAGTAACTTTGCCCTGATGGTTATAGGTAATTTGCCAACCGCTTTCAGCACTGCGGCTCAGGATTTCTAGATCGGCCAGTTGGGCAATGCTGTGCAGAGCTTCGCCCCGAAACCCCAGACTGGTAATCCGCCATAGGTCATCAGAGTTGGTAATTTTGCTGGTGCTGTAGGCGGCGGCGGCTTGTTGCAGGTTAGCCAAGTCCATACCCCGCCCGTTGTCTGCCACCTGAATTCGCCACAGTTCGGGGTAAACCTGAATTGTGAGGCGGGTGGCTCCGGCATCGATCGAATTTTCGGCTAGCTCTCTGACCACTGCGGCTAATGAATCGATCACTTCACCGGCGGTAATGCGATGGACGACTTCGGCAGGCAGAGGATGAATGTTGCTCAAGGTTTATTTAGGCTACGACGTAGGCGGTGCGCAGCGCCCAAATTACTAGTGCAGCAATGGTACCCAATACGAGGACGGCAGAGACGGCAATGACGATCGGGCTGTCGGCACCTTTAAATTTCATGATTCCGCGATCTAAATCTGACATGGTGGTTTTCCTCTGATATGGCGTGGATTGCAGACATCTGACATTTTAGCTGCTGAGTGAGCTTCTGACCAATTAAGTCTGCCACTCGCTACTTAAATAGAGCGTTATTGATCGTCAATTATCGGTGCTGCTCGGCTTTTTTCAATTTTACTAATCGAGATCGAACAAATCTGCTCTACCCACTAGCAAATCTCAAATGGGTTCGATATTACTGCCAAATCTTCGCTAAATTCAATACAAATCCTGGCAAAATATCCTCACCGCTAACTTCTTTTGGAGAAGCTAAAATCTCAACATCTTTGTCGATCCGATACACTTCTACGATTAGATCTTGGGGATTTATCAACCAGCCTAATTTCACACCGTATTCTCGATATTCCAGCATCTTTGCTTGCAACGTCGCCAATCTGTCAGTCGAAGAACGCAGTTCGATGACAAAATCTGGGGAGATCGGACAAAATTGATTTAGATCGACTCCAACCAATTGATCGAGCGCAATCCACGAAACATCTGGAGCTAAAATTCCTCCGCCCACTGCGGCAAAGTCATAGCCAGTATTAGAATCAAATACTTTGCCTAAATTGGTTCGATCGTTCCAAATTCCCACCTGAATAATTAGACTGGCGTTGCGCTCGCCACTAATTCCAAACGTCGGTGCCATCAAGATTAATTCTCCATTCCGACCTAATTCTAGTTGTAAATCCGGGTTGACTTGACACAATTGCTGAAATTGACCGCGAGTAATTTGCAATCCACTCAAATCTAAACAAGGAATTGATCGTTCTTTTGTTTGTGGTTGAACTAAAATCATATAACCTCCAGAACCAGATCTGGCACTGGTTTACATCAATCTGATTATATCATTGTCGATTGAGTGGCTGCCACGAAGAGTCTCAAAACTGAAGTAAAAGCCATGGCAACAAATTTTTCTAAACTCAATAATCGCTATGAAAAGAAGCTCCCCAGCTTTTCTCTGAGGAGCTTTACTTATGAGGTTTTAAAATCGAGAAACTAGGGTTTCAGGGCATTTCCACGTAGCAAGCTACCGATCGTCTTGGCAGTAATCTTCATTTGGATCAATGGATTAGCAGGAACCACAGTCTTGTACAAGTAGCTGTCGAAAGTCAGCTTTTGCACGTCAATGTCGTCACACATTTCCACAAATGCTTCTCTGGCTGCATCGGAACGGTAGAAGACTTTTTGGAGAATATCCAATACTCGGTAGGTCAAGCCATAAGCTTTGTCCCAGCGTTTGATATAGGTATTTTTGATTTCCCGCTCTAGAGGAATCCGTGCGCCATTTTCGGATAGTTCCACGATCGCCTCGGCACACATCCGGCCAGACTTAGCTGCGAAGTAAATACCTTCACCAGAAGATTTGGTAACATAGCCTGCTGCATCGCCCACCAAAGCTACCCGACCAACTACCCGACGAGGACGGGGATGCTCTGGAATGGGGTGAGCTTCGACTTTAATAATTTGGCCGCCTTCTAAGCGATGAGCAGCTCTAGCCCGAATTCCTGCTTGCAGACGCTTGATGCTGTCTTTGTTAGGACTCATGGTGCCAGTACCCACGGCTACGTGGTCGTACTTAGGGAAAACCCAGGCGTAGAAATCTGGGGAAACATCGTCGCCTACATACATTTCAGCCAATTCTTCATAATAGGCCAGCTTGTCTTCGGGTAGCTTGATTCTTTCTTGGAAAGCGATTGCATACTTATAGTCACCGGCATCGATCGCCTTGGCCACGCGGGAGTTGGCACCATCTGCACCAATGATCATGTCTACCTTCAGTACTTGGGCGTTGCCGGCTACTTGACCGCTGCTGTGGTCGGCGTAGTGCAATACATAAGGATCGGTATCGTTGCCGGGAATTTCAATTTTATGCACGGTGCCGTTGATCAGCTTAGCTCCGAGCTTTTCTGCCCGGTTTCTCAGGTAGCTGTCCATTACTTCGCGGCGGCACATCCCAATGTATTCGTCGTCTTTCAAAGTTTGGCCAATGTTCACTTCTACGTTAGAAGGAGAAATCATCTTCATTTTGCGCACTTTGCGATCGATGATTTCTGGAGGCAGGTTGAATTCTTCGACCATGCAGAGGGGAATTGCACCACCACAGGGTTTGGCGTTATCTAGCTTGCGCTCGATCAGGTATGTTTCAATTCCGGCTTGCACCAGGGTTTCTGCCGCGCAAGAACCTGCGGGACCACCACCAACAACAGCAACTCTTAATATCACGGCTTTATCTCTGCATATAAAAATATCCTACAAGCGAAAATGTTAGCACGGAGTTTTGATGAGGGTGGTCGATCGGGGGACGCAGTACCAGAAATGAAATATTCCTTAACTTTCCGCAAAGGTTTGCAGGAGCGATCAAAAGCTCAGAAGTCGCAGTAAAAAATCCCACCTAAACAGATGGGATTTTTTGGTTTAGGCGGCAATCCAGTCACGAACCTTGATGAGTGATTCCCAGTCTGGCTTGCGCTGTAAACCATCGACAAAGCTAGATTCCACCTGATCTTTTGCTTCTTCTGAGCCTTTGACCATTCTCTGGGCAATCTCTACATGCTCCCGCACGCCTTTTTGCTTGGCTTCTAACAGCGCAATCGCCAGATTTACCCGCGCTTGCGGATCGTAAGGATCTACCTTCAAAGCCCGATCGGCAGATTTCACTGCTTTCACCGACTCGTTTTCGAGCAAATACAGCCAAGATAGGCAAGTCCAAGCACTGCCCATCTTAGGAGTAGTCTCACAGATTTCCTTAAAAACAGGAATTAAGTTAGCAGCGCTTTCTCCGGCCTTGTATCGCTCGATCGCCGCATCAAAGGCTTCATTAGTGGCTTCAGACATAGTTGAAAAATGAAATAGATTTACACGGCAAAAGATTTACCGCAACCGCAACTCTGACTAGCGTTGGGGTTCGTGAACTGAAACCCGCCGCCGATCATCGCGTTGCTGTAATCTAGCACCAGTCCATAAATATACAGCAAACTCTTACGGTCGCAGACTAACTTAAAGCCATCGTAGTCAAAAATTTCATCATCTGGTCGGGCATTGCTGATATCTTCAAACTCCATGAGGTAAGACATACCAGAGCAACCGCCTTGGCGGACACCAACCCGCAAACAGAGATCATTACCTTGCTGGTCACGGAGCGCCTTGACGTGGCTTAAAGCTGCTTCGGTTAGTTGAATACCGGATTTGGTAGGAGAGGGAGCTTGGGTCATGATCTATAGACTCCGAGAAGGACGATTTGTTATTACTGTACCCTCTATGTTAACTTTTCTCTGTCTTCATGGTAATCGGCTGCCAAGATTCTTGACCTCAGGTAGAATTTGGGGGTCGATCGATATCAGGGACAGCATCTATACATGAGGCTGTAGTAGAGAAATGAGTTTGAGTGCCGCCACTATCAGAAGGTTGAAACGTCTGCCCCAAGTGCCCAATGTCTGGGAAGGTGCCAGGATATCTTTACCTTTACCGAGCAGTGGTGAATCGGCTCCCCACATGGTGATTTGGATGGATGGGTCAGAAGGCACTGCCCGCAGCTTAGAGACTGCTGATGAATCTTTTGGCCATGAGGCATTGGTGAGGGGGTTAATCAAGGCAATAGAGCATCCTCAGGGGCCTTATCCGCAGATCAGACCAAAGAAGGTGTTGGTGAGCGATCGGGAGGAGCAATTTTATTTGCGCGGAGTTTTAAGCGACCTAGAGATTGCGGTGGAATATGCTGCGGAGTTGCCCATGGTGGAGCATTTGTTTGCTCGCTTTGAAGAATTTCACCAAAATCGGGAGCCAGACCTACCGGCAGTTTATGAGCAGTTGATGCGATCGGTAGCTAATGAGCTGTGGGATGCGGCACCTTGGCAGGTGATAGAAGACCATCAGGTGTTGCAGATTGAGCTGAACTGCTGGGATGTGGGGAGTTTTTATGCCACGGTGCTGGGGATGATGGGGCAAGAGCATGGGGTGCTGCTGTATAGATCGATCGACTCCTTACGCCAGTTTCGGTTAGCGGCTTGCTCAGATACGGCCATGGAAGAAATGGAAAAGGTTTTTCTATCTCAGGATTGTATTTTTTGCACCTATGATATCGAAAATCCCCATATGCCCCATTTGGTGCGGTCTTCTAAGGAGCCAAAGTTTGATGATGTGAGCTATGGCTCTATTCATCCCTTAGAAGGAATGCGGGCAGTGTTGGATCCAGAAGAAGTGCTGGCTACTTATACAGCATTGATGGCTTTGAAGCGCTTTTTTGAGAAAAACAAAGGGAAGTTAGAACGAGATGAATTGGCAAACATTAGCCAAAAATTTCGGATAACTATTCCTGATACTATTCCGGCTGATCCCAAAACGGTGAATGTGATCGTTAGCACCATGCCAGATTTGGTGCAGGATCTGCGAGATATGAGTGATGACGACAGCGATTGTGATTTGGATATTCAAGATGATTTAGTGCCAGAGCATTCGTTGATTAGTACTGGCGTTGTGCCGGTGCATTTCCTAGAGTCTTTGCAGTCGTTGGTGCCGACTTTTACCGTGAACATGGATAAGGTGAATGCTGATGGTTTGCCGGTGATGATGGTGCAAACTACCAAGCTGAAAGCTGGGAATATTATGAAATTTATTAATATTGCCGGTGGTATTCGGGGTCTAGCTTTTGAAGTGATTGAAGGGGCACCGGTACAGCTTGGAGTAGTGGCTTTGGCTGATGGTCAGTTACAGCTTGTAGGGGAATTTAGTCATGCCCAGGTGGAGCTATGGCGCAGTCGTTGTATTAGCAACGATTTCCGCTGTGCTTTGATTGTTGCCCAAGGTTCTACTAAGAATTCTAAGCCACGTCCGCCGATCGGTAAAGATATTTTGGCGGTGATGGAGACGACTTTGACCGATATTGACACGCTCTGCGGCTTGTAGATTTTATAACAACTATAAATTCATCGCTTTTTTGAACCACCGTGGATATTCAGTAATTTGCATGGCAATGAGCTGCTGTGGTGATTTCCATGAGCTTGGTATTGGTTGAAGGTGTGCTGTGAAGTTATTTTATCAAAACGTTGTCATGATGTTTTAACTAGTCCTAAGACTGTGGCTCAAAAATAATATCCTCATAGAATTGTTCGATCAGCAAACTCAGATCGATACTTTGTAGCACCACTAAATCGCCCGATCGATAGCTGTAAATTACCCACTCGCCAGCAGCATTTTTATGATAGATATCGATCGCAATTTCATCAGAACTAACCAAAACATAATCTACTAGATTCGGATTGCGGCGATACTTCTCAAATTTTTTGCCTCGGTCATAAGCCTCAGTGCTGTTCGATAGAACCTCTACAATCAGGCAGGGATAGGTAATATATTGGGTACTAGAGGCATCTCTCGCATCACAGGTAACGCTCAGATCGGGGTAAATATAGTTAGGCGTATTAAGAATATTTACTCGGCAGTCAGAATTATAAGTTTTACAACTGCTACCCCGAAGATGGGGTTTGACAATCAAGATGAGGTTACCTGCAATATCACTGTGATTTCTAGTTCCTCCGGTCATCGCATAAACTCGACCATCGATTAGCTCATATTTCTCTAGCTGCTGCTCTTCCCAATCAAAATATTCTTCAGGTGTAAAGTATCTTTCGTTATCTCGTGCGGCTATCATAAAAATTACTCCATAATTTAAAATTAATACGCAGTGATGTTTCCAGGGAATCTTGCTGTTAAAAAGAACGTTACCCAACCCTAAATACATACAATACAGTATTTATGGGCGTTGCTGATTTTTGATATGAACTAAAGGTACCAATAATGTTAGGTCAGTCTTTGACTTACACCTTCATACTCTAATTCAGCAACGCCCGCCCACAGGGATAAAGTTTGCAAGTGCTAAAATGGCTTGCTTAGAGTCCCAGCATTTTCTACAACTTATGCAATCTTTACAGCAGCTTCTAGAATTCGATCGCCTGCATGTTTGGCATCCCTATGCGGCTATGCCTAATCTTTTACCAGTATTTCCAGTGGAGTCGGCACAGGGCATACATATTCAGCTCATGGATGGTCGATCGCTAGTTGATGGGATTTCTTCTTGGTGGACTTGTATTCATGGTTATAACCATCCTCGCTTAAATCAAGCTGCTCATGCCCAGATTGATCGAATGTCTCATATGATGTTCGGTGGCCTGACCCACCAGCCAGCAGTAGATTTGACCATGAAATTAATTGCCATAACACCAGCGGCGCTTCAGCAGGTTTTTTTTTGTGACTCTGGTTCGGTTGCTGTGGAAGTGGCCATGAAAATGGCGGTGCAATATTGGTACAATCGTGGTTTACCTCAAAAGCAAGGCTTTTTGACCATTCGGAATGGCTATCACGGAGATACTTTTGCAGCAATGTCAGTATGCGATCCAATAAATGGAATGCACCATCTTTTTCGCAATATTTTAGCCCAGCAATATTTCGCGGCGGCACCGCAGATTAAGTTTGATCAAGATTGGCAAAAGCAGGATATTGAGAGCTTTGCGACGTTGCTGGCAAAACATCATGACCACATCGCCGCAGCTATTCTAGAACCAGTAGTACAAAATGCTGGGGGGATGCGCTTTTATCATCCAGAGTATGTGCGACAAGCTAAAGCACTGTGTGAAAAATATCATGTTTTGTTGATTTTAGATGAGATCGCTACTGGTTTTGGTCGAACGGGTAAAATGTTTGCCTGCGAATACGCCGAGGTCTGTCCAGATATTTTATGTGTGGGTAAAGCACTCTCTGGGGGCTTTATCTCTCTAGCAGCAACTCTGACTACACAAGAGATTAGCGCCAGTTTTGCCACCGATGAAGCCGGAGTGTTTATGCATGGTCCCACGTTTATGGCGAATCCTTTGGCCTGTGCCGTGTCGCTAGAAAATTTGGCTTTGTTAGAAAGTTATGATTGGCAGTCTAAAATCCGATCGATTGAATCACAGCTTAAAGCTGAATTAGAACCTTGTCGAAGCTTAGCGGCAGTTAAGGATGTGCGGGTATTGGGGGCGATCGGAGTAGTGGAGCTGCATAATCTGGTAAATATGCAGACGATTCAGCCGCGTTTTGTAGAAGAGGGAGTATGGCTACGTCCATTTGGGCATCTGATCTACACGATGCCACCGTATATAATTGAACCATCAGAACTTCAAGCAATTACTGCTGCCATTTATAGGGTTGTTGCTGAAATTTAGTGAATTTTCATAAATATTACAGACATTATTCAACTGAGAAATAGGATGGCGATCATGGTTAGATGCACGCCACCAAGCACCCACAGAAATTTGGTTATTATCAGCGCTCTGAAGAGCCGACGGTAACATATAATTGGAAATCATAAATAACTGAGGAATTCTATGTCAGCTATTTTATTTGGCTCTATTGGTACGATCATAGACACATCCGAACTACAAAGGCAGTCTTTCAATCAAGCTTTTAAGGCTCACAAACTCGACTGGCATTGGCATCGAGAAGACTATCTGGCAATGCTAGAAAAAAGCGGCGGTCGAAATCGAGTTGCTAACTACGCAGATTCAATCGGACAAACAGTTGATGCTGAAGCAGTTCATCGATCGAAGTCGGAATTCTTTCAAGATATTTTAACCAAATCTCAGGTTGAGCCTCGTGCAGGCGTGGTCGAAACAATTCAGGGTGCAAAAAGTCAAGGCTTGAAGATTGCTTTTGTAACAACAACTACTCAAAAAAATATTTCGGCGCTGATGGAAGCTTTGCGCCTAAGTATTCAAGTGAATGATTTTGACTTTATCTCAAATGCCGATCTCGTTGATCGTCTTAAGCCAGACAAAGCCGCCTACATTTTGGCTCTAGAAAAGCTTGGGGAAAGATCGGCTGATTGCATTGCAATCGAAGATAATTTAGACGGAATAAGAGCAGCAAGATCGGCAGGATTAAATTGTGTCGCTTTTCCTAATATAAATACTGCTCATCATGATTTCAAAGAAGCTAGCTATTTAGTCAATCAACTAGATTTTAATGGGCTAAGAAAGCTTCTTGTAGGTAATTCATCTCAAAGTATTAAGCAAACTGTATAGCCAGAAATCATGAACATAAAAAACATTGACTTTAGCGCACTATCGCCATTTGGAGTCGAGGTAAATGGGATTGAAATTACTGAGATCGGAGATCGAGATTTAATCAATATAAAACACACGATCGCGGACAATGGTTTAGTCGTCTTTCGGAAGCAAGCAGTAAATGATGCAGACTTTGTGGCTTTTTTGAGCCGATTGGGACCGATGACTTTTACGGAAGGCGAGACACCCGTATTGCATCAGCCAGATCTGAATGTGGTTAGCAATATTGGACGAGATCGTCCACCCAAAAGCGTTTTTCACACAGACACTAGCTATGTTGCTAAACCGCCTGCTTTTACAGCATTACGTGCTCTAACTATCCCTGCATCGGGTGGAGACACACTGTTTTCGGATCAATACCATGCTTATGATACCTTGCCCCGCACGGTGCAAGAGCAGTTTGCCGATGCGCAGGTGCTCCATATTGTCACTGGAGTCGTATTAGATGAACATCAAGAAAGCTGGCATCCTTTGTTTTTGCGGCATCCTCTTTCTGGTCGATTAGCCTTATTTTTATCGACCCCGAAACGATGTCAATCTATCTCAGGCATGACTAGTGACAAGGCACAGCAAATTATCAGGCTGCTCTATCAGCATTCAATTCGCCATTACAGGCTTTACCGTCACAGATGGCAACCCGGCGACATTGTGATTTGGGATAACCGCTGTACGATGCATCGTGCCGACCATTCACAGATAACTGGTGATCGATTGTTGCACCGGGGGATGGTTTTAGGCGAACCAATTGTCAAATACGTAGCCCGCAGTGTCAGCGGGAGGATTGGGGAGTAGCTCGAAGAGCAATTGTGGGTAGCGCAAAAAAATTTGGTGGAAGATGGTGTCGCTGCGCATGGGGGATGCTTGGTTGTTGATTTGATTTGACGATCAACTATTTTTTGCTGTTCTTAAAATCTAGAGGTGTTGCTTAATTGCTCTAGCCATATCTCTTTGGTCATCTTTTCTGCGCAGGTCATCACGCTTATCATGAAGTTTTTTACCTCGTGCCAGCGCGATCGAAATTTTCACTCGCCCATCTTTCAGATACATTTTGACTGGCACCAAAGTTAAACCCTGTCGATCAACGCTGCCAATCAACTCCCTGATTTCCTTTTTGTGCATCAGCAGTTTGCGGGTGCGGGTGGGTTCGTGGTTGAAAAAAGTGCTGGTGGTGGCGTGGGCAGAAATGTGGGCATTCAGTAACCAGGCTTCGCCGTTGCGGAGTAGACCGTAGCTATCTCGCAGGTTGATTTTGCCTGCACGGATCGATTTGACTTCGGTGCCGGTCAAAACTAAGCCAGCCTCAAAGACTTCCAAAAATTCATATTGAAATCTGGCCTGACGGTTATCGGCAAGGATTTTGATTCCGGTTTTTTTCTCTGTTTTTTTTTCAGTCATAGCTCTATCTTAGTCTTTCTGGCAGTTGGTCATGCTTCACCAAGTCCGCATAGGTCTCTCGATCGATAATCACATCACTGTTACCGTCTTTGACCAAAACTGCTGCTGGCCGGGGTATGCGGTTGTAATTGGAGGCCATACTGTAATTATAGGCTCCAGTTACCGGCACAACTAAGATATCTCCAGGTTGGGTGGGTGGTAAAGAGGCATTGTGTATTAGTACGTCCCCTGATTCACAGTGCTTACCTGCTACCGTGACGATTTCGGTGCAAGGAGCCGACATCTTAGTGGCCGCCACACAGCGATAGACCGATTGGTAGGTAATGGGGCGCGGATTATCAGACATGCCGCCATCTACGGCGAGATATCTGCGGATGCCAGGGACTTCTTTGTTGCTGCCGATCGTGTATGCCGTGACACAGGAGTTAGCTACTAGCGATCGACCTGGTTCGGAAATAACTCTAGGTGGAGTCAGGCTAGCTTCCTTGCAGGCAGCCTCCAAAGCAGCGGCGACTCCTTGCACCCAAGTATCAATACTTTGAGGATCGTCATTTTCGGTATATTTCACACCTAACCCGCCGCCTACATTAATTTCGCTGACTGGTAATCCATAGGTGTGAGCCTTGGTAAACCAGCCCACCATCACCGCTGCTAAATCTTGGTGGGGCTGTTGCTCAAAAATCTGGGAACCAATGTGGGCATGGAGTCCGATGCAACGCAGTTGAGTTTGCTTGCTCAAATAGGTAAATAGCTCGTCAATGCGAGTTGGGTCAAAGCCGAACTTGCTATCTAGGTGGCCAGTGCGAATATATTCGTGGGTATGGCACTCAATCCCTGGCGTGAGGCGCAGCATAATCGAGACGGGCTGAGCAGTTGCTAAAGTACTAAGGGTTTCGATTTCCCACCAGTTATCGACGACGATATTGCAGCCTTTATCGATCGCTAGCTGCAATTCATTCACACCTTTGTTGTTGCCATGGAAGTAAATTTGCTGGGGCTTAGCGCCCGCTTGCAGCGCTGTCAGCAACTCACCACCAGAAACCACGTCAATACCCAATCCTTCGCTGGTGACAATGTGGCAAATGGCCAGACAGTTCCAGGCTTTGGAAGCATAAATCACCAAAGATTCGCCGGGATAGTATTTTTGCCAAGCTTGCTTGTATTGCTGAGCGGCTGTGCGCAGAGTCACTTCATCTACGATGTACAGGGGCGAACCATGTTTTTGCACTAGGCTATCGATCGAGCAGCCGCCAATTTCTAGGCTGTCTTGGTCGTTAACACGGGCGGTGAGAGGCAGTATTTCTTGGTTAGGAGCGCTGCCGCGAGCAGGCAGATATTGCAGAGCTGAAGAGGTCATAATGATGTGGCCGATCGAGATGCCGGTATCTGGTGAGAGGATCAAAGAGTAAGTATGGTAACACTTTATCGACTGCCACACTGCTCTTAAATGGTTTTGGCCAACGATAGTTCAATTTCTCTTAACTGTTGAATAATTTCCAAATCTTCGGCCTGCACAGCACAAATATCATAGTAATATTCACCCTGGCGGTTGAGCAAATATCTGTGCATATCAGCAATTTGATTGGTTTCGGTAAGAGGTAAAGTTATTAGATATCGCCCAAAGTTATCATAAATTACTATGCTGTGATAACCCCAGGCTTGTAATCTTGCAAAGATAGAAATTCCATCTTCTTTTTGGTTCGCTAAAAAGAACGGATCATACTCAAAAAACAATATGGGCTTCGCTGATTGAATAAAGTCTGCTGAGCCTCTAAGAATAGCTAAATCAAATCCATCAGTATCGATTTTTAATAATTTAGCCTGAGAAAACAAATTCTCTTCAGAGAGAATACTAGAGAGTTTTCTGAACTTAGTATTGGTATGACTAGAATCTGTGAAATGTGCAGTGCCTGCGACAATTACTAATTCCTTTTCTACATTGGCATCTTTTTCACCAATAAAGACCTGCTTAATGACTACTTCTTTACAATTAACTGTGTTTGTTTGCAAAATCTTAAAGAATACCGGATCTCCCTCAATACACAGAATTGGACAAGATACTTGGTTTCTAATAATAAAAACTGAATCACCAATATTAGCTCCAATATCAATAATCTTTAGATCTGGATACTTGTTATAAACACAGTTTGCTAATCGGAATAAATTGTCAGAATAGTCTGGATAATACTGTAAAACTAATGGCAAAGCATGAGAGATTGGGAGCTTTAATTGATGGCCTTTAATTGGATAATTGATTAAAGGGTCATAAAAATTAGATATATTTTTGATTAGTTTAAAAGATATCTGAGCTAGCAATCGCTGGAGCTTTTGTTTGCTACCAAATCCAGAAATTGTTTTTTGGTATATTACATCTAGCATTGCTTTATTTTTGACCCAGAATGATTATTTTGTTTGAGCGATCGATTGAGTTTTTTTTTGTAAATACAATTCACCAACGCCAATTAAGCTGAGGGTAAAAATTACGCTAGCGATCGCCCCCAGATAATTAGTGGTGTAAATTAATACCCCGATCAATAAATTGACTCCAATATATAAGCTGGCCACAGTAGCGTGACTAATGCCAGTTTGTTGTAGGCGCTGGTAGAGATGGCTACGGTGAGCTTGGAAAATATTCTCTTTTTTGAGTAAGCGGCGAGCAAGGGTGTAAATAGCGTCGGTCACTAAGGGCAGAGTGATTGTCAGTGCTGACCAGGCGATAGTTGGGTTTTGGACTGAAATTAGACTAAGGGCAATAATTGCACCCAAAAAAGTACTGCCAGAATCACCCATAAAGATTTTAGCAGGCGACCAATTCCAGTATAAAAATCCTAAAATAGCAGCAGAAAGAACCCAAAGCTGGGGCTGATGGAGATACAGCGCTAAAAATGAAATCTGTATAAAGCTACAGCCCGCAACTAAGCCATCTAATCCATCCATAAAGTTATAGAAGTTAATGATGGCAGTAAAGGCAATAAGCGTGAGGATAACGGCGATCGCCTGACCAATTAAACCCAGGTTAGTGAGCCAGGGCTGAGCAAAAGCACCCATAAACCAGATTGCAATACTGGCGGTTAAAAACTGTACCAAGTAGCGCACCTTAGAAGTTACACCCTGTTTGTCGTCCACCAGTCCGACAATCACCAAAGGAGTGAGAGTGAGGTAGAGCGGTAGTAAAGCAGCTATTGGTAAAACCAGCGGAGCAAGGAGAACAAAGGCGATGATAAACCCTAAGCCACCACCTCGGGGTGTGGGTTGAGTGTGAGACGATCGATCATTAGGGATATCTAAAAGCTGGTTGCTGAAACGTTTTATGACAAACCATACAGCCAGGAGGCTGAGGGGTAAACTAAGAGCCGGAGTAAGAAGTTGGAGCATGGGTTTGAGTTAATAGTTTGGCAAAACGTCCATTACTTGAGCCAAGCTGGGAAGTTTCTGGTCTTTATCAGAAAGCAATGGATCGGTGATTGGCCATTGAACTCCAACTTCAGCATCGTTCCAAATTAAACCCACTTCGTCACCGGGATGATAGAAATCAGTGCACTTATATAAAAACTCTGCACAGTCACCTAGTACGCAAAAACCATGAGCAAAGTTTTCGGGCACGTACATCTGGCGGCGGTTTTCAGCAGATAGAACTTCGCCGTGCCATTGGCCAAAAGTGGGAGAATTTTTGCGCAGGTCTACGGCCACATCAAAGACTTCGCCTTTGGTGACACGAACTAATTTACCTTGGGGGTGAGCAAGTTGAAAGTGCAGGCCACGCAGAACTTTGGCGATCGAATAAGACTGGTTATCCTGAACAAAAGGCTTCGGAACTCCGGCTTCTCGATATTGCCGCTCTTGATAGGTCTGCTGAAAATGCCCTCGATCATCAGCAAAAATTGGTGGTTCAAAGACAATGACTTCAGGAATGGAGGTAGTAATAACTTTCATTATTTTTTAAGTTCAAAAGGTTCGTTGGCAATTGTCATTAAGTATTGACCATAAGAGTTTTTGGCCATCGTCTGACCGATCGCTATGGTTTCTTCGCTGCTGATGTAGCCCATGCGGTAAGCTACTTCTTCAATGCAGGCTATTTTTAAGCCTTGGCGCTGTTCGATAGTTTCCACAAAGGTAGCTGCTTGTAGCAAGCTTTGATGAGTGCCAGTATCTAGCCAAGCCACACCGCGACTGAGACGCTCTACTTGGAGCTGGCCGCGTTCGAGGTAGATTTGGTTGACAGTGGTGATTTCTAGTTCGCCCCTTGCCGAGGGCTTGATATTGTGGGCAATATCTACCACCTGGTTATCGTAAAAATACAATCCAGTCACTGCGTAGTTAGATTTTGGTTTAGTGGGCTTTTCTTCGATCGAGATCGCCTGACCACTCTTATCGAACTCCACGACCCCATAGCGTTCTGGATCGCTAACATAATAGCCAAATACCGTAGCTCCTCGCTGACTCACAGCAGCTCGTTGCACCCGAGTACTCAGGTAGTCGCCATAAAAAATGTTGTCCCCCAAAATTAGTGCCACTGTGTCAGAACCAATAAAATCTTTGCCAATAATAAAAGCTTGGGCTAGTCCATCAGGGCTGGGCTGTTCGGCATACTGAAGATCAATGCCAATCTGGTTGCCATCGCCTAGCAACTGCTCAAATAATGGTCGATCGTGGGGGGTGGTGATGATCAAAATCTCCCGAATTCCCGACAGCATTAGGGTCGAAAGAGGGTAGTAAATCATCGGCTTGTCATAAACCGGCATGAGCTGCTTAGAAATAGCCTTGGTGACTGGATACAACCGAGTGCCCGAACCACCAGCGAGGATGATGCCCTTCATACTGTTACTCCCAGGCGCTGCTGTTGATATTTGTTGGAAGTAACAGTTTCACACCATTGGCGATTATCCAAATACCATTGAACGGTTTGACGTAGTCCTGATGTGATGTTTTCTTGGGGCTGCCAGCCCAGTTCAGTGCTGAGCTTAGTGCAATCGATTGCATATCGACGATCATGCCCTGGCCGGTCTTGCACAAAAGTGATTAATTTTTCGTGGGGACAGTTGGGGGAAATGGGTAACAGCTCATCTAAAATGCTGCAAAGTTGCTTGACTAACCACAGGTTGTTGCGCTCGGCGTTACCACCCACATTGTAGGTTTCACCCAGTCTGCCCCGCTCTAGCACGCAGTCGATCGCCCGACAGTGATCGGTCACATACAGCCAGTCTCGGACGTTTTGACCATCGCCATAAATTGGTAAAGGTTTACCACTCAGAGCATTTAAAATGGTCAAGGGAATCAGTTTCTCTGGGAACTGGTAGGGACCGTAATTATTAGAGCAGTTAGTAATTAGGGTGGGCAGGCCGTAAGTGTGAAAATAAGCGCGAACTAAGTGATCCGATGCGGCTTTGGACGCGGAGTAAGGGCTGTTAGGAGAGTAGGGGGTAGTTTCGGTGAAGGCTGGGTCGGTGGCACTGAGAGAGCCGAATACTTCGTCTGTGGAGACGTGTAAAAAGCGGAACGCGGCTTTGGCTGGAATATCTAGTTCTTTCCAATAACTGCGGGTAGCTTCTAAGAGGTTAAAGGTGCCTTGGATGTTGGTTTCAATAAAGCTGGCTGGGCTGTCGATCGACCTATCCACATGAGTTTCGGCAGCAAAGTTCAGGATAGCTTGGGGACGATATTTTTGCAGTAATTCACTGACTAGTTTGCTGTCACCAATATCACCTTCCACAAAAACATGCCGGGGTTCATTGATGCACTGCTCTAAGGTTGCCAGGTTGCCAGCATAGGTGAGTTTGTCGAGGTTGATGATTGTGCGGTTGGGGTTAGGCCGTTGCAGATGAACGTAGTTGCCACCAATGAAGCCTGCGCCACCAGTAACGAGGATGTTTTGCATAGAAGACTTGGGTCGGTTTAAAACATTCTCAGACTATCACTTATGTGGATTTGTGGATCTGGAACTGTTCTGAGTAGCTTCACTTTAGACTTTTGGCTTACTAGCTTCAGTTTCCAGAGTTTTATCCTATTGATGTTTTTAAGCTTGCCCGACCATGATGTCATGCTTAGACCTTTACTGATGGTATGCTTCTACATGTTTGACCTGAACTTATAAGCAACAGAGTGGCAATGAAAGTACTAATTACTGGTGGGGCTGGATTCATTGGGCGTAAGCTAACCAAAGAATTAGTGGCTCAGGGTCGGCAGGTAAAATGGCTAGATGTGTTAGATCCGCAGATTCATGGGCAGCAGCCAGATTTTGCCGAGCTGGCAGATGGTTCTGTGGAGTTGATTGTTGGGAATGTAAGCGATCGAGCAATGTGGTTAGAGTCGATCGAAGGTGTCGATACCATTTATCATTTTGCCGCACAAACTGGCACAGGGCAGTCAATGTATCGGGTGGCTTACTATACAGATATTAATGTGGGTGGTACTGGCTTACTGTGGGACGTGTTAGCCAATGAACAGCATCAGGTAAAGAAAGTGGTGATTGCCTCTTCTCGGTCTATCTATGGAGAAGGAGCCTACAAATGTAGTGCTAAATGTGGCTTGGTAGTACCCGAACCACGAACTAAAGCGCAGTTAGACCAGCATTTATGGGATTTGCATTGTCCAAGTTGTGGAGCTGAGGCTGTGCCGGTGGCGACGATGGAGGCGAGTGTGCCGCAGCCAGCTTCGCTATATGCTTGTAGTAAGTTGGCTCAGGAGCAGATGTCGATTACGATGGGCAAGGCTTTGGGCATTAGTACGATCTCGCTGCGGTTTCAGAATGTGTTTGGACCTGGGCAGTCTCTGAGTAATCCTTATACTGGCATTATTTCAATTTTTAGTAATCAGATGCGCCAGAATTTGCCGGTGAATATTTATGAGGATGGGGAGGAGACTAGAGATTTTGTGTATGTGGGAGATGTGGTAGATGCTTGTTTGCGGGCAGCAGCGATTGAACGTGGTTCGGTGATTTTGAATGTGGGGAGTGGGGTAGCGACGAAGGTGATTGATTTGGCTAACTTGCTGAAGCGTCTGTGGGATAGTGATAGCTCTATTACGGTGACTGGAGCTAGCCGGGTTGGAGATATTCGGCACAATTGGGCAGATTTGACGGCTTTGCAGCAAGCTTGTGCTGGTTGGCAGGCTACGTCTTTAGATGCGGGTTTGCAGGCATTTGTGGATTGGGCTAAGTCGCAGGACGTGTTTGAAGATAAGTCGGCGATCGCGGCTGCGGAGTTGAAGAAGCGAAACCTATGATGGCATCTGTTAACTCCTGGTCATCAGGTGTAATTTACTGGCTAATATAGCAATTCCGACTTGAGTGTGGTGCAACTGATCGTTACTCAGCAAGACTTACAGCCATGTAAAAACGTTTCATCCAAGGCGGAACCGCTATATTAGAGAGTGGTGAACATAGATTGGCTGCGGCTATGAGATCAATGCCATGGCAACAGCCAGAGATGATACCAATTTGAGACAGATAGAGCATTGAGAATGAAGGGATAGCCCATAACATAATCAATGATTTCAGGAGTCAAATTCATCAAGATTTCTTCCACTTTTGCTTGAAGTTGTACCCGATAATACATTCACTCATCGGGTAAACTGTCTAGTGTTGGTATCAGTGAGATAAGAAAATTACTAATTTTTGGTAAATGCAAATCAAATTAAACCTTGCTTTCTCATTTCTTCCATCTCTAGTTCAATTCCATCTTTAAAACTTCGAGGTTTATAACAAAGTTCCTCTACTGCTTTGGATATGTCGAAAACTTTATTTTCATGCAATCTCAGAACTTGCTCTTCTGTTACAGGAAAACCAGGAATATGCTGTAAGTATTTAGCTAAGCCAACAGCTAATTTGTTAGGGATTTCTATTTTTAAAATGTTTTTCTTGAGATTGTTTTCTACTGTTTCAACTATGTCTCTATAAGTGATAGGTTCTGATCCAGCTAGATTATACTCTTTGTTTTCCGTGATTGTGTTATTGATAGACTTTGCTATTCCATCAGCTAAATCATCGACATGTACAGGTTGCATCAGGCTGTCACCGCCAAATAACGGGAATGCTGGAAAACGATTTAGAAACTTTACTAGCTTGTGCATGTTCTTATCTCTTGCTGAACCATAAATCATACTTGGCCGAAGAATTGTATAGGTTATTCCACTGTTTCTAATATTTTGTTCATTATCTTTATATATTTGCGAGAACTGATTGTATTTAGAAAATATGCCAGTAGTTGTGACAAAATAAGCTCTTTGTACTCCAGCGTTAATAACAGCTTCCAGTGATAAATGGTAATATTTAGGGTGAGTCATATCTAAATAGATAGTGGATGGATTAAGAACTGATGCCAGCGTTTGTGCATCTGTAATGCTACCAACCACTTTGCTGACTCCTAGTTGATCAACCCTGGTTGTTTCTGATGATGCTCTAACAACACAAGTAATAGCATCACCGCCAAACTTTTCTACCAGTTTACTTAAAACTCTTTCTCCTGTATCTGAAGTAGATCCAGCAAACACAATCTTCATGAAAGTTTACTCACCGTAAAATAAAAGTGCAAGTACCATCTTACTATAACAAAGCCAATATGGCTTATCAGAGTCAGCGCATCTCAAATGCTCTTGAAAATTAGGCTCTAACATCTGGCTTTGAAAAAGCCGTTGACAGTAAAGTAATCTTCAATTCAAATTTGAAGTGCAACTTGTATGCAAGTGAGTGTCTTGAGTAAATGTTTCAGATCTAATTGTCACTTTAAGCTGATAATATTAGGAAGTTGATTGCTGGCTTATGCCAACAAAGCTGAAAAAGTGAAACTGTATAATTTTTATGTCTTTGAAAGAAAATTTACTTGCAGATTTGGAGCGGCATTTTTTTTATACTGGCCAGCCAGATAGAAAAACGACGATTATCGGAGTTGTGAGAAAATCACTAAATTTGCGCTTTTTGCCTGTACTTTTATGTCGGCTGGCTCATAATTGCTATAAGCGTGGTTGGAAACCATTAGCGAATTTGTTTTCTTTACTGAACTTCGTGGTGTTTGGAATTGAGATTGCTCAACATTGTGAGATTGGTGGTGGTTTGTATTTGCCGCATACAGTAGGAACGGTAATTGGAGCTTGGTCAATTGGTAAAAATGCGGTAATTTTTCAAGGTGTGACTCTGGGAGCTAAATCTATTGATATTGGTTATAGTGCTGAAAATAGGCCATTGGTGGGTGATAATGTAACGATTGGTTCTGGAGCAAAGTTGCTAGGAGGTATTTTGATTGGGAATAATGTGACGGTCGGAGCTAATGCAGTGGTTACTAAGTCGTTGGCAAACAATGTAATAGCTGCAGGGATTCCTGCAAAGGTTATTCAGTATTTAGACAATGTAAGTTGAACTGTTGTTTTAATCCTGATTATGTTAAGTTTGAATTTAGTTGATTTGACTATGTTAGAAAATAAAGTTTTTGAAGGAAAGTCTGTTCTGTTTTTATCTCCTAGCTTTTTTGGCTATGAGGTAGCAATTAAAGATAAATTGATGGAGTTAGGGGCAAAGGTTTTTTACGTAGATGATCGGCCAAATAATAACTCTATTACCAAGGGGCTAATTAGAATTCACAAGAGTTTGGCTAAAAACATTATTAATAAATATTATGATGATGTGGCTGAGAGATGTATAGAGCAAAATTTTGATGTGATTTTTTTGTTGAATCCCGAAGCGTTACCGTTAAGTTTTTTGGAGATCTGTAAGTTGCGGTGGCCGCAAGCTGATTGTGTGATGTACATGTGGGATTCTATTAATAATCGTAAGCATACATTAGATTTTTTGCCTTATTGCAATCGGGTATTTACTTTTGAGAAAGGTGATGCAGCAGTTTATGGTTTTAAGTTTAAGCCGTTGTTTTATTTGGACATTTATAAAGCTGTGCGAGATAATCCTAGTATTGATGAGTATGATTTGTGCTTTATGGGGACGGCACATTCGGATAGATACGGTATTGCTCGTGAGGTGAGAGATTGGTGTGAAGAAAAAGGTTTGCGCTGCTTTTTCTATTTTTATATACAGGGTATGAGTTTATATTGGTTTAATAAGTTAAAGAATAAGGGAGTAGTTCCTTCCTTAGCGGAAGTTTCTTTTGAAAAGATGAGTTTTGCTGATATTGTGCGGGTGGTAGGGGCTTCACGAGCGGTGCTGGATATACAGCATCCGAGGCAAACTGGCTTGACGATGAGAACCTTGGAGACTTTGGGGGCAGGAAAAAAGTTAGTAACGACGAATGAGAAGGTCAAAGAGTATATTTTTTATGATGAGAGGCAGGTACAGGTGATTGACAGAATAAAGCCTAGTTCAGATTTGAATTTGGAGTTTTTTAAAAAGGACAATTTTTGTGTTGATTCAGAAAAAATTGATTTGTGTTCGATCGGAAGTTGGTTAAAAGAGATAGTTTTAGTTAATACTTAATGTTGCTATTTGTCAAGTTTACTTACAATGAAAATGGTGTGGTACAATATTTTTCTTGTATCGTAAGCTTGTTTTTCTCAAAGGATCCTTGAGAAGTCTGTTAACCAACGAGACAGTGTGAACTTTAACACTTAATCTTCAACGGTAAAATTAGCATTTCAGGCGATCAGCTTGACTTTTCAGGCAGTCTCTTGGGGGGAGTTTCTGAAGATAAAAATCAGACTGACCAGCTAATGAAAACAGCACCAATAGGAAATCAGGTGAGGTGAATTTCCTCTGTAAAAAGTTATACTCACTCACTTGAATAATTGTAATTTAGAGGACTTTACTTATGAATAAATACCGTCAGTTTCTGTTGATATTAGTAATGGCTGTTGTCTTTCTTTTGTCAGCCAATCTAGGATTTATCAACGGTGATTTTACACAAATCGTAGATGCTGCTCTAGCTAAAAAAGCTAGTGGTTCTGGATGGAAACAAAAAGACTTCATAATCACTCTGTGGAATGCGGGGGAGCCGAGTATTTCCCACTATCCACAAATAGCCAAAGAAGGATATACTGTAATTCCTGTCAATTATAATCGGCATCCACTTAGTGACGTTGTAGAAAGATTGAAAGCTGCTAAAAAAAATGGTCTTAAGATCATTCTCGGGGATGAATTGATTAATACATCGAGTCTGCACGATCCAATGAAAATGAAAAAGTTAGATGAATTGATCGAGAAAGTCAAAGGTTACTCTAGTCTCGAAGGCTACTTTATTGCGGATGAACCAATTGCAAGCAAATTTACTGATTATATCGAGCTATTGGCTTACATGCAAAAAAAGGATTCTAGTAAACTAATGTACTTTAATCTTCTGTCCAATTTTGCTGTGAGAGACCTTACTGGTGTTTCACCTCGCTTTAATCAGGGAACCATTAAATATCCTAGCCATTTGCATGGAGTAAATTTAGGCGATAAAGAGATTATGGCATACCTAGCCTATTTGAGACAATTTGTCAATACCATCAAACCGGATTTGATTAGCTATGATCACTATAATTTCTTTGAAAAAAAAGAGGGTAAAGAATATTTTTTAAATATGGCACTAATTGCTCATGTTGCAAGGGAGGCAAAAAAGCCTTTTTTAAATATTATCCAAGCCGCTAAGTTTTCAAAAACATGGCGATTGCCAACAGATCAGGAAATGAGATTTCAAGTTTATACGACGTTGGCTTATGGGGGAAGAGGGCTAAGTTATTTCTACTATTGGAGCACTGAGCCAAGGGATATGGCCTATCGTGAAGGACTTTATCTTGATGGTAAACCATCGCCTTTATCCAATACTATAGCAAAAATCAATGCAGAAATAAAAAACTTAAGTCCTACTTTAATGTCTTTAACCTCGCAAGGTGTCTATCACACTGATCCGCTACCTATTGGCGGTGAGAGAATACCAGAAAAATCACCGGTCAAAGTATTGTCAAAAAGTGAAGTTGTGTTAGGTCTATTTGGGGAAAATGGAAATACAAATACCTTTTTAGTTTCTAACCGTAGTTATAAAAATGCACAAAGAGCTGAAATAAAAGTGAGTATTGCAGGCAAAAGGATTCAAGAGTTAAATCGCAAAACTGGAAAATGGATATTATTCAGTGATTTGAGTTCTACTAAAAAAGTTATAGTAAAATTAGAACCTGGTGATGGCCGATTATTCCGAGTACTCTGATTTGTCAGAGGGTGATAGATAAATTCAAAGATCTACAAAATGATACTATAGTAGTTTAACTTTGATTGAATTATCGATCAGTGAAAGTTTGATGATAATGAATTTGTAATTATTTAGAGGATATAAAATGATTCGTATTAGTGTCTGTATGACAACTTATAATAGTGAAAAATATATTTATAAACAAATAAGCAGTATACTTTCTCAACTATCAGAAAATGACGAGATAATCATATGTGATGATAGGTCTTGTGATTCTACTATAAATATTATTTCTTCCTTTGAAGATAGAAGAATTAAAGTTTTAGTTAATAATGAAAACTTGGGATTTAGTAAAAACTTTAGTAAATGTATTCATTTGGCTGAAGGTGAATTTATTTTCCTATCAGATCATGATGATATATGGCTGTCATACAAGGTTGAAAAATACCTGGATATTTTTAACAACAATGCAAACATTACTTCAATTATGAGTAATATGGAAATCATTGATGAAAATGATTGTGTGAACAATTCTAGATTCCTAAATCTGACAACTGGTTACGGCAATCAATTTTCAAGAATCGTAAAGAATTTTGTCAAAAGTACTTACTATGGATGCTCGATTGCATTTCGACAAGAGCTAAAGCATAAGATTTTGCCATTGCCATTTCATTTTGATACTTGGATTGGGTTAGTTAGCGATTTATATGGTCACTGCTATCATCTAGATGAAGTAACCATGCAGTATAGAAGACATACTCAAAACCTCTCCAATTTAAAAGCATCGAATATTTACATAATAACAAAATGGAGGCTGAATTTGTTTCTCAATTTATTCTCATTGGTTTTGGGTATTCGAAACGAATTAATTCCTTTCTCTTTTCTTCATCTCTTGGATATCTAAGGCAACAGTCCGGACAGTTTTTCAGAGGGCATCTGAAACCCCTATTCTGTCGTTGGCGTTCAAAACTGTCCGGAGTATTGTAAGGCCAAGCAGCTCGCTGAGGTGAAAGCCCAGAAGCTTTGCCCCATAAGCAATTACCTTATAAAGTCTAAATAGCTGAAATTCGCCAATAGTCTGCATCACAAATTATTGTCCCGAGAAGCTGCTAGCTAGTATTCACTGTCCAGATGTAGATTTTGCTCTGGCTTTGACGCTTACGTAACTTGCTAGTGCGCTTTGTCAAGTATAGCGTTGGAAACACAGTGTAACTTAGGATATTGCAGAGATTTTAACAGTCTGAATGTGAAGCGAACTCAATAAAGCAGTTATAATGATTGCCTGTTAACAATAAAAACTTGGTAAGACGGAGGAAGAATGCGTGAAAAAGTAGGTATTGCTTTACTCTTCTCTATTATATTAGAGATATCTCTTGGTGGCGGCGGGCGCTTTACCTCGTTTGGCGCTGTTACACTAAGAATGCTTTTGTTTGCTCTTTCCATACTATATTTTTTGTTTGCAGCGAAAGGAAACACAGTTAGTAAGCAATACATGACATTGACTTTCGTATTCTTTATCAATCTTGTATTCAGTACTTATATTGGATTAATCAATAATGCATCAATTGATAATATTAGTGAAGATATAAAATCTTTTTCCTACTTTCTTATTTTCCCTTTCTTAGCTGAAACTATTAACTCTGTCAACAGAGTTAAGTTGATACTGAAAATAATCATGACATCTTCCTTAATTATGTCTATAGGATATTTGATTATCTATTATCTCTTGGAAAATAAAGTCATAGATTTCCAAACTTTTTATGTCCTTACTGAAGAATCTGGAGAAATTTTCTTCCGTAATGAATCTGCTTTTTTCTATAAAGGATTTCTTTTTCCTTGCATAGGAGTATTTATATTTTTACAGAACAAGGATATCTGGAGTAAAATTGCAGCTTTGATTATGATGTTTGCAGTATTCATGACTTATACTAGAGGATTTTTAATATCAATAATAATCATATTAACCGCTTCTCTTCTTATTAAATCTATTTACAAAAAAAGGTTTGTGCCGTTGATTGTTGTAGCACTGTTTTTCATGTCTACTGCGTCTTCTTTTATGTCATTTTACGTTGATGCTGTTGGATCAAAAGAAGAATCAGATACAATTAGAATAACGACAATGAATGAAGTTTTTAGTAAGATCGATTTCTTGTCTTTTTGGATTGGTCACGGCCTCGGTATTGGAGTTCCAACGAGGCCAATCCACATGGAGATATCTTTTTTAGAAATATTTCACAAACAAGGAGTTGTTGGGTTGTTATTTTGGATGGTAATATTTGTTGCCATTTCGAGGAAATTTATTGAAACGTGCAGAATCAGAAGAACGAAAGAATCTTTACCTCTTTATTTATCCTCAGTTTTTATTTATATACAATCACAAACTAATCCGTTCCTGACCAATCCTATTGGTGTATGTATGATAGCTGTATCCATGATAGGTATGGATGTCATTTGTAACAGTGAGAAACCTCTTGAAAAGCTGAAAATGAGTGATAAAAGCATTTTATGATGTGGTATCTGCATGTATTTTATCTAATTAGACAAGCTTTATCTTTAGTCAGCAATTCCAAATTCAAAACCAATTTAGGTCATTCCAGCCATCTGACACTTTCTAGAGAAGATTGATTGGCATTATTTGAAGACTGGCAGGCTCTGGTAGACTTTATGCTATACAGTTCTAAACCCACTCAGGCGGCGAATTCCTCTTGATTTTTTGAATTTAGAATTGCTGATCTGTGTTGGAGTTTTTTCGGCAAGCATTAATCGATCCTACTGAGTTGACTCTTATTCCTCCTCAGATCTGAATCCTTACTACTTTTTTATAATCCCGTCTAATAAACCCCTACATATAGATGATATTTTAGCAAATTTATCTGTTTCCCACAATAATATTTTTACTGGCTCAATTAACACAGACTTAAATTGGATTACTAATGTTAAAGGTTCAAACCAATAGTATTTCTTAAAAGTTCTAACTAAATTTCTATATTTGTAATATCTTCTGACAGGTGAATGACTAGTTGTTATTAGCTTAACTGCTAGCACTTGGTGTCTACTAGAATCACCTAAGTTGTGCTCTAAAATAGTATTGTGAGATTCAATAACTAACAATCCTTTACTTCTTACCCGCAAGCAAAATTCATGGTCTACATAGTCTATAAAAAATGACTCTTCAAAAAAACCTAATGTTTCAAAAAAGTTAACTTTTACTAAATTGCCAGATGTAATAGTAGTCTTTATTTTGCTGCATCCCTTGTCCACCAAATTTCGTGAGGCAAATGATGTAATCTCTCCATTCATTTGATATTTTGGTGCAACAATTGCTACTAACTCTTTTTCTGCAAAATCTTCATAATCATTCAACATTGTCTGAATAAAGTGACTTGGAGCCAAGCTATCTTGATCAAATGTCGCTACCCATTCATAGCCTTGGTTGATCGCATAGCGAACACCTTGATTCAAAGCAGTAGCGATGCCTGTGTTGGTTGAATTATACTGTATTTTTACTCTTTGTTGTTGAGCTAACTTGGCTAGAAGCTCTAAAGACTCTGGAGTAGAAGATCCGTTGTCTACTATCACCACCTCTGCGACCTGTCTAACTATAGCATTAACGTTGATCTCGGTTTCTGGTGCGGGATTGTAACTCACTATTATCGCACAGCAATTAATTTGCATTTGGTTTACTCACCTTCACCAAATACTGCAGTGCCAAAAAGGATTCTGGCAAACCAAACAATAGGCGATTGAAGAATGCCCCTTTTCTACCTAGATTAGCTGGTAACACCTTGTCCAGAGTTAATCCCGAAGATTTCATTAGATCAATCGCCGTATCTCGCACGAAAAAACGGATGTGGGTGTTGTCCAAAATACCACAGCTCTGATAATCCCACTTGTTTTGAAATAGCAGTGGTAATGAAGCAGAATAATGACGGACATTGGGAATACTGGCAATAATTACGCCTCCTGGTGCTAGTAGTGTATGCAGATATGCCAACACTTTTTGAGGATTCAGTAAATGCTCCAGTACATCCAAGCATAAAATCATATTGATTGAACCTGGCTCAATCGGCAAAATTGCTTCCTCTATATTTACCTGATGAACCTCATCCACTTTGCTTCTTGCCACTTCGATAGCCTCTGGAAACAGATCCACTGCACAAGTCCAATCGCAATACCCATTGCTCTTTAAGTGTGCTAGTGTGTTTCCTTGGCCACATCCAATCTCCAACACACGTTTGGAATGTTTTGGTACCATAGGTAAAACATCTTCTCTCACCCCGGTATAGTAAGCTTCACTTTTAGTTTGATATCTTTCTTTCAGAGAACTCATTGTACTATCTCAAATAATTAACTTACAATATCTTAAGTTTTGCCCTTAAATCAAGTGGCTATGGCACATTTTTGTTCAACCTATTTTTAATGAAATTCACAAACTGCACCCTTTCTTTACTGGTCAATACACAAAAATAGGCTACCAGCACAGCAGCAAGCATTGCTAGGGCAAATCTTGTAACTATTAGAACCCAGCTTAAATGATTTGAGTCGGGCAGCAACAAGTAAAGCGTTAGAGTTGGCAGTATTGTTATTAACGGCTTGCTTACAGCCATTATCAAAGTATAACGATTCGGTAGAACAACACATTTAGTTCTGGGTAAGTTATAAAAAAAGTGAGACAGAACACTAATAAACCCACCAATGATAGTTCCGACCGCTACCCCTATTACTCCAATTCTACTAACTAACAAAATACTGATTACTAAATTCACTACTCCTTCAATTAGTGGTGACAGCATAATCAATTTTTGTTCGCCAGCCGCTATCATGATTATTGCATAGGGTGCACCTAGTTGTCGAATAAAACCAGCGATTACCAGCATGTATAGTAGCACCTCAGTATTAGCCGCATAGCTTTCGCCAACCCATAATATTAAAAGTATTTTTCCGCCTAACAAAAGAGGTAGACTTGTGAAAACAAGCATTATAGTTGTATATCGAGTGCTTGAAACTAACAATTTCCCTAGTTCAACTCGATCACCTCGTGCGTTGATTTCTGACGCATTCGGCAAAATTGTCGAAAGAACGGAACTCTGCAATCCAGTTACAAACATTGTTAAGCTAGCAGCTAGTGTATAATACACCACGGACTTGTAGTCAAAGTAGCCAATGATTGCAGTATCTAGTCCACTAACCAGCAACATCCCCAATGTCCATACCAATAAACCTGCACAGTAATTTGTGATCTCAAAAGCTATACTTTTGGATAGATTCTTTACTGAAATCTGGATGTCTCTAGCTAAGTGCCAATAGGCTGAAAATTGCCATAGTCCAGTCAACAAGTTTGTTGCACCCATTGCTAAGCCCATCATTGCAATACTGTTGCTCCTGTAAGCAATTAATACGACAAAGAGTCCGCCCAAAATTCTACTAATGCCGATAATCCAAGCTGGAATGTCATAACGTTGCATTCCAATAAAAATTGCACCAAATACATTGAACGGTAATGCTATTGCTAATGAGCTTCCTACAGCTAGTAATGCTAGTCTAGCATCTGGCTCTAATTCCATCGGCATATTTGGAAATAAGTGTTTCAACTGCCAAGCAGCAATTGCTATTGCTATCAGCGCCAGCATACCAACAAAAGACAAAATGCCGATGGCATTGCTAATAATGCTATCGCGTTTTTTTTTGTCACCTAGTTCATTACAGTGGGCTACATATCTACCTACGGCAGTCTGAATTCCAAAATCCAGCAAGTTTACATATGTGCCCACTTGCAGAATTAGCAACCAAGTATTGTAGGCTTCGATCGGCAAAATTCGAGTTAAGAATGGTGGTAGTAGCAGCGTAACGAGCGCAGCAGCCCCACCACGACACAAGTTTGCAAAGGCATTTTTGACGGTTTTGAGGCGAGACATCTAAAAAAGAGGGTTTTAGGGGAGGTTGGACTGAATTGAAAAACTCAATTTTTTACGATTAACGGAAGTATAAAAGCATTATTTCAAAGCACTTTGCATCAGGCATAAATCATATGCTAGCGCCTGTTAATTGATTAGCTTGCTGGGAAGTCTACTCCTCTTGATCATAATTTACGACTTTGTGATCTTGAAAACCTTCAATGAGTCTTCCTAATATTATTAACATAACTGGTATACATTCAACATAAAGATTTACTGAAACATTTCCGAAACTCATCAGCAATTCCAAATTCAAAACCGATTTAGGTCATTCCAGTCATCGGACACCTTCTTGAGAAGATCGATTGGCATGAATACACGACCTTTCAGGTCATAAAACGTTTGAATTTAGAATTGCTGGAAACTCATGGTCTTTGGGGTTGTAGGCAAGTATTTTGCCTACACTAGCCCTAATCATTAAGATTAAACTTGAGTGTTGCACTCTCAGGGGAGAAAAATCAGATAGCAGCAGTAGCATCATTTAAGCGGTACCCCTTATGTTGTTTAGCAAACAACGAACTAAATAACTCCGTTAGTGAGCATCCTTGATTCAATAAGTCATGAGAAAAAGTGATCAGATTCTCAACTATGCTCTGTGCTTGCTCCCTACCAGGGCAAACGCATCGATTTAAATACTGCTGAAGCAGATGAACGATTTAAGGCGTAGAATGGTGTGAACACCTCATTTTCACCCATGAAATCACCTACCACCTTAGATTACTCTGAGGTTTTCGATTTTACCAACAGTCAGATTCTTGAGGCACTGGAAAAGCTGCCAGACCCAAGAACAGGATGGACTCTGAGCCATGATTTCATCGATATTGTTGTAATTGCCATTCTGGCTGTCTTAAGTGGTGCAGACACTTGGAACGATATTGAAGAGTATGGAGAGTCTAAATACGACTGGCTGAAAGAATTTTTAGCTTTGCCCAATGGTATCCCGTCTCATGACACGTTCAATAATGTCATCCGTTGTATTGAGCCTGATAAGTTGGCATCCTGTTTTCAGGACTGGATAACTGCCGCTATCACAATGGTAGGAAACGATATCAGTTGAAGATTGCATTGTGACCATTGACGCAATGGGTTGTCAACAAGCTATCGCAGAGCAAATAGTAGGAAAGGGGGGTGATTACATATTAGCGGTTAAAGGAAATCAAAAGAATTTATTAAAAGCAATAGAGCAAGCTTTTGTAGAAGTAGTAGGTGGTGGAGAAGAAATTCGTTATGAATACAGCGAAGCAACAGAAGAAGGGCATGACCGGATTGAAACTCGTAGATGCTGGCTAGTACCAGCAGCTTACATATCATCGGCTTGGGCAAGTACTCAAACGTTGATAATGATTGAAAGTGAGCGTGTGTACAAAAATAAAATAAGCAAGGTGAACAAATACTACATATCGAGTCTATCGTCGAACGTCAAGAAGGTGATGGGAGCAATTCGCTCACACTGTAGCATTGAAAATCAACTGCATTGGTACTTAGATATAGTTTTTAAGGAGGATAGTTCAAGAATACGAAAAGACAACGGGGCAGAAAACTTCGGAACATTGAGAAGACTAGCTCTAGGTTTACTAAAGAGAGAGACATCGCTTAAAAAGAGTATCCGTTTGAAAAGGTATAGAGCATCTATGAACAATGATTATTTAATGAAAGTGCTACTCGCATAGCGTTGATAGAAGAACCAACTTATACACTCAAATCCTTATTAGCTATTGCTTAGGCGCTTTTTATGTGCTCAGTAATTCAATCTCCTATTGACTGCCTTATCGGTATTTTAATCGATGCGTTTGCCCTGGTCATAATGCCGACTGATGTATTCAAATAAACCTCCAACATGCTCGCATAGAGTATCATCAGTAATCAAGAAAGATTCCTTTCCCCTGTGGCTTGTGGTCTTTTCTGTCAGATATTGAATACGGAACATGTTGACATCTTTTGGCTTCCAGGGCGATTCGCCCATAAACCTGGACAGATTAGTCTTATCCGAACTGTTTAATAAGCAGCGGATGATACTTGCTAAGCTCTTGTTATCTAGCACTATCAGTCCAGTTAAGTAATTCTGAAAATGCTCAAATTGACGATGGTCGTTGAACAAATGTCGAAAGACTTGTGAATGTTCAAGAACAATGGGAGCAGGTGCTACAATCGTTAACTGCATAAGGCTCTCCGCAGAAATTGATGCTGTTGGCCTAATGTCATCATCGACTAATTTTGTGCTCTTTATTCTTCTCCCTTGAGAGCACAACACTCAAGTTAAAGTGAATTTCCTCGGCTACAAGGCGTAGTTAAGTTAAAGACTGAGACGTTTTGCTGAATGATTGATTACCACCCACTCCAGAAACAACTTGAGCAGCTAGGTAACGAGCCACTAGCACAATGACAGTGATGTAAATCACTGCTTGATATGTATAAGATCACAATTTTTAGACCGCTTCTCTGAATATATTAGTCACACAAGCACAGACAAACAAAACAGTTGAGTTGATAACATGGCAGACATTTTTGGCACCGCTCAGAACGATTTACTTTCCACTACCAGTGCTACTGGTGATAATGTTTATGGTGGAGAAGGCAACGACGTTCTTATTGGTAGTGATGGTAACGATTTTCTTTCTGGTGGAGCCGGCAATGATGCAATTAGAGACTATGGCAGCGGCAACGATACCCTAGCTGGCGGTACTGGTGATGACCATTATTCTATTGTTAGCGCTGGTGATTTAGTCGTCGAAAATTCTAATGAAGGTACTGATACAGTACAGACTCAAGTTGATTATGTTTTGGGCGCAAATGTTGAAAATTTAATTCTTAACTTTGGTGCTAACGGCACAGGCAACGAACTAAACAACCTCATCCAAGATGGTACCGGAGCCAACAATGTGATTATGGGCATGGGTGGTAACGATACCATATATGCCGGTTCAGGCGACGACTTCATCGATGGTGGAGATGGCAACGACTTCATCGACGGCGGTGCAGGCAATGATTCAATCAGAGACTATGGCAGTGGCAACGACACCCTAGCTGGCGGCACTGGCAATGACCTTTACTGCGTCGTTAGCGAAGGCGACTTCGTTGTAGAAAATGCCGGCGAAGGCATTGACACCGTAGAAACTCAAATTAACTATGTTCTGGGTGCTAACGTCGAGAACCTAACTCTCAACTTCGGAGCTAACGGCACTGGCAACGAACTAAATAACCTAATCAAAGATGGTACCGGAGCCAACAACGTGATTATGGGCATGGGCGGTGACGACACCATATACGCTGGTGCAGGTGACGATGTCATTGATGGTGGCGATGGCAACGACTTCATTGACGGCGGCGCAGGCAACGATGCAATCAGAGACTATGGCAGCGGCAACGATACCCTAGCTGGCGGTACTGGTGATGACCATTATTCTATTGTTAGCGCCGGTGATCTAGTCGTCGAAAATTCTAATGAAGGCACTGATACAGTACAGACTCAAGTTGATTATGTTTTGGGCGCAAATGTTGAAAATTTAATTCTTAACTTTGGTGCTAATGGTATTGGTAACGAATTGAGTAATGTTATCAGCGATGGTACTGGAGCTGCTAACCTCATGTCTGGACTGGGTGGCGACGATATCATTTTCGGTGGATCTGGAAACGACACCATTTACGGTGGCGAAGGCAATGATAGCGTTGACGGCGGAGCCGACAATGATTTTATCCTTGGTGACGCAGGTAATGATACTTTGTCTGGTGGTGAAGGTGTTGATTCTCTCTTTGGGGGAGAAGGTAATGATCTGATCAACGGTGGTAAGGACAATGACTTGCTCAGTGGTGAAAGCGGCAACGATGTACTCAACGGTGACGAAGGTAATGATACTATCTACGGTGGCGCAGGCAATGACGTAATTACTGGTGGTAGTGGGAACGATACCTTGGTAACTGGCCAAGGCAACGATGTTCTCACTGGTGGCGCAGGGAATGATGTCTTCAGCTTTGAAGCTCCTTACAATCAACCTGGTTACAATGCCGCTGTTGTTGGTAACTCTACTATCACCGACTTCACTTCTGGCAGTGACGTGATCGGTCTTAGCACTTGTTTATTTGGTGGCTTTGGTTACTATGGCACAATTCAATCTGCTGACTTCGCAATTGTAAAAAATGAAACTGAATACAGCGCCGCCGCTTGTGGAAGTGCCAAAATCATCTACAACTCTACTAGCGGTAACCTTTACTTCAATGCCAACGGTGAAGAAGCAGGCTTAGGTGCAGGCAGCCAGTTCGCAACTGTTCAAGGTGCACCAGCCCTGACCGCGAAAGATTTTCAGGTTCAATGGTAATCAACCAAAAGTAAAGTAGTTCTTAAAAAGCTGTAGGAAAATCCTACGGCTTTTTTCATTAGCGCACAGTGGATTGTGCCTGAACTATATTTTCAAACAAAAAGGGGATAGAAATTAAATATTTCTATCACTCCGTTTTAAACATCCAAATTAATCGTGCATTATTGCCATTTGTTGCCTTACTGTCGCAATATCTGGGATGGTCTCCTTACCACTAGGTGAAGGCTGACCCAAAGCTTGCAAGTCGGCATCTACCATCAAATGTACCAACTCTTGGAAAGTTACGGAAGGCTCCCACCCTAACTGTTTCCTTGCCTTGGTCGAATCACCAATCAACAGTTCCACTTCTGCTGGACGCAAATAGCGTGGATCGAACTCCACATAATCTTGCCAATTGAGTCCAGCATAGGTGAATGCTACCTCCAAAAACTCTTTAATAGAATGGGTTTCACCAGTTGCTACCACGAAATCATCGGGTTTTTCTTGTTGCAGCATTAGCCACATTGCCTGCACGTAATCTTTGGCATAACCCCAATCACGCTTGGAATCTAAATTCCCTAAAAACAGCTTATTTTGTTGCTTTGCAACGATTCTTGCCAACGCGCGAGTTATTTTGCGGGTAACAAAGGTTTCGCCTCGGCGGGGGCTTTCGTGGTTAAACAAGATGCCATTGCTGGCAAACAAATCATAGGATTCTCGATAATTCACCGTTTGCCAATGACCAAACAGCTTGCCGCAAGCATAAGGACTGCGTGGGTAAAAAGGAGTTTTCTCACTCTGGGGTACTTCTTGCACTAAGCCATACATTTCTGAGGAACCGGCCTGATAGAATCGCACTTCCTCACCAGTTCGTTGTTGGTAATCACGAATGCCTTCTAGAATGCGCAGCGTTCCCATGGCCACCGTGTCTACAGTGTATTCTGGGGCATCGAAGCTTACTCTCACATGAGACTGGGCACCAAGGTTGAAAAACTCATTGGGTTTCACCATCTCCAAAATTCGGCGGATTGTTACCCCATCAGTCAAATCCCCATAGTGCAGAAATAATTTTGCTTCTGGAGTGTGAGGATCTTGGTAAATGTGGTCGATACGATCGGTGTTAAAAGTAGATGTCCGGCGAATGATGCCGTGTACCTCGTAGCCTTTTTCAAGGAGCATTTCAGCTAAGTAAGAGCCGTCTTGACCGGTGATTCCAGTTAGTAAAGCGCGTTTAGACATCGTGTTTCTCAGTTACTCCGGTTATAGTTGCATTGCATTTTACGCTATTTGGACAATACAAACATGTAATAAAAAGATCAAGCTTGAACAATCAAGATCGAGTAGGATACTGAAACAATTTTATAATAAGCAGTCATGGCCAATTTAGAACTAAAAGGTAAAAAAATCTTAGTCACAGGCGGAGCCGGGTTTCTGGGGCAAGAAGTAGTCCAGCAATTACTGGCTCATGGAGCCGATGCTGAAAAGATTTTTATTCCTCGATCGAAAGAATATGACCTCTGTGAAATGGCTAACTGTAAGGCCGTCGTTGCTAGCCAAGATATTGTTATTCACCTTGCTGCCCACGTTGGTGGCATTGGACTTAATCAGCAAAAACCCGCAGAGCTGTTTTATGACAATTTAATGATGGGTACTCAGCTTATTCATGCTGCCTACCAAGCCAAAGTAGAAAAGTTTGTTTGCGTTGGTACTATCTGCGCTTATCCCAAATTTACTCCGGTTCCTTTCAAAGAAGAAGACTTATGGAATGGCTACCCAGAAGAAACTAATGCTCCCTATGGAGTTGCTAAAAAAGCTTTGTTAGTGCAGCTTCAAGCTTATCGCCAGCAATATGGCTTCAATGGCATTTATGTTTTGCCTGTTAACCTCTATGGCCCTAAAGATAACTTCGACCCAGCCAGCTCTCACGTTATTCCGGCACTAATCCGCAAAGTAGATGAAGCTCAGCAGCGCGGTGATAAGACTCTGCCGGTATGGGGTGATGGCAGCCCTAGCCGTGAGTTTATTTATTTTACAGATGCGGCCAAAGGTATTGTGCTAGCTACTCTCGGTCTAGAAAACTCCGAACCGATTAACCTGGGTACCAATTTTGAAATTACTATTAAAGACCTGATCGAACTGATCTGTGAGCTGATGGAATTTAAAGGCGAAATTGTTTGGGAAACAGATAAGCCCAATGGACAGCCTCGGCGCTGCTTAGATACTCAAAAAGCCGAAGCTGCTTTTGGTTTTAAAGCTACTACTAACTTGCGTGATGGGTTGAAGCAGACGATCAATTGGTATCGACAAAATGCTAAGTAATTTGTTTTGAAGCCAGATAGATACTAAACTTGAACCCCCGATTACCTTTGGCGATTAGGGGTTCTGCTTGGGGCTGTAATTTGAATTACAAAACTTGTTCTAGAGCCATTTTTAGATACACTGCTCCTCTAATCGCCCGACTACCTGTTGAAAAGTGCGTCGGTACGTGTGATGAAACTGAGATCTGTTAGACCATCAAAGCTCCACCAAAAGACTTGAAATTGAAGTCTGAAGCGACTTTCCAAGCCAATATTCATAATTGCCAAGAGTCTATCACCTTGCGTGACTCAATCCAATCAGCAAAAATATGAAGAAAGCGACTGCCATTTTTAACAGTCGCCTTAATATTGATCAAATGTGTCTAGGGCTGAAACCTAAACCAGATTGCGATCGGTCAAAATTTCGTAACCATCGCTAGTAACCAAAACAGTGTGCTCAAACTGAGCCGACAAAGACTTATCTAAGGTCACTGCTGTCCATTTGTCGCCAAGGATTTTGACGGCCTTGCTGCCTTGGTTGATGATGGGTTCGATCGCCAGCACCATGCCTTCTCGCAGTTTTACATTAGGCAGCTCCCGGGTACGGAAGTTGAACACCGAAGGCTCTTCGTGTAAGTTGCGTCCGACTCCGTGGCCAGTGAAATCTTCAACTACAGTGCAGCCGTTGGCTTCTACATAGTCTTGGATAGCTCCCGCCAAATCTAAAAGGTAAGCTCCGGCTTTAACTTGAGCAATTCCCTTATACAAAGAAGTTTCGGCTACTTCAATTAAGTGTGCAGCTTTTTCGGAAACTTGGCCTACTGCAATAGTGATGCAAGAATCTCCGTGAAAACCCTGGAAGAACGCGCCAGTGTCTACTTTTAATACATCGCCTTCGCGGATGACTTTTTTGCTGCTAGGAATACCATGCACCACTTCGTTGTTAATGCTGGAACAGATTGAAGCAGGGAAGCCGTGATAACCTTTGAAGCTTGGTGTGGCACCCATTTCCCGAATCCGTTTTTCGGCATGAGCATCTAAGTCTGCTGTGGTCATGCCGGGTTCTACCAGATTGTGAATTTCTTTTAGCACAGTGGCCACAATCTTGGATGATTGGCGCATGATTTCGATTTCGCGCTCAGATTTAATCTCGATGCCGCGTCGCTGTTTAGCCTCTGCTTTAGCTTTGGGCTTGGGGGTGGCCAACAGAAGATCGCTGAAAATATTCATGGGTATAGGAGTTTTTATCTTTAGCTTTTTATTATATCGAAATTGGCTGATGCCAGATTCTCTGCACCAAAATACTCTGGACAGGGCAAACTAAGAATAGTCTGCTCATATTTCCTCTTTTTCTCTCTCTCCGCATCTTTTGATATGACAGAGTCAAGCTCGATTGCCCGTCACATTCAGGAACTTGAAGCCTACCTGACCAATTTGGTAGATGCTTTGCAGCGCGGTGAACTGCCGGTTAATTTACGTCGTGTCACTCAGGTCTTTGACCAAATTTTGACCGAAGATTTACCCCGATTGGATCTGTCGCCCAAAAAGCTGATTAACATTTATAACGATGTGCCAAGTGTTTTGGCAGCCTATACGATCGAAGCTAATATCACTCCAGAATCTTTTTTGGCTAGTGACCCTTCTCAGGTGATTTTTGGCCGGGAAAGTCGAGGCAATTACTGGATTCTGCCGATCAAGACTGCCTCGGAATATGCTTGGTTACTGCCGAACCCCAACCGTCGGATCACTTTGGGTCGTCTGCAATCTCTGCCCTTGGCTTTTGATTTTGACCATGCTAACGCCATGGTGGAATTGTCGATGATCGGTCTTACTACTCTTACTCTAATTAAAGCTTTACCCACTCAGCCACTGACCTGGCAAGTGATGCAGCGGGGGCGGCTGGGCAATATGCGTCCGGCAGAAAAGCAGGCCGATCACAGTTTTTTGGAACCAACCTTGTCGATCGAAGTGCGTCAGCTTAGTCGGGATTTGGAAAAACTCAAAAAAAGCTTGGGGGGCACTGATAACCCGATCGATTCTAAGCTCAGCGCTTTGCAGAAAAAATTACAGTCGATCGATCATCAGGGCAGTACCGCTTTAGAAAGGCTCCAGGCTCAATACGATGCCCAACTGGCCGACCAGTCGGCCATTATTACCAAGATTGCTCAGAAGCTTACTGATTTAAGATCTGGCTCGGGACAATTATCTGGTTCCTCATCTAGCCAGATGTCTGATCAGTTGGCAATACCCCGCGATCGGCCTTATACCTGTGATTTGGGTGGAGGAATTAAGTTAGAAATGGTTTTTGTGCCCCCGGGCAAGTTTGCCATGGGTGCCCATGCCCAAGAAGAAGGTAGCAGCAGTTCTGAAAAACCCCAACATATTGTCACGGTTCCTTCTTTTTACTTAAGTAAATATTTGATTACTCAGGAACAATATGCGGTGATCATGGGCAAGAATCCGGCATATCGCCCTGGCACTAAGTTACCGGTAGAGCAAGTATCTTGGCATGATGCCCGGGAGTTTTGCAGTCGCTTGAGTACTCGGACTGGTCACAAATATCGTTTACCGAGTGAAGCTGAGTGGGAGTATGCTTGTCGGGCTGGCACTCATACAGCTTTTTATTATGGTGATCAAATTGAACACCATCTGGCTAACTATCGATCACGCAGTTCCAAAATTGACCAGACTCAGGCTCCCGTTTCTACTCGACCCAAGCAACCGAAGAATTTGGTGGAAACTTTGAGCGAAAAAACTACTCAGGTGGGTAAATTTCCACCTAATGTCTTTGGTCTTTATGATATGCACGGCAATGTATGGGAATGGTGTGAGGATACCTGGCATGAAAGCTATGTGGGCGCGCCTACAGATGGTAGTGCTTGGGTGAATGAGAGTGATAAGCGAATTTTACGGGGTGGCTCTTGGGATAATTATGCCCGAAGCTGCCGATCGGCTTTGCGTTTTAAGTGGGCGGCAGGCAATAGCAATTACTATATTGGTTTCCGGATTGCTTGTGAGTATGAGCTGTGAAGATAGTAATTGTCGGCTGTGGCATTGTGGGGGCGACTTTGGCCTATGAACTGAGTCGGGATTCTCGATGGAATGTGCAGGTGTTGGAGAGTCGATCGAGTCCGGCTCAAGAATCTACTGGGGCGGCTTTGGGTCTGTTGATGGGCGCGATTAGTCAGAAGATAAAAGGGCGGGCTTGGCAGTGGCGGCAGGAGGGACTGCGTTATTATCAGCGGCTGTTGCCAGAGTTGGCGGCGATAAATCTACCTGTGTCCCACAATGATCAGGGATTGCTGAAGCTGCTGTCTGATTCTGCTGATTTAGCTAAATGGCAATCCTTGGCTGACATTAGAATTCAGCAGGGCTGGCCGATGGAAATTTGGTCGGCGGAAAAAATCCTCGATAGCTTCGCTTGCACCTCCGGTGATCAATTTTCTTTCCTCCAAATCAATGACCAGACCAGTGCTGTTTATTCTCCAGCAGATTGGCAGGTTCATCCGGCGCAGATGGCTCGGGCTTTGGTGCGAGCGGCGGAGCTGCGAAGTGTTAGGTTTTATTGGAATACCAGTGTTTTGCAGGTTACTGATGAGGGTGTAGATACTGCGACGGGATTTGTAGAGGCCGATCGGGTCATTATTACGGCTGGTTTAGGAAGCTCTCTGCTGACGGCAAAATCTGAGCAACCATTGGAGTTGATGCCGGTTTTGGGTCAGGCGATTCATTATCGATTGTCCAGTTTCCCTGATTTTCACCCAGTGGTCACGAGCAACGATGTTCATGTGGTGCCGTTGGGGAGCGGTGAATATTGGGTGGGGGCGACAGTAGAATTTCCGGTGGGGACTGAGGTTATCCCCAGTGCGGAAAGTTTTGCGGAATTAAAGAAGCAGGCGATCGAGTTTTTCCCAGCTATGGCCACTGCTGAAATTTTAGATACGTGGTCTGGCTTACGTCCGCGTCCGGTGGGCAGACCGGCTCCGGTAGTGGAAAAGTTACTGGGATATCAAAATGTGATACTGGCCACTGGTCACTATCGGAATGGGGTGTTGCTGGCTCCTGCGACTGCCCGAATGGTGAGAGAGCTGCTGGTAATCGTTTAAGCTTTGTGATCGCCTATCATAAAAAAGCCGATCGAACACAGGTGCTAATATGTGGCGAATTATTAAAGTTCTATTTGAAACTCAATATGCTTACATGCTGGAATATCGGGCTGAGCTATGGCTATGGGTTTTAGCTGGTTCAACGCCGATTATTTTGATGGGGGTTTGGCAAAATGCGGCGGCAGATGGGCAATTTGGGCTGAGTTCGATCGAATTCATTCGTTACTTTTTAGTAGTATTTGTCGTGCGTCAAATTAGCGTGGTGTGGGTAATTTATGAGTTTGAGCGCGAAGTAGTAGAAGGGACACTTTCTTTTAAGTTATTGCAGCCTTTAGATCCGGTTTGGCATCATTTTATTTCGCATATTAGTGAGCGCTTTGCTCGCTTTCCGTTTATTGTTTTGCTGCTGTTGCTGGGTTTGGCTTTGTATCCCCAAGCAGCTTGGTGGCCGGGTTGGTTGCCGATATTGCAGTTTTTGTTAGTGACAATGATGACTTTTGCTCTGCGTTTTTTGATGCAGTACACGTTTGCGCTGTGTGCTTTTTGGACAGAGCGGGCAATGGCGATCGAGCAGTTTTGGTTTTTGCTATATTTGTTCTTGTCAGGAATGATTGCGCCGATCGAGCTTTTTCCTCAACAGATGCAGGATTTTTTGGCTTGGACTCCTTTCCCCTACATGATTCATTTTCCGGCGGCGATCTTGGTGGGTTTGCCGGTTAATGTAGGGCGTGGATTTTTAATGATGGGTCTGTGGTCAGGGATTTTTTGGGTGATCAATCGTTATCTGTGGAAGCATGGAATCAAGAAATACTCGGGAATGGGCGCGTAGGTTCGGCCTGGTTGCGATGACTGCGGTAGACTGAAACTCATCAAGTTTTGTTAAGAGCACCTCAACACATGGCAACCATCAACGACAACTACCTCAAACTTAAGGCCGGATACCTGTTTCCTGAGATCGCCCGCCGCGTCAACAAATTTGCTACCGAAAACCCCAATGCTCCGATTATTCGCCTGGGCATTGGTGATGTAACAGAACCATTGCCCGCAGCTTGCCGTGATGCCATGATCAGGGCCGTGGAAGATATGGGCGATCGAGATAAGTTTAAAGGCTATGGCCCCGAGCAGGGCTATGCTTGGCTGCGAGAAAAGATTGCGGCTCAAGATTTTCAGGCCAGAGGCTGTGACATTAGCGCCGATGAAATTTTTATTTCTGATGGCTCGAAGTGCGACAACGGCAATATTTTAGATATCTTTGGTAATAATAATTCGATCGCCGTCACTGACCCCGTTTATCCGGTATATGTAGATACCAACGTGATGGCTGGCCACACTGGTGAAGCTAATGAAAAAGGCGAGTATGGCGGCTTGGTTTATCTGCCGGTCACTGCTGAGAACAATTTTACGGCTCAGATTCCTAGCCAAAAAGTAGATTTAATTTATCTTTGTTTTCCGAATAACCCGACTGGAGCGGTTGCCACCAGAGAACATCTGCAAGCTTGGGTAGATTACGCCAAGGCTAATGGCTCGATTATTTTCTTTGATGCTGCCTACGAAGCTTTTATCAGCGACCCTGGCATTCCCCACTCTATTTACGAGATTCCTGGAGCCAGGGATTGCGCGATCGAGTTCCGGTCTTTTTCTAAAAATGCGGGCTTTACTGGCACCCGTTGCGCCCTGAGTGTAATTCCTAAAACCCTGACAGCCAAAGCGGCTGATGGCTCAGATGTGGAGCTATGGCAACTGTGGAATCGTCGTCAGTCTACTAAGTTCAACGGTGTTTCTTATGTGGTACAGCGGGGTGCTGAAGCGGTTTATTCCCCAGAAGGCCAAGCCCAAACTAAAGCCCTGGTTAGTTTCTATTTGGAAAATGCCAAGATTATTCGGGAGCAAATGTCTGCTGCTGGCTTGCAAGTCTATGGCGGTGTGAATGCTCCTTACGTATGGGTAAGAACTCCTGACAATATTACTAGCTGGGATTTCTTTGATAAGCTGCTGTTCAACTCCAACGTCGTTGTTACTCCTGGTTCGGGCTTTGGGGCTGCGGGCGAAGGCTACTTCCGGATTTCGGCTTTCAACAGCCGGGATAATGTGAACGAGGCGATGAAACGGATTAGTACACATTTCAAGTAGTCAGTTGGAGTGACTACTCCCACCGTCAAGCGAGTACGCTCTGACGGGGGCTTCTCAAGTTCACACCTGAGATTTCTTGCTTCAATGACTGGGCAACCCCTAAGTCTCCACAAGCTGCAAACGACAGTCCTGTCGTCCGTTTTAAAAT
>JANYHM010000104.1 GCA_025359065.1 Synechococcales cyanobacterium GL140_1_metabinner_5_sub | reverse complement strand
TGAAACCGATCGGCATTCCAATTACCAACGCTGGTTGAATCTGCCCTTGATCGATCGCACTACACACAGCCATCAGTACCGAAGGCGCGTAGCCAATAATTAGGATCGAACGATCTGGAACTCGATCGAGTCGATTTAGCCGCTCTTTATCCTGCCAGAATGCTTGCTCCGCTTCTACTACACCCGTGATGTGAGGATCGTCGATGAGAGTTTCAACTTGACAGGATAAATGAGCTAATCGAGTGCGATCGAGTGTAGCCGTCACAGCAGGTATATCACCCACAATCCGACAGCCATTTGATAGAGCCTCACGCCCTGCGGCGATTGCATCTCCACTCAAGCGGATAAAACTTACCAAGCTCACATCACCACAAGCTAGCACCAGTTGAGAGAGCAAATCTATCTCAATCTCCGATCGACTCGAAAGATCTGGTAACAGGTGTTGTAGGGATTCCTTGAAGGCTTCGGGGTGAGAATCTATCTCTCCATCCAGGTGATGCCAAAGTCCTTCTAGCTCCCCCAATCGATCTTGACTCTCTACTTCCAAGAGTTTTAACTGCGCGATCGCTTCTGCTTGGACGATCTGACAGTCTCCATCTCGCCCTAAGATTCCCTCTAACGCCGATGCTGTATGCCGTAGCCGCGCTAATTGTTGAATGACCGACTGGTATTGCTGCTGCAACTGAGCCATCAGGCTGGGACTGAGATCGATACCTGAATCGCTTGTGAGTAGCTGTTGGATGTGGGACAACTGAAACCCTTGCTGTTTGAGGGCAACAATCCGCCGTAACTGTTGAATATTTTGCTCGGTATAAAGTCGGTAATTACCATCCGAGCGTTGGGCTGGTGGCAATAAACCCAAGGTGTGATAGTGCCGCACCATTCGCGGCGTGATATCCCCGCCAACTGCCTCTGTCAGTTCTTTGATTGTTAAATATTGAGCGTCCATATTTGACAAATCTAGATATGTACCTTGACCTTAACATCAATGTCAAGGTGTAGGGTATAAAGGCAATCTATTTTTGTGATCATGTCTTCCCCTGCTGTTCCTAGATCCCGTTGGCAAACACTATTGACAGAACATCCCGATGCAATCGCGGCTGGAGTTTGTGCCCTGCTGGTGTTAATTGGTTGGTTTAGTCTCGGTCGAGGGTGGTTGGGATTGAGTTTGCTAATTCTGACCGCTGCTTATGTCATCGGCGGCTATCAAAGCACCTGTGAAGGATTGACTACCCTGTGGCAGGAAAAAGAACTCGATGTAGATCTATTGATGATTGTGGCAGCCTTGGGAGCCGCGATCTTGGGGCTATGGCGTAAAGAGTATTACTTCATCGTTGATGGGGCGATGTTAATTCTGATTTTTGCTATCAGTGGCGTGCTTGAGGGCTATGCGATGAGCCGCACCGAGCGGAGTATTCGGGGGTTGATGAGTCTCACCTCAGATACCGCCCGTAAGCTTGTAGATGGGCGAGAGCAAATGGTCGCGATTACTGAGTTACAAATGGGCGATCGAGTCCTAGTGAAACCAGGAGAATTGGTACCGACAGATGGGATTGTCACAGAGGGATTTAGCGCACTCAATCAAGCATCGATTACGGGCGAATCAATGCCTGTTGAAAAAACCGTCGGCGATGAGGTATTTGCAGGAACGATTAATGGTGTCGGTGCGTTGAAACTCCAGATTCACCAACCGCCAGAGAGTAGTCTGATTCAGCGAGTAATTCGCTTAGTAGAACAGGCTCAGACTGAAATACCGCCATCTCAACAATTTACCGAACGGTTCGAGCGCGGCTATGCCAAAGCGATCGTGCTACTGGGGATACTGCTAGGCACTCTACCACCATTTCTCCTCGGTTGGACTTGGGAAAATACGGTTTATCGCGCCCTAATTTTTTTGGTAGTGGCTTCGCCCTGTGCATTAATGGCAGCGACGATGCCAGCACTGTTATCAGGCATTGCTAATGGGGCACGACATGGGATTTTATTTAAGAATGCCGCACAGTTAGAAGCGATCGGGCAAATTAAAGCGATCGCCTTTGATAAGACTGGAACCCTGACAATGGGCAAACCTCAAGTCGTCCGAGTCATGGCGGTTGACAATTCAGACAAATTACTCCAAGTGGCGGCTGCTTTAGAAAGTTTGTCCGAGCATCCGATCGGAGCGGCGATCGTCCATGCGGCTCAAAAACAAGGCTGGGAATGGACTGAAGCCATTAATGTTCGCTCTGAGCCTGGACGGGGCATTATTGGCGAGGTTGAGGGGAAAATAGCTGTAGTCGGTA